>CAZQOW010000023.1:0-3835 GCA_964595045.1 uncultured Pseudomonadota bacterium
GTAACATCTTCTGTTACACCTGGAATTGAAGAAAATTCATGCAAAACTCCATCGACCTTAATACTTGTTACTGCAGCGCCTTGAATGGAGGAAAGCAGAATCCGTCTCAAACTGTTACCCAAAGTAACACCAAAACCTCTTTCAAGAGGTCTGAGCACAAACTTTCCATAGATATTGCTTTTCGAATCTTTTTCTATTTCTAAAACTTTCGGCTTAATCAGACTGCGCCAGTTTTTAGAGACAATATTTTGCATTTAATACCTCCAAAGAAAACTATTTTGAATAAAGTTCGACAATCAACTGCTCTCGAATAGGCATAGTCATTTCAACTCTTTCAGGAGACGATTTTACTGTTCCTTTGAAAGAATTTTTATCTAATTCAAGCCAAGAAGGAATTCCTCGACGATCCACAGATTCTAAAGACTGAGCAATTCTAGCGACTTTCTTACTTTTTTCTTTCGCTTCAACAAAGTCTCCTGGTTTGCAATGATATGAAGGAACGTTCACTGGTTTCCCATTGACCATAAAATGGCGATGTCTCACTAATTGTCTCGCTTCGGCGAGAGAATTAGCAAAGCCCAAACGATAAACAACAGAATCTAATCTCAATTCAAGACCAATCAAAAGATTCTCGCCAGTAACCCCTTTTTTTCTTTCAGCGTTTTTAAATGCTAATCGAAATTGACGTTCGACTGTTCCATAAATTCTTTTTACTTTTTGCTTTTCACGAAGCTGCGTTCCGTATTCAGAAAATTTGCTTCTCGCTTGTCCATGTTGACCTGGGGCATACGCACGGCGATCAATTGCACACTTTTCTGTATAGCAACGATCCCCCTTTAAAAACAATTTCACCCCTTCTCGTCGACACAATTTACAAACGGCATCTGTATATCTGGCCATTACACTCTTCTCCTCTTAGGGGGACGACAACCATTATGCGGAATCGGAGTGACATCCCTAATTAAAGTAACTCGAAGTCCTGTCTGAGCAATTGCCCGAAGAGCGGATTCTCTTCCTGCTCCAGGTCCCTTCACAAAAACACTGACTGTTTTTAAACCATACTCCATCGCTTTTCTGGCTGCATCTTCTGCAGCGAGCTGGGCAGCAAAAGGGGTACTTTTTCTTGATCCTTTGAACCCTTTCGATCCGGAAGAAGACCAGGAAAGTGTATTTCCAGACATATCGGTAATGGTGATTAACGTATTATTGAAAGTTGATTGAATATGAACAATACCGATTTGTACCTGTTTTTTATTTTTTTTCTTTTTAACTGGTTTCGATGCCTCTTTCTTCTCTTCCGGAAGAGCATTTGCATCTTGAGTTTTAGTCGATCCCATATACTTTTATCCTTAATTATTTGGAAGTTGGTGCCTTCTTTTTACCAGCGACAGTTTTACGAGGTCCTTTACGAGTTCTCGCATTTGTTTTACTTCGCTGGCCTCTAGCAGGTAAACTTTTACGATGTCGAGACCCTCTGTAAGTTCCCAAATCTTGCAATCGCTTAATGCTCATCGACACATCACGGCGTAAATCTCCTTCTACCTTATAATGTGAGTCAATGAATTCACGAATTTTGGCGATATCATTATCTGTCAACTTCTCAGCCCGTAAATCTGGGCTAATTCCAGTTGCATTCAATATTTCTTTTGAACGAGTACGCCCAACTCCATATATATAAGTGAGCGCAATTTCCATTCTTTTTTTGGATGGGATGTCTACCCCTGCAATACGTGCCATAGTTGCTTTTAAGAACATTCAGCTTCTGGCGGTCAGTAGTCAGCTTAAATTAAACTGAAGGCTGACAGCACATTGCTGAATGCTATCCTTGTTTTTGTTTATGTCGAGGATTCTCACAAATCACTCGAACCACATTTGCCCGACGAATGACTTTACATTTCGGACAGATCTTTTTAACTGAACTTCGAACTTTCATAAATTGTGATCGGTTAGGAGTGATGGATTATGAGTTCATGTTTTTCACTCATAACTCATTACTCATAACTGTTTTTAACTATTTCGCTCTGTAAGTAATTCTACCTTTTGTTAAATCATAAGGAGACAATTCCATTTTCACTCGATCTCCAGGAAGAATTTTGATGAAATGCATTCTCATTTTTCCAGAGATATGAGCTAAAATTTTATGCCCATTATCAAGTTGAACCCGGAACATCCCGTTTGGAAGCGGCTCAGTAACTACTCCTTCAACTTCAATAGATTCTTCTTTCGCCACCTATATTCATCCTCTCTTTAGACTAACTTCAACCTCTTCAACTGGCAGATCATATTTTTGTTAAGATGTCCGGTCCATGATCGGTAATTGCAATAGTATCTTCAAAGTGAGCCGACATTTTTCTATCTTTTGTGACGACAGTCCAGCCATCTGATAATAATTCTGCTTCATGAGTCCCTTCATTGACCATAGGCTCAATAGCAAAAACCATCCCGGACTTCAACCGAAACCCTGTGTTCGGTTCACCATAATTTGGTACTTGTGGCTCTTCATGAAGCTTAGTACCGATTCCATGACCAACATAATCCCGAACTACTGAAAAACCATGCGATTCTGCATGCTTTTGAATCGCCGCCCCAATATCATAAAGCCGTTTTTCAGTGGTCATTTGCTCGACTCCTTTACGAAGACTCTCTTCCGTTACTTTTAAAAGTTTTTTTGTGTTTTCTGAAACATCTCCAACCGGAAAAGTATGAGCCCCATCTCCGTAATACCCCTCTATAATCGCTCCGCAATCGACTCCGATGATATCCCCATTTTTCAAAATTCTTTTTGAAGAAGGAATTCCATGAACAATTTCTTCATTGATAGAGGTACAAAGTGTCGCTTTATAACCTAAATATCCTTTAAATGCTGGAGTAGCCCCTTCTGCTCTAATCCACTCTTCTGCAAGGCGATCAAGCTCTAAGGTGCTTATTCCAGGTTTAATATAATCTTTAATTTGTAAAAGAACCTTTGCAACCACACGACTTGCTCGTCGAATTTTTTCTATTTCTGCCGGTGATTTAATTACTACCATGAAAACCTTTAAGCTGCTTTTTGAAGTGCTTTAACAATCGAATCAAAAACTTTAATTGTGGGTTCATCCCCACGAACTGTTTCTAACAAATTTTCCTTTTTGTAAAACTCAATCAAAGGAGCTGTCATTTCATTATAAACATTAAATCTAGATCGAATCGTCTCTTCTTTATCATCTTCGCGTTGCATTAACGGTTTACCGCATTGGTCACAAAAATCATTATTTTTTGGAGGAGCAAATTGCAGGTGATAAACCCTTTGGCAATTTTGACATTCTCTACGTCCGGTAATTCTTTTTACTAATTCCTCTTCCCCTACTTCGATATTAATTACTTTTTCTATTTTATCACCCTTTGAGTCTAGGCTTGCTTTTAAAGCTTCTGCTTGAGTGACAGTTCTTGGAAATCCATCTAAAATATAACCTTTGGCACAATCACTTTCAGCCAAACGATTCATAATTAACTCAATAACCAGACCATCAGGAACTAACTTCCCAACTTTCATATAGCTTTCGGCTTTTAATCCGAGAGCCGATTTTTCTGAAGTTGCTTTACGAAGCATATCTCCAGTAGAAATTTTTGGAATTGAGTAGAACTCCTGAATCCTGTTTCCTTGAGTTCCTTTTCCAGCACCCGGAGGACCAAGTAAAATTAAATTCAATTATCTTCTCCCTTTAAACTTTCCTACTCGCTCACCTAAGAATCCATCATAATGCCTTGTGAGCAGATGAGACTCTATTTGTGCGACGGTGTCCATTGCAACTCCCACGACAATTAAGAGAGAAGTTCCACCAAAAACCGAGGCTAA
>CAZQOW010000023.1:3935-17275 GCA_964595045.1 uncultured Pseudomonadota bacterium
CCATTGCAACTCCCACGACAATTAAGAGAGAAGTTCCACCAAAAACCGAGGCTAACGAACGAGGGATTCCAAAACGGGTAATTAATATTTCTGGTAACACGCAAATCAAAGAAACATATAGGGCTCCACCCAAAGTAATACGGGTTAAAACTTTATCAATATAATCGGATGTTGATTTTCCGGGACGAATTCCTGGTATAAAGCCACCATATTTTCGAATATTTTCAGCAACATCTGTTGGATTAAACGAAACTGCAGTATAAAAATAACAAAAGAAAATAATAAAGGAGACATATAAAATAGTATGCAGCCAACCGGTAGTCAATGAAGTGGCAATCGCTTGAATCGTAGGGTTTTTTACAAATTGTGCCAAGGTTGCTGGAAAAAGAATAATGGAGGAAGCAAAGATTGGCGGAATGACACCTGCGGAATTGATCTTCAAAGGAAGATGACTCGACTGCCCACCATACATTTTTCTCCCTACAACTCTTTTAGCATATTGAATCGGGATTCTTCTTTGCCCTCTCTCACAATAAATTATTGCCGCAATTACCGCCGCAATAAAGGCAAGAAGCAATATAAAGCCAATTAGATCCCCGAACTGTTCTTTTGTTTTCCAGACATCTCTAAATGCTCCTGGAATTCTGGTAACGATTCCTGCAAAAATGATCAGGGAAATTCCGTTTCCGATTCCACGCTCAGTGATTTGTTCTCCTAGCCACATGATAAAACTGGTTCCTGCTGCAAGAGTAAAAATGGTAGTTAAATAATAAGTCAACCCACCTACCCCTGGAAGCAAAACACCTTGCTGTTCAAGACCGTAACTGATCCCAAATCCCTGAATAACCGAAAGAACGATGGTTCCATAGCGAGTATATTGAGTGATCTTTTTTTTCCCTGACTCTCCTTCTTTCGATAATTTTTCTAATGAAGGGAGAACCACTGTCAACAATTGTAAGATAATGGAAGCACTAATATACGGCATGATCCCTAAAGCAAATACAGAAAACTGCTCTAAAGCCCCACCCGAAAACAGATTAAAAATTTCAAAGACCGTACCTTGAGAAATTATTTTTTTTAACGCATCAACGTTAATTCCCGGAGTAGGAACAAACACTCCAATTCGGTAAACTCCCAACATTAATAAAGTAAATAAAAGCCGCTTTCTTAACTCTGGAATTTTAGCGATATTTCCTAGGCTGTTCGCCACGGTTTAAGCCTCTTTCGTTTTAGGTTGAATCAATTCTGCTTTTCCGCCAGCTTTCTGAATTTTTTCTTTAGCAGTTTTGGAAAAGCTATTTGCACGAACAGTCAAATTGGTGGCAATTTCACCATTACCAAGAATTTTTATAGGACTTCTTAAAGTACGAATATAACCATTTTCGTAAAGAAACTGGGAATCAATAAGAGAACCGCTTTTTAACTCTGACAACTCGCCAACATTCACTAAAGAAAATTCTTGACGAAAAGGATTGGTAAAACCTCTTTTGGGCAATCGACGATACAGTGGCATTTGCCCCCCTTCAAATCCAGCCTTATGAAAACCTCCAGATCTGGATTTTTGCCCTTTATGTCCTTTAGTTGAAGTTCCTCCATGACCACTGGAGTCTCCTCGACCTAACCGTTTTTTCTTTTTATTCGCCCCAGGAGGAGATTCTAAATTTGATAAATACTTACTCATGACTTTTTAACCTTTTTTACACTTTTTTTGGCAGTTACTTTTTCGGACTTTACCGACTTAGTTTTTTCAATTTTTGTATGAACCTTTTTTCCATTTTTAGAATCATTTTTAGTCTTTTTGGTTTCTTCTTTAGAAATTTTCTCATCAGAATTTTCAACTGCTGCAGCTTTCTTTGAGATTTTTTTTGGTTTTATTTTTTTTTCAGAAATTGATCCTAGCTCATATTCAGGAACCAAGGAGAGTTGAGATGGCTTGTTCTCATGTTTCACCATTTCCACCAAATGCCTCACTTTGGAAATCATCCCTCGAATAGCAGGAGTATCTTTTACATTTCTTGTTGCATGACGATATTTAAGTCCTAAACCTAAGACAGTCTTTTTTTGACGCTCAGTAGAACCAATTACACCATTTTTTAAAACAATTTTTAAACTGGAAGATGACATTCTTAAACCCTTTTTAACTTGCTTTTTTCATCGCTAAATAAACTTCTGGAACTTTTAATCGACTTAAACCATTTAAAGTAGCTTTTACGACGTTATGGGGATTATCGGTTCCAATACATTTTGTTAATATGTCATGAATTCCTACTGACTCGACCACCGCCCTAACTGCACCACCGGCAATAACTCCAGTACCAACTGAAGCTGGCTTTAAAAGAACACGGGCTGAGCCGAACCGACCAATAATTTCATGGGGTATGCTAGTATTACGAACTGGAACTTTGATTAATTTACGATGAGCCTGTTCACTGGCTTTACGAATTGCCTCAGGAACTTCTTTCGCTTTTCCCAAACCAACTCCGACATAACCTTTTCCATCCCCAGTCACGACAAGAGCACTAAAACTAAATCTTCTTCCACCTTTCACTACCTTTGCGACACGACTAATATTAACAACCCTGTCAGTTAATTCTAGCTCTGAAAAATTAATTTTTTTTCTCATGTTAAATTTGCTTTCTTTCTGCTGAACCCCAAAAACCTACCTCTTAGGACCACAGAGCGGTAACGGGGATCTGTTAAAACTGTAAACCTTTCTCTCTTGCAGCATCTGCTAACGCCTTAACTCTGCCATGATAACGATAACCATTCCGATCAAAGACCACTTTTTGAATACCTTTTTTTATTGCTTCCTCTCCCAATGTGGCACCCACCAGCTTTGCACCTTGAACATTTCCACCGGAAGCAGAAAAAGACTTCAGGCTTGAGGAGACTGACACTAAAGTAGCTCCAGCAGTATCATCAACGATCTGACCGTAAATATGCTTAATACTCTTAAATATGGTAAGACGAGGACGGTCAGTGCTTCCGCTAATTTTTTTTCGAATTCTACTTTTACGACGAATTCTAGAATTATCTTTTTTAATAGACATAACTATTTTCCTTTACCGCCTGTTGAAGCTGCTGCTTTACCAGCCTTACGACGAACAACTTCATTCACATCACGAATCCCTTTACCTTTATAGGGTTCCGGGGGACGAATACTTCGAATCTCGGAAGTAACTTGACCCAAACGTTGCTTGTCTGCACTTTTGAGTTTTATTTTTGTCTGCTTTTCAACAGTAACTTTAATTTCTTTTGGAATTTGGTAACTTACCGGATGAGAAAAACCCAAAGAGAGATGCAAATCATCCCCTTTTACCTCAGCACGATAACCAACTCCGGTAATCTCTAAATTTTTTTCAAATCCTTGATCAACTCCATTGACCATATTTTGGACAAGAGAGCGAATAAGACCATGCTTCGATTTGGTTAATCTTTCTTCATTACGACGGTTAAGAACAATCTGCTTTGGCTCAATCTCGATCGTAATTTCAGATGGAATCTTCATCGCTAAAGTACCGTTCGGTCCCTGAACTTGAAGTTCACCGTTTTGAAATATTGCTTTCACTTTTTCAGAAAGCAGAATAGGTTTTTTTCCAACTCTTGACATAATTAATCACCATACGGTGCAGAGAAGCTCTCCACCAATTTTGTTTTCTTTTGCCTCACCATTACTCATTAACCCTTTTGATGTTGAGAGTACTGAGAGTCCCATCCCACCTAGAACAGGTTTTACATCCTGATAACTAACATACACACGTCTACCAGGACGCGATACTCTTTGAAGACTAGTAATCACAGGCTCTTTTTGTGAGTCGTAACGAAGTGTTACCAAAATTTTACTTTTCGATTGATCTGAAGTTTCTGTAATTGATCCAACATAACCTTCTTTTTTTAATATTTTTAAAATTCCCAATCGAAGCTTTGAAAAAGGTATTTCCACCACTTCTTTCTTAGCATGAATTCCATTTCTAATTCGGGTTAACATGTCTGCAATTGGATCTGTCATCATAAAATAACACCTTAAATATATTGTGAAATTACAGATAGAAGCTTATCAGTAATTTGTATTTCTTTTCTACCAGCTTGCTTTCATCAGCCCTGGGATTTCTCCTCTTCTTGCTAAATTTCTAAAACAGAGACGACACAAAGCAAACTTTCTTAGATAAGCTCTTGGACGGCCACAGAGAGGACATCGGTTATACGCTCTAACTTTAAACTTAGCTTTTCTTTTTGCTTTTGCAATAAGTGATTTTTTAGCCATATAGAGTACTTTTATTTAATAAAATTATTTAACTTTTGAAAGGCATTCCCATAGCCTTTAGAAGGGCATAAGCTTCTTCATTGGTTTTTGCCGAGGTACAAATAGTAATGTTCATTCCTCTAATTTTATCCACTTTGTCATAATTGATTTCTGGAAAAATAATTTGCTCAGTAATCCCCAAGGTATAATTCCCACGACCATCAAAAGATTTTGCTGAAACCCCTTTAAAATCTCTCACTCTGGGGAGAGCAAGATTGATCAACCGACTCAAAAATTCATACATCCTTTTTCGTCGCAAAGTCACACAGACTCCAATCGCCTGTCCTTCTCTCAACTTGAAACTAGCAATTGATTTTTTTGCCTTGGTAATGACTGGCTTTTGACCGGTAATCGCCTGTATTTCAAGAGCAGCTCCATCTAACGCCTTGGAGTTTTGAACTGCTTCCGAAATAGAGCTGTTAATTACAATTTTTGAAAGACGAGGCAATCTCATGACGCTTGTAGTTTGCAACTCTTTTTTCAATTGCGGGATCACTTCGCTTTTATAAAATTCTTCGAACTGGGAATTTGCCATAAACTATTCTAGCATTCAGAACTTAGTCATCAGCACTTCGCTGCATAACTGGTATTTACTGAAAGCTGACTGCTTAAAGAGCTATACATTGATACTGATCAATTCTTCACATTTTTTGCAAACACGAACTTTTTTCTTATCGATAACTTTTTTAGAAATTCTCACAGGCTTTACACATTTTGGACAAACCAACATTAAATTAGAAATATGAATTCCAGATTCTTTTTCAACAATTCCACCTTGAGGATTTTTCTGGGTTGGCTTTTGGTGACGCTTCATCAAGTTCAATTTTTCTACAAGCACACGAGACTGTTTAGGTAAAAACATCAAAACGCGACCTGTTTTACCTTTTTCTTTTCCAGAAACAACCATTACAGAATCATTTTTTCTAATATATGTATTCAATCGACTCATTTATAATACCTCTGGGGCAAGGGAAATAATTTTCATGAACTTTTTCGCACGTAATTCTCTGGCCACAGGACCAAAAATTCGAGTACCAATCGGCTCACTATTTCCATCAACCAAAACAATTGCGTTGTCATCAAAACAAATATAAGAACCATCGGCTCGCCTAATTTCTTTACGAGTCCGAACAATGACTCCTTTTTTCACTTCTCCCTTTTTTACCTTTCCTTCTGGTAGAGCTTCTTTTATGGAGACAACAATAATATCCCCCACTGTTGCAAACCTTCTTTTTGAACCACCAAGAACCTTGATGCACATTACCTTTTTGGCCCCAGTGTTATCTGCAGAATTTAAAACGGATTGTGTCTGTATCATTTAAAAACCATTATGCGTTATATAAAAGTTGTTTCGAGTAACAATTTATGAGATTTTTACCTCTCACATCACTACTCCAAACTTCCTTAAGCTGCTTTTTGTATTATTTTTTTCAAAAGCCATCTTTTCGTTTTAGATATCGGACGACTTTCTACAATTTCAACTCGATCACCTATCTGAGAAACATTTTTTTCATCATGAACGTGAAATTTGGAGGTTCTTCGATAATACTTTTTAAACACTGGATGCAAAACAAGACGATCTACAGAAACAGTTCTTGTTTTACTCATTTTATCTGAAACAACCACTCCTACTCGCGATTTTCGTTGTCGAACTTGAATCATGACAAAAGGTTTCCTTTCGCTTTTTCAGTCAGAACTGTTTTCACTCTTGCGATATTTCTTTTTAATTCTTTTAATCGATGAGTTTTCTCTAGTTGACCTACACTCTTCTGTAGATTTAACTTAAAAAGCTCTTCTCGAAGCTCACCCTCATGCAATCGCAAATCACTTAAGTTTTTTGAACGTAATTCTTTAGGCGTCACGATAACCCTCACGCATTACAAATTTTGTTTTTAAAGGAAGCTTATGAGAAGCCAAAACAAACGCTTCTTTAGCTACTTCTGGAGAAACCCCTTCCATTTCATAAAGCACTCTTCCAGGCTTAATGACTGCCACCCATTCCTCAGGATTTCCTTTACCTTTACCCATTCTGGTTTCTGCCGGCTTTTTGGTTACTGGCTTATCTGGAAAAATACGAATCCAGATCTTTCCACCTCTTTTAATAAAACGAGAGATCGCCACTCTTGCCGCTTCAATTTGCCTTGCAGTGATTCTGCCACACTCAACAGCTTGAAGCGCAAAATCTCCAAAATTCAACTTGCAACCACGGTATGCTTTACCACGCATTCTACCTTTTTGCTGCTTTCGATATTTTACCTTTGCCGGCATTAACATAATTAAACCCTAAGTACAGTACTGATTAGTAAATTAAGCGACTGATTTTACTGCCAAAATCTCACCTTTAAAAATCCAAGTCTTGACACCAATTAAACCATAAGTTGTATGCGCTTCAGCAAAACCATAGTCAATGTCTGCTCTTAATGTATGAAGTGGCACCCTTCCCTCTCTATACCACTCTGTTCTGGCAATTTCCGCTCCACCGATTCTTCCTGCGACCTGCACTTTAATTCCTAAAGCTCCTAACTTTAAAGCAGACTGGACAGCCTTCTTCATAGCTCGTCTAAAAGCAACACGCCTCTCCAATTGTAACGCAACATTTTCTGCTACCAATTGAGCATCAATTTCAGCTTTTCTTACTTCTTGAATATCAATAAACACTTCATTTTCAGTCATTTGCTGAAGTTCAAGACGTAAAGCATCGATTCCAGCTCCTTTTTTTCCGATTACCAAACCAGGCCTTGCTGTATGAATAATCACCTTAACTTTATTCGCTGCTCTTTCAATTTCTATTTTTGCAACCCCAGTAGTATATAAACGTTTTTTGACAATCTTCCGAAACTTCACATCTTCATGAAGAAGTTGCGAATACTTTTTTTTGTTATACCACTTGGAAAGCCATGGCTTTGTAATCCCCACTCTAAATCCAAATGGATGAACTTTTTGACCCATAAATTACTTCTCCGTTAATACGACAGTTACGTGACTAGTTTTTTTCTGTATAGGTGTTGCTGAACCTCTAGCTCGAGGAAGCCACCGCTTTAAAATTGGTCCCTGATCAACCATCAATCGATGGATATACAAATTATCAACATCGATTCCGCCTTTTACGTTCGCATTTGCGACCGCTGAAAGAATCAACTTTAACAAATCTTTCGAGCAGGCTCGTTTGGTAAAACGCAGAATATCAAGTGCTTTTGCAACCTTTACTCCCCGAATTAAATCACAAACTAATCTTACTTTCCTGGGAGCTACTCTTAAATATGAAATTTTTGCTTTCGCTTCATTTTTCATTTATTTCTCTCGTTAGTTATTTTCCTGCCGAAGAAGGTGCACTCGGAGCTGAATCAGTTTTCACTTTTCTGTCTCCCGAATGCATATGAAAAGTTCGGGTCGGGGAAAACTCACCCAACTTATGTCCAACCATATTCTCGGTAACAAAAACCGGAATAAATTTTTTACCGTTATGAACAGCAAAAGTGATTCCAACAAAATCAGGAGTAATTGTTGATCTTCGTGACCAAGTTTTTATTACTTTTTTTGTCTTAGATTCTATCTGCTGAGTCACCTTTTTTTGGAGGTGAAGATCAACAAATGGACCTTTTTTAATTGAACGTGCCATATTTTGATTATGGGTAACGAGTTACGGGTTATGGGTTTCTCTAACCACCCAGAAATCATTACTCGTTGCCGTATTTAAAGTTTTGCTCTACGATCTTTAATTCTAAATTTATTAGTTCTCTTATTATTTCTTGTTTTATATCCCTTTGCAGGCTGTCCCCAAGGACTTTGAGGGTGATTTCCACCTTTACTTTTTCCTTCACCACCTCCGTGAGGATGATCAACCGGGTTCATTGCAACTCCACGAACAGTAGGTCGTTTTCCTTTCCAAATGGTTCTTCCAGCTTTACCAATAGAAACATTTTCATGCTCAGGATTCCCAATTGCCCCAATGGTTGCGGTACATTCGAGTAAAATTTTTCTAACCTCCCCGGAAGGAAGCTTTACCTGAGCATACTTTCCTTCTTTTGCCATTAATTGAGCAAAGGTACCGGCGCTGCGGGCAAGCTGTCCACCCCTTCCAACTTTTAATTCAATATTTGAAATACTTGTTCCTAGCGGAATTTCCCTTAGAGGAAGAGTATTGCCTGGCAAAATATCTGCCTTTTCAGAGGAAATAACTGTCGAACCAACCTTCATCCCCTGTGTTGCTAAGATATATCGTTTTTCTCCATCGACATAATAAAGCAAGGCAAGTCTTGCAGATCTATTTGGATCATATTCGAATGCTGCAACCATTGCAGGAATTCCTACCTTACCTCTTTTAAAATCGACAATTCTATACCTTCTCTTGTGTCCACCCCCAATATGACGCGAGGTGATATGCCCCATATTATTGCGGCCACCAGTTTTAGAGATAGAAGAGAGTAATGCCTTCTCTGGTCTTTTTTTAGAAAGACCTGAAAAGTCAGTAGCTGTCATTCCACGAAGTCCGGGTGTTGTTGGATTATATTCTTTTAATGCCATTTAAATTCCTTCAAAAAATTCGATCTTTTCACCTTCTTTTAAGGTAACAATTGCTTTTTTCCAATTAGATCGTTTTCCAATATGTTTTCCGACTCTTCTATTTTTTCCTCGAATACGAATCGTTTTAACATCGGTTACATGAACTTTAAAAAGTGACTCCACAGCATCTTTCACTTGATATTTATTCGCATCAGGATTTACTTCGAAAGAGTACTGACGATGTAGCTCTTTCAACAAATTTCCTTTCTCAGTCACTAAAGGCCTTTTGATTACTTGAAAATTTATCATTGGAGTTTTTCCTCAATTTTTTTCAAAGCATCTTTTGTCAAAATCAATTGGTCATACTTTAACAAATCATAGACATTTATCCCGTCAATCGAGGTTACTTTGTAATGAGGTAAATTTCTAATCGACTTTTCGACAATTGGATTTTTTGCCTCAATAATCAAAAGTGCATTTGTCGCATTCAAATTATTGAAAAACTCTAATGCCTTTTTAGTTTTAATCTCATTTAAGGGAAAACTTTCAACAATCCTTAAATTTTTTTCTTTTAACTTTAACGCCAACACACTTTTAATAGCACTTTTACGAGCTGTACGAGGAATACGATAGGAATAATCTCTTGGATGTGGCCCCCAAACTCTACCACCACCCACAAAAATTGGTGCTTTTATATCTCCATGTCTTGCATTACCAGTTCCTTTTTGACGGTAAATCTTTCTAGTAGACCCTCTGACAAAACTACGAGTTTTTGTAGAGGCGTTTCCTTTTCTTAAATTTGCTTGATGCATCTTGATCGCTTCCCAAATTAAGGTTTTACGAACAGGACCGTCAAAGAGAGATTTTGCAGCCTCTAACTCAGAAACTTTTTTTCCATCAGCATTGTAAACTTCAAGCATTGACATAAGTTTTAACTACCTTTTGATTAAACTATTCAATTTTATGTTGATCATCACCCGAACCTTGAATAACCGGTTCTGAAATAACCTTATTTTTAAATCTTTCAGAAAAATCATTTGATAAGCTTCTAATGATTATTTTGGCGTTTGCTCCACCAGGAACCGCTCCATGAATGAAAATTAAATTTTCTTCTGGACGCACTTCAACCACTTTCAAATTTTTTACAGTTACTTGATCGTCCCCCATATGTCCTGGCAACTTCATATTTTTAAAAACTTTGCCGGGATAAGTACGCTGTCCAATAGAGCCTGTCGATCGATGAAATCTTGAACCGTGCGTTTTTGGACCACCCGCTTTATGATGCCTTTTAATAACTCCCTGAAAACCTTTTCCCTTGGAGACTCCAGTCACATCCACCATATCTCCCTCTTTAAATGATGAAGCAGTCAACACTTGACCCAAATCATAATCATCTATCTGAGCAACTCTAAACTCTTTTAGCCATGAAAAAGCTTTGGTTTTTTTCTTCTGAAAATGCCCTTTTAAAGCTCTATTCAATTTTTTAAAATCTATTTCGCCAAAGCCAATTTGAACTGCATTATAACCATCTGACTTGATTGATTTCTTTTGTACAACCACACATGGACCGACCAAGACAACTGTAATCGGAATACAAGCTCCGTCTTTGGAAAAAATTTGCGTCATTCCAATTTTTTTACCTAATAATCCATTCATCTCTATCACCTATAAAATCTTTTTCAGACCATTTTAATTTCTACTTCAACACCAGCTGACAAGTCGAGCCTCATCAATGCATCAACAGTTTGTTGAGTCGGTTCAAGAATATCAAGCATTCGCTTATGCGTTCTAATCTCAAATTGCTCACGTGATTTTTTATCGACATGGGGAGATCGCAAAACAGTATATCTTTCAATTTTGGTTGGCAAAGGAATAGGCCCAGCAATTTTCGCACCCGTTCTTTTAGCTGTTTCCAAAATTTCAAGAGAAGATTGATCTAACAACTTATGATCAAATGCTTTCAGTCGAATTCTAATTTTTTGACCCTGATATTCTGCCATATACAAACCTATCATTTTCCAGAGATAAATTCTCTATAGACAACTAAAACTAAACGAACTCTGAAAGACCCAATAATTAAGCAATTACTTCAGTAATAACTCCCGCACCCACAGTTCTCCCACCTTCACGAATTGCAAAACGAATTTCCTTTTCCATTGCAATCGGAGTGATCAAATCAACCTCGCAACTCAAATTATCTCCAGGCATTACCATCTCTACCCCTTGAGCTAACTTTACCACACCAGTAACGTCGGTCGTTCGGAAGTAAAACTGAGGCCTATAACCATTAAAAAACGGAGTATGACGCCCCCCCTCTTCTTTGGTTAGAATATAAATTTCTGCCTTAAATTTTGTATGAGGAGAAATACTTCCAGGTTTGGCACAAACCTGCCCACGCTCTACCTCTTCGCGTTTTGTACCTCTCAACAAAATTCCTACGTTATCACCAGCCTGACCTTGATCTAAAAGCTTTCTAAACATTTCAACACCGGTGACGGTTGTTTTCACGGTCGGTCTGAAACCAACTATTTCAATTTCTTCACCAACTTTTACAATTCCTCTTTCAATACGACCGGTAACGACAGTTCCTCGACCAGAAATACTAAACACATCTTCGATTGGCATCAGAAAAGGCTTATCAATAGGACGTTCTGGAATTGGAATATATTTATCAAGCGCTTCAAAAAGTTTTGCAAAAGCTCCCTCACCAATTTCACCTGGGTCACCTGCAATTGCCTTTGTAGCACTTCCGCGGATAACTGGAACATCTGCACCGGGAAACTTATACTGCGTCAACAACTCTCTTACTTCTAACTCTACCAAATCAATCAACTCATTATCTTCAACAAGGTCAACTTTATTAATAAAAACCACAATGTATGGAACTCCAACTTGACGAGCTAAAAGAATATGCTCTCTTGTTTGTGGCATCGGACCATCGACAGCCGAAACAACTAAAATAGCACCATCCATTTGAGCCGCACCTGTAATCATATTTTTAACGTAGTCAGCATGACCAGGACAATCAACATGAGCATAATGACGGTTCGCGGTCTCATATTCAACATGGGAAGTTGCAATGGTTAAAATCTTAGTTGGATCACGACGCCCCTGAGATTCAGAAGCCTTCGCAACTGAGTCATAAGGAACATATTTGGAGTAACCCAATTTTTCAGCCACTTTTGTTAATGCTGCAGTGGTTGTAGTTTTGCCATGATCAACGTGACCAATTGTACCGATATTCACATGTGGTTTTTTACGTTCAAATTTCTCTTTAGCCATATTATCATCCTCCTCTTATGTTCAATTTTAACTGTTAAATTTTTTAAAATTTACACTACCTATAAATACTGAAAAACGGATTTTAAAATTTATATCCTTCCCTGATTTCTAGCGACTATTTCTTCCGCAATACTTTTCGGAACAGCTTCATAATGATCAAACTGCATTGTAAAAGTTGCCCTTCCTTGTGTCTGAGACCTTAAGTCGGTCGCATAACCAAACATATTTGCCAATGGAACCTGAGCATCAATCACCTGGACACCAATCCTCATTTCAGTTTTTTGAATTCTACCCCGACGAGAATTCAAATCACCGCTTACAGAACCAAAATACTCCTCAGGCAGCACAACTTCTACATTCATAATCGGCTCTAAAATAACTGGAGAAGCTTTTCTACATGCCTCTTTAAAACCTATAGATCCTGCTATCTTAAAAGCCATCTCTGAAGAATCAACATCATGATAAGAACCATCAAAGAGAGTAACCTTCACATCAGCTATTGGATATCCAGCAGTGATCCCAATATCTAAAGCCTCTTCAACCCCTTTTTTGACTGCGGGAATAAATTCTTTAGGAATTGAACCTCCAAAAATTTCATCTACAAACTCAAAACCTTTCCCTCTTTCTAAAGGATCAACTTTCAAATAAACATGACCATATTGCCCTCTTCCCCCTGCTTGCTTAATATACTTTCCCTCAGACTCTGCATGTTGTTGAATTGTTTCTTTATAAGCAACTTGCGGCTTCCCAACATTTGCATCAACCTTAAATTCCCTCATTAAACGATCAACAATAATCTCTAAATGAAGCTCACCCATTCCCGAAATAACTGTCTGACCAGTATCTTCATCGTATTTTACTCTAAAAGAAGGATCCTCAGCAGCCAATCTTTGCAAGGATTGCCCCAACTTCTCTTGATCAGCCTTTGTCTTTGGCTCAATAGCAACCGAAATAACTGGGTTTGGAAACTCCATTCTTTCTAACAAAATTGGCCTCGACTCTACGCACAAGGTATCTCCCGTTGTTGTAAACTTCAAACCAACTGTAGCTGCAATATCTCCCGCTTCAACCAATTTAATCTCTTCTCTTTTGTTGGCATGCATTTTTAAAAGCCGACTCACTCTTTCTTTACGCCCTTTGGTTGAATTATACACATAAGAGCCTGCCTCCAAAGAACCTGAATAAACCCTAAAATAAGTCAATTGGCCAACGAACGGATCGGTCATAATTTTAAAAGCAAGGGCTGAAAATG
>CAZQOW010000023.1:17285-19240 GCA_964595045.1 uncultured Pseudomonadota bacterium
CTCACTTCAACTTTTTCATAATCATCAGGAAGAGTCCCTTCCATCGGAGGAACATCTAACGGTGAAGGAAGATAATCAACCACCGCATCAAGCAACTGCTGAATTCCTTTATTCTTAAAAGAAGCACCGCAAAAGACCGGAGTAATTTTAAGAGCAATAGTTGCTTTCCTTGCCACAGAAATCAACTCATTAACTGAAATTTCAACTCCAGATAAATACTTAGCCATCATCTCTTCGTCTTGCTCAACAATAGACTCTACCAACTGATCCCGATACCGCCTCGCTTGATCTAAAAGCTCAGAAGGAACCTCTTCTTGTTGATACCTCTCACCCAAAGACTGTTCATCAAAAACAATTGCCTTCATCAATATAAGATCAACAATCCCTTTAAATTGATCTTCAGCACCCCAAGGAATTTGAAAACAGACAGGAACAGCTTGCAAACGATCTACCATCATCTGGACAACCCGAAAAAAATCAGCTCCCACCCGATCCATTTTATTAATAAACGCAATTCTTGGAACCCCATATTTATTTGCCTGCCTCCAAACAGTTTCTGATTGCGGCTCAACCCCACCGACAGAGCAAAAAACTCCTACAGCACCATCTAAAATTCTCAAAGAACGTTCTACTTCAATCGTAAAATCAACATGCCCTGGAGTATCAATAATATTAATTCTATGATTTTTCCAGGAACAGGTAGTAGCAGCAGAAGTAATCGTTATCCCTCTCTCTTGCTCCTGAACCATCCAATCCATCACAGCGGTTCCTTCATGAACCTCACCAATCTTGTGAGAAACCCCTGTGTAATACAAAATTCTTTCGGTTGTAGTGGTTTTTCCTGCATCAATATGCGCCATGATCCCAATATTTCTTATTTTTTCCAATTGAGACATAAGCAAAAAAACTACCACCTATAATGCGCAAAAGCTCTATTCGCCTCAGCCATCTTATGAACATCTTCTTTTTTCTTTATAGAAGCTCCTCGACTATTAAACGCATCTAAAATTTCCATCGCAAATCTTTCTTCCATACTTTTCTCACCACGCTCACGAGAGTAGGCAATCATCCACTTCAATCCTAATGAAACACGACGATCAGGCCTCACCTCCATTGGAACTTGGTAAGTAGCACCCCCCACACGACGAGAGCGAACCTCAAGAACCGGCTTCACATTATCAAGCGCCTGCTTAAAGGTTTTCAAAGGATCTTCATGCCCTTTTTTTTGAAGAATATCAAAAGCCTTATAAACAATCCCTTCCGCCAAACTTTTCTTACCACCATACAATAACTTATTAACCAATTTAGAAATCAACTTATCGTGATATTTTGGATCAGGATTAACTTTTCTTTTAGGGATATTTCCTTTTCTTGCCATAAATTATCTCTCAATTATTATTTCTTTTTTGCACCGTATTTAGAGCGACTCTGTTTTCTGTTTGCAACACCCTGACTATCCAAAGTTCCACGAACAATATGATAACGAACCCCAGGAAGATCCTTTACACGACCGCCACGAATCAGAACAACTGAATGCTCTTGAAGATTATGCCCTTCTCCCGGTATATAACCGGTAATCTCCATACTGTTTGTTAAACGAACACGAGCAACCTTACGCAAAGCAGAATTCGGCTTTTTAGGAGTTGTTGTATAAACACGAACACAAACCCCTCTTTTTTGAGGACATCTCTCTAAAGCGGGAGCACTCGTTTTTATAATGACTTTTGAACGACCTTTTCGAACTAATTGGTTAATCGTAGGCATATATTCACTTATTGGCTGTCAGTTTACCTGCAACCTATTCACAAAAAGTGCTGACAACTAAATGCTATCAGCTGATGGACTAAAATTTAGTTATTCCAAAGGGTTACAATGGTAATCCTAAGGGTTAGAAAAAAGAGTGCGTTATGTAGCAGAAACAAAAAAAACTGTCAACGAATTTACCTTTTAAATTT
>CAZQOW010000024.1:0-18886 GCA_964595045.1 uncultured Pseudomonadota bacterium
TCGATTAAGGCGATAGCGTCAAACGGGGCTTCGACAATGATAACATCTTGACCGGCAAAATTAGTTTCACCCCAGAGGTATTCAATTGAACCAGGAATATGAAGATATTTTTGTTCTTCTTCATTTAGAGTTCTTCCACTGAGATGAACAACATTCCCTCGAACGATATTTGGAATAATAATTCGGTTGATGAAATAATCGACATACTTTTTTTGAATAGGATCGTATTTGATAATTTTTGCTTCTTGACACTCTTCCAAACTGTAACCATTCTCTAGAAGAAAATCTTTTAGTCCACCATTAGCCCATCCGATTAGATACTTATTTAAAATTTCATTATTGAATCCACGATCGTTTAAATAATTTTTAGCCTCATTATTAAGTTTTTGATGATAGTATTGAGCTGCCTGGCTAAGAATTTCTTGTTTTCTTTTTTTCTGTTTAAATTTCTTTTCATCTTCTTCTGTCCATTGATAAGGTGAAATCCCTGCTCGTTGAGCAAGAAATTTTAAGGCTTCTTTAAAATCAATTTTTTTTATTTTCTCAATAAAACGGACAACATCACCAGCGGATTGACATCCAAAACAATTAAAATATTGTCTCTGAATATTGACTGAAAAGCTGGGTGTTTTTTCGTCATGAAAAGGGCAAAGTGCTTTGTTCCTTTTTAACTCGACCTCTTCAGCAATCACTTCTTCGATAGAATTTACTGCTTTAACTCTTTCAATATATTCTTGAAATGTGATGTTAGAGCTTGAAAATAATCCATTTTGTGATAATTGATTCATGATTGTTTCTCCGTATGTATGTGAATTTTAAGGCTCGGCGCTCACCGAGCCTTTTCATTTTTTTAACAACCACTATTCATAGAAGTATCTTTTATATTCTTTAGTTCTCTTGAAGATTTGATTTCGGGAAACGTGAAGATAATCGGCAAGTTTAAGAAGACAGTCATTATCTTCATTTGGAATGCTAGCTCCTCGCAGCCAACGAGATAAAACTACTGGATTAAGGCCACAAACTTGAGCCAGCCGGTATTGCGGCTTATCTGACATTCTAACTGCTATAATAAACTCGTGTGATAGAAACATTTGTTCCTCCTTTTTAAAAATAAATATTTTTATTTTATTTATAGGAGGATAAAAGGAAGGTCATTGTAGACGTTTGAGTGGTAACTTCTTATTTGGAATGTCTACTTAGGATTGTTTAATTTGAAAAGCTTCAGGAGGGTATTGTGCCTTCATTCTCTGGGTCTTTTTAGTTCGAAATAACTTTGATTTTAAAGATTTTGGTTCTTGTGTAACGATACTCTCGAGTAATTCTTTATATTTTGGATTTAATTTTATGAAATAACTGGCAAGTCTTTGAACATCGATCCAATTAACCTCTCCTTTATGAGTTCCTTCTTTATAATGAAGAATAGCAGATATTTGTAAAATCCATTTATTAGTTGAGGAATGATCATGACCTTGAGGTATTTTTAATCTTCGTTTAGTTTCTTCATATTTCCGTTTGATTAATTTTATTTCTTTTGTTGCCGAGTTTATTTTTATAAGGGCATTACAAACATGATCAGCTATTGATTGTTGAGTTTGAAGTTTTTCAAGCCCTTGTCTAATTCCCTGAAGACAACCGAGCCAATTTTCAAAAATCTTAATATTTTTGAAAGATTTTTTTGTTTCTCGTTTGGCTGATGGAACATAGGAAAGATGGTAAGTTACTTTATGTAACAATCCCCCCGGGCTCATATCAATATTATAAGTCTTACGAAAATATTTTTCTTCTTTAGAAAGAGGGTCTGATCTATTCATAAATTGTCTATGGTACTAAACTTTAATAATTGTCCTTTTTCTTTTTGGTGTTGATTTGTAGTTTATAAGTACATCTGGCTTAACATCTAAAGAATTGCAGAGCCCATCTAGTGTTCGAAGGCATAAATTGTAGTCCTTGCTTGTTTGTGCTTGAGATAATCTAACCAGGGTTGAAAGATTAATACCTGCTCTTTCCGCAACTTCTCGATAAGTCTTTCCACTTTCTTTAATTGCTTTTTTAATAGTGTAATAAAACATAGTTGTTCCTGTATGTTTATATGCACAAAGTGCTTGATTTTTGTAATTAGATGCATATATGCGTATAAAAAATAATGCTGTAAAACAAGGAAAAAAATATGAAAATAGGGGTTTATGTCAGGGTTTCAACAGTTGATCAAAGTGTAGAAATGCAACTCTTAGCCTTGAGAGAATATTGTAAGGCAAGAGGATTCGAAATTTATAAAGAATACACCGATCAAGGAGTTTCAGGGGCTAAAGATTCTCGTCCTGCCTTGAATCAATTGATGGACGACGCGCGAAAAAGGAAATTCGACGCTATTTTAGTTTATCGCTTTGATCGTTTTGCCCGCTCTTCTAAACATCTGATTACCGCCTTAGAAGAATTCAAAAATCTCGGAGTTGATTTTATTTCTTATCAGGAAAATATCGATACTTCTTCTCCCTTAGGCAAAGCAATATTCGTTATTGTAGGAGCGATGGCAGAGCTTGAAAGAAATATTATCATTGAACGGGTAAAGAGCGGTCTTCAGGTGGCAAAGAGCAAAGGAAAGAAATTAGGAAGGCCAGAGTCTGCTTTTGATTTAAGTCGAGCGCGTGAATTAAAGAAGGGTGGAATAGGGATGAGAACGATTGCAAAAACTCTCGGTGTTTCAAAATCAACGGTTTCAAAATACCTGTCCGAAAAACATCTTCAAAAGGTGGCCTAAAAAACCTAGAAAAATTAAGGAATCGGTGAACAAAAAATGATGTCCGTCAAACATCTGTTTTATGGACACTTTGTTTAAAGCCCAATATTTACATTGATCATAAAATAGCGAATCTGAATGTTAGACTGTTATCTTTTGGTTATATAAAAACTCAAGGGTGGTTCTCTATAGAGATAAAAATTTGTGTTCTTAGAGTTTCTCATTCCTATGTAGATATGGAGAGATTTTAGCGAGTTAAAAATGTAAATAAGAGGATAAAAAACTAAGGGGGACTTTAGGACGCAAGCTTTTTCCATGGTTGATTCGATAAGTAGGCCACCCCCCATGATGTTTGTAAAAGCAATATTGTCTACAGTGTTTTCATAGAATAGGCTTAGGATTTTTCCTCATAATTTTTTAAAGTATTTTGAATATTAGTTAAAGTTAGTGTTTTACCCCAGGCGAGTAAAGCCAAAGAGATACCTATTATAATGAGGCCTAATATAAAATTTTTACCCAAAAGGAAAACCGCAATGAGAGCTGTTAAATTCAAAGCTATAGGAATGCCAAAAAAATAAAGTAATGCATTTAAAAAAGGACTTTGCGGCATTCGGTTGTTACTCAGGTTACATAAAGATAAAAATCCTGATATAAAACTAAGAAAGATTATTTTTATAGAATAGAAATAAATAGGAAACATTAATCCTATCGAAATAATTGCTCCGATAAACTTTCCTATCCCCAATTCCCACGCTTCAGGTAAGTAATTAATTCCTTTAAATAGAGAGCCTATACAAATAAGTAATAAACAATAAGAATAAATAATAGAAATACTCAGCCAAAAGTAATGGTACCATTTCGCACCTAAAAAAGAATATTTACGACTATCAAAATGCGAGCCTAAACTTTTACTTATTTCTTGGCCCATTTCACCCATAAAGTATGAGATAGGCAAAATTACACTTCCCCATACAATGAGCATGACTATATTGCTTGTCTCCAACTCATTTTTATTAGGATAGACAAGAAAATAAAAAAATATTCCTAATGTTAAAAAAGTTGGGACCGTCGTTATTACTCCTATTAAAGCACCTTTACGGCGAGCAATAATTCCAGCAATACAAGCTCCTATCCCAGCGCTCAAGATAGCAATAACTAATCTGTAAATATAATGGTTCCCCCAGAATAAAATTCCCCATGCTTCTTCCTGAAGAAATACGTTTTGAGCAAATCGTTCGCTAGCAAAGGAAAAAATATAAGTTATACATGCTCCGACAAAAGAAGCTGCTACCAAACGAATCTTTGGATACTTCATAGTTTGTTTTTCAACTCCTAATTTAGCTCGAAGAGTAATTCTCTCTATAGAGAACTATAGCTATAGTGAACCATGTTACCCGTCAAGAATGAATGTCACGGAGCGGGTAAGACGAAATATTATCAAGCTCAGAAAGCAGAAAGATTACACGCAGGAAAGACTCGCTTACGAAAGTGATATATCAAAAGGATATTTAAGCGAAATCGAAGCAGGTAAAAAATCCCCAACTATTCGAACTTTAGAAAAACTTGCCGACACTCTTGAAATATCTCTCATAAAATTTGTTGAATAAACAATAATTATTGCTTTGTTTCTTTTTACTTCTTTTGCTTCGTTTCTAAAGCTGCAAGATCTCCTTTTTTATAAGCTTTAATTCGTTGAGCGCATTGAGGATCGTTATTGGCAAAGCCTTCATCAAATTTATAAGCCTCTGTACACCAGTCCAATGGTTTAAGACCTACTTTCTCTCTTTCTAAATTGATCTTCTCAAACTGATTCGTAAATTGTTGCCGCTGCTCTTTGGTCTTCGAGTGTTTGTATAAACCGCCTCCAACTAAAGCAGCAACACAGCCATTACAGAAGAGAAAAAGAGTCAGTAAAAAAAGGCGAAAAATGTTCATTAATTTCTCCTCGTATAAGTCACATCCTGACAGCGTGTGTTTTCAACCGTGCATTGAGCGACCACTCTTCCTTGGATGAATTGACCGGTGCAGGTTCCGTTGTCCATGGTGGCTGAAATTTGTCCATCGCTATTGAGGGTTCCTGTTAAGTCGCTGGCAGGATCTTGAGGGTCAGGATCGTGAGCGATGAAATTACTTCCTGTTTGAGTAACTTCTAAAACCAGAGCAAAGTTACAGTCAGCGCCCCTGCAACCTCCTATACAATCATAGGTACCAGCCACGTTCGGAATTGGATTAGTGCTAGGATTAGGAGATAAGTTTCCTCCATCACCTCCACCACAGGCATTCAGTGAAAGTACGAGAAATGAAAATAGTAAACTGATCTTTTTGTACATAGTTTCCTCCTGTTTAATCCATGAGATTTAAGTTCCACTTCAAATAGGATTTTTCTAATACGCTGGAGTTGCCACGTGGTCAAGTGGAATTATTATCTTTACTTATAAAGGATGAGCTATGAGAAATTCCGCCATACAGTTGTGACGAACATAAAAAACGCGAGAAAAAAAGCAAATCTGACTCAAGAAGATATGGCTCGATTTGGATTTAATGTACGACATTATCAGGATATTGAGGCAGGAAAAATTCACTTCACTTTGGAAACCCTTTACAGAATTGGTAAAGCTTTGAAGATTAAACCTGAAGAATTAATAAAAAATTGAATTTGGAAAATAAGGTTTATTTACCCTTCTTAAGATGCAAGAGATGATTTTAAATATTGCAACTTTTCCCGTTCGCTCATTATCCCCTCTTTTTTAAGAATAGTCCGTATATCTTCTGTAATAAAAACCCGACGCGTTGCTTCTCGAATTAAATCTTGAACTCCAATCTTATGGTTATTCTCCAAAGAAAGCTTATGAGAAATTTTTTCTAATTTTTTAAGCCACCATTTTTCTATTCTCAGAGTAATTGCTTTTGTCCTTTTCTTATCTTTATCACCCGTTCCAAAAAGGGCAATGTCATGAGTATATAAGATTTCATCTATACAAGTGTTTTTCATAAAATAATCCTAAGTATTTGATTTTTATAAATAAAGTAGTATTTTTGCATAACGTCATAATGTCACGTTTAAAGTCGAGTTTGAACTACTCTATTCAAAGTGTAAATAGCCGAACCATATTAAAAAAATTACTTTCCATCCTGAAACATTAAAGAAAAACATTGAACGATATGCTGATAGATTTTCGAACTAAATGTTGAGCGGTATATTGTTCGCTAAATTTATTAGAATAAGTAGCAACTAAACTTTCTAAGGCTTTGTTATGAGGATGGAAGAGGGAACTTTATTTAAATTGATGAGGATTAATTTATAGCTTTTCGTTATATAGTAAATAAATTGCAAATTCCCTTTAATCAAAATGAAAAATAAAATTATAAATCCACGCTTACTAAAACTTCTTAGTCATTATCGATTCAAAATGGAAGGAAGTTTATATATACCCGAAATGCATACTAAAGAATATAAAATGGATATTTTAAGAGAGGACGGATTAGGGGTCGCTGTTTCCTATTCGATGCTATTCGGATCTCAACTCTCGCTTAACGAAATTAAAAAACTTCTCAGTATTTACGATCCTGTAAAACTTAGGTCGCTTGTATGTCAATTAGCTAAATATATTGCAAGAGCAGGTCGTATAGGAGATGTTAATAAATGCAAGGTACAGCAAAATTTTTTGTTAAGTGCTATTCAAGCTGCTCGTACAAAAGGCTTATATGAGAGTATAGATCCTATTGAGTTAAAGCACTCTGCAGTAATTAGTTGGGAAACAATCAATGCTCTCTTAGCTCTTTCCATCTTAGCAGAGGATTCAAGTACTGCAGTAGCAGATCCTTCAATAAATAAGGAAAATTTTGCTCTTGGTTGTATTGCTTTAAATGATCATGTCTTCGCAAATTCATTAGAGGAAGTTGCCGTTCAATCCGATGATTTTTATTATAATAATGCTCAAAGGGCCTGGTTTTATGGCCCCTTAGCTTGTTCAGAAACTGAATATTTTCTTTCCGCATACCGCTTTTCTGTACTTAGTTCTTCTTTCATGAAGCAAACTCAACTGTCAGAAAAAATTCAGAATTATTTTTTTAATTCATATAATGTTTGTGTTGATGATTTTGTATCACTAATGCCCGCTATAAACGTTAATTGGATTACGTTTGATGATAGTGATTATAGATCTTTGTTGCTGTTGGATGAGCATGCTGAAAGAGAAGAAGGTTTAAGAAAATTAATGAAAAAAATTTCTCTTTCTCTTGAGGAGTATCGTGAGGAGTTGTCTACTTTGGAAAAAGAGTATGGAGATAAGTTTATTACGCATTATACTTTTCTCAATAAACTCATAAATTTTCCTTTTCTTTCCGAAAAAATTAAGGCCGGAGAACTTTACCATTTATTAGCACCACAACTTTTAGTCAGACATATCCAATTATCACCTTTAAGAAAGGCTTTTATCTCTGAAAAAAAAGATGAAAATATAACCCCAGCAACTTTTGATGGAGTAATGGGCAAAGTAGTTGAAGCTTATGCTCAGCAGCTCATTGAGAATTGCGTTGATAAGTCTAGAGGCCCTAATGAGGGAATGCCCTGGAAACCAGAAGAAAAAGAATCAGAGGAGTTAACTGATTTTGCAATTATCCACCCTAATACAACTATAATTTTCGAAATTAAATACCGTAACCCTCCTTTAATAGCATCTGAATTAACAAAAGAAGGTTTAGATAAATTTAAAAAATGGATTTACGAAAGTTTTTTTATTTCTCCAGCAGAAGCTAAGGGCAAAAAACAAAGAATTACACGAGGCGCTCTTTATCAGCTTGAGGATGCTGCTTTAAAAATTTTAACAGGAAAAGCGCAAGAAATAGGAGTAGTGCCAAAATCGATTCTACCGGTTATCATCGTATCGCAAGATTTAATCTTCTCCTTGGATTTCTATAATCTTATAGATAGATTCATTAAAGAAAAAAATCTGTTTGAAAAAAGGTCTGAAGTTCTTCCTCCTTTACTCTTAGGTTTAGGTGAGCTTGAATTTATTTATGGTTTAAATTTTGGAGAAAAAGGAATTTCCTTTAGAGAGCTTTTAATAGAAAAAGCTTCCTCAGCAAGATATGTAGCATGGCAAATTTTTATAAAAGCTCATGGCCTAAAATATCAGACTCCAGAAGAGTGTGTTGAAGCCCATAAACAACTAAGTATGAGATGCTCTAATCTACTCAAACTACCTCCTAAGTAAATCTATGTATCAGAGGCTGAATATATTGAAAACTTTTCTAACTACCATACCATTAATTAGCGCAGGATTTTATCTTTTCGGGGTTTGTTCTCATCAAGGCTTTCTTAAGATGTTAGGAATAGAGGAAACATTATTCCCGCTTAGTGTTGATAGAATACTCTATCAAGGCTTCTCTTCTCTTATAACTATAAGCGTAACTCCTTTTTCTTATAGTTTTTTAGGGGTTCTCATCCTGTTTTCGGTTTCAACTTTTATCGCATTCATTTTTTCGAATGATTATATGAGTGACTTAGGACGATCGGTGATTGCCAAACTCCGATCCTTTCGAAAAGCTGAATCAAAAGCTAGGCTATCATCTTCTTTTTTAGATAAAGTATTTTTATTTTGTTTTTATTTTTTATTTATCTTTGGGATTTATTTTGCTCTTCTAATTATAGGAACGATTGCTGAGAGAAGTGGAAAAGAACAGGCAATTTCCTTTATCAAAAACTCTACTATAAACAGAAATGGTTTTGTTACTCTTTACCCCTTCGATAAATCCTCTTCTGTTAATGGCTGGCCGATTATCTGTAATCTAAATTATTGTGCCTACTGGCTTGGCACAGAAGCTATAATATTAAGACATGATTCGTTAGATCGGATAATTTTTCATTCACCTTAAATTAAGCTAAAAAACAAATCACCAAAGTACTTCAAAAAATCTATGTCTTCAGGCATAGATGCACATTTTAAACAAAAGTAGTAAGCGAATTAAACCAATCTAGTGCTTGTGGGTAAAACATGGGTACGGCATTCAAAAATGATCGGAACTCGTCAGTCATCCTCCGAAATCGATCTTAATAAGTGGTTGAAATTAAATGAATGTTAAATAGTTGAAAACACGGAAGATACAACAAAATAGGGTATTTACCGTTCGGGAGCAAGAGGCCGCGAGTTCAAATCTCGCCGCCCCGACCATAACTTAAACCTCTTATCGGCTTTTCCTTATCGTCGGAAAAGAGGTAAGTGATTTGGTCATTATTTTAGTTTAACTGATTGATCATAAGTAATGAGGGGTTAAGAGGAAGGCGCTTTTGCACTTATCTTCACTAGAGAGAAATTTCTTTCTATCAGTTTTCTTTTTCTCCATGAACTCTTAAGCAGTTTATTCATCTTAAAATAGTCCAACTTAAAGAATCAAAATAAATAGAGGCATAGGAATAATAAAGTTGATTAAAGATGTTTTTTGTCTAGCATCACCCCTAAGAATAGAGGATAATTCTTTATATAATTTTAATTTCAAAAATTGCAATTTAGGAGAAATTAATGAATACATCAATTGATAGCCAAGTTCGAACCTGGGGAATGCTTTGTCACCTCATTGCGCTGACCGGATTACTCGGAATCCCTTTTGCTAACATCTTAGGTCCACTCATTATCTGGCAGATCAAAAAAAACGAATCGAGTTTTGTTGATGAACAGGGAAAAGAATCTTTAAATTTTCAAATTTCGGTTACTATCTTTTTGATCGGTTCTGCCTTGCTGATGTTTGTACTGATTGGTTTTCTCCTTTTACCAGCAATTGTGATTGCCAGTATTGTTTTTGTCGTTATTGCTTCTGTGAAAGCAAGTAACGGGGAATCGTATCGCTATCCACTTTGTATTCGATTTATTAAATAGCGTTTTTGTGCGGTGGGAGAAGAGGAAGGAATTTTAATGAGTACTCCTCACAAGAATGCCACCTGAAAATGATTTTTAAGAATCGGTCAAAGTATAACTGGCGGGAAATATTCATTCGATATGGGGGTAAACTTGCCTATCTTTCCAATCGTGAAGAAGCGTATAAAACCCTTCTCACCACTATCGTTGATTTAAGCGGCGCCGACTCCGCTTCTATTTTAGTGTTTGAAGATGATTTAAAGCAGTACGTCTTGAAAGAACATCTTGGGACTACTCCACTTTCCTTCTCGATTGCCTCCCATCATCCTATGGTCAGTTGGTTTCAAAAAGAAGGAAAGCCAATGACCAAGCAGCAATTGTTGAAAGATTCGCAATTGACTCTTTTACGTGCAGCGGGGTTGAATTTCTTTACCGAATGGCATGCCGAAATTTCCTTTCCATTGATTGCTGAGAAAAAGTTTTTAGGAGTTTTTAATTTGGGATCAAAAGGTGAGAAATTTTTTGATTCGGAAGATATTGAGCTTTTCTCCTCATTAATTAGTCTTGGTTCTGTAGTCATCGAGAATTCCGATCTTTATGAAACTCTTTTGAAACAAAATCGTAAACTTTCAGAAATGTCTCGTTTGAAAACTCAATTTGTCAGTAATATTACCCACGAATTGCGAACACCGATTCATGGAATTCTCGGGCTTACTGACCTATTACTTGAAGAGACGGACCGTTCACTTTCGATCGATCAGAGACGATATCTTGGAATGATTAGAGATTCGGGAGAATCACTTTTGGAGCTGGTAGATCATATTCTCGATCTGACGAAATACCAGTCCGGATTGATTAATATTAATGTGAAAAAAATTAATTTGAAAAGAGTGATTCTTGAAATCGCTGAAAAATTTCAGGAGGAATTTCAAAAACAGGAATCTGAATTTTCACTTGATTGGCCAGAATCGATTCCTGATATTTATGGGGATGAAAATGAAATCAGAGTGCTTATTCGAGATCTGATCGGAAATGCGATCAAGTTTACTCATCAGGGAAAAGTGACCATCTCTTCGCAGAGAGCTGGAGAAATGCTGAAAATTTGTGTCCATGATACCGGTGTTGGAATTGATGAGGCAGATCAGCCTTCGATTTTTGAAGAGTTTCGGCAGGTTGATGGCAATATGAATCGCAGTTTTGGTGGCTCTGGGCTTGGTTTGGCAATCGCCAAGAAGATTGTCGATCTTCATGGAGGACGAATCTGGGTCGAATCGAAAAAAGGATCAGGTTCTTACTTCTATTTTACTCTCCCTTTAACCCCTTCCCATGTTCAGGTAGGTGGAAAAACCGCTCATTGACTCTTTCCCTTTTAGTTTGCTAGTGCTTGTTCGGTTTAATTTCAACGGATGACATCCAAAAATAAATGGATTACAAGCACTTGGGCCTTGACCTCATATTAAAACAAAATGGATGGTACGCTAGAAATCATTCTTTTTTAAGTAAGCTTAATTGTTTGTTTCTTTAAATTTTCATGAAAATGGCCCTTTTTAAAAAGAGATTATTTTTTTTCATTCCCCTCATTTTTGCTGTCTTTCTCCAGCTTAGATTAGTTGGCAATATTTTTTCAGCTGACTTGGCTACCCCGGCAGAATCCCAAAAAGTGGAGGTGAGTTCATCGAACATTGAGTTGAGCTCCCCCGAAATCGGTGAATCTGGAGAAAAACTTCGTTTTGATCTTGGGGATCTTGTTCGAATGGCGATGCGAAATAATGGTGAACTGAGAGGCGCTGATTATGATATTGAAGATTCACGATGGAAACTGAAACAGGCCCAACCACGGGGATTGCCGGTGGTTGAATATCAATACGAAGCCGCTCCAGTCCCGAGAAATGCAACTCATGCCCTCGAAAGTTTTTTCTCGGGCGATATTACCATGTTGAATCGGGTGAAAGTTGGATTAGGAGTTCCAATAACCTCGTTCGGAAAAATAGAGCTAGCGCAGGCATTGGCGAACCAGGGGATAGAAGCATCCAAAGAAAAGAAAAACCAAAAGGCGAGCGAAATCGTTCTCAAAATCAAGCAACTTTACTATGGTATTTTACTCGCAAAAGATTTGAAGGAAATGTTCGGGGACGCACTTCAAAAGTTAGAGGGGGAAATCTCAAAACGGGAAAACTCGACTTCTCCTACTGATCCGATCGATTTGGCAAAGATAAAATTGACGAGATACGAGTTGTTGAAACGTTTTGGGGAAATATTAAAAAAAGAGGAGTTGGCAATCGAAGGATTGAGAATCCAGACCGGAATTGATAGAAGAATTGGTTTTCAAATTACGGACCAGCATTTGCAACCGGTGGAGTTTGAGTTAAAAAATTTTTCGTATTATGTCGATGAGGCGAAAAAATATCGTCCCGAAACCAAATTATTAAAAATAGGTTTGGGAGCAAAAGAAAACGAATATCGTTTGGAAAAAAGAAATTTTGCCCCTAATCTTGGTTTTGGAGCGTTCTTCGAACTGGGTAGAACCTTGCAACAAGTCGTTCAGGTGGCAACGGACGATTATAACGATCCATTCAATTTTTCGAGAGCGGGTGCGGGAATTCGTTTATCAGGAACCTTAAATTGGAAAGAGACAAACTCTAAAATTCATCAGAAAGAGGCTGAATATTATAAAATGAGCGTGACAAAAGATTATGCAGAACAGGGATTGACGCTCGATCTGAAAGATTCTTATTTAACTGTGAAGCAGTCAAAGAATGATTTAGATAATGCGGAAAGTGCCTATAGACTTTCGAGGCAACTTGTTTTTTTGACCAAATCAAATTTTGAGGTAGGAGTTGGAAATAAGAATGATTACGCCGATTCTCTTCAGGCCTTTTTGTTGATGAAAGGACGATATTATGAAGCGGTTTTCAATTACAACGTTGCTGTGGCGACCTTGATTAGCAAATTGGGTTATCAACCATAGGAGTGGTTGGAGTTAGCGGTCGAGAGTTAAGAGATTAATAGATAAAAAATAAGTAAGACTCTAAACCTTTAACCCCGGATCTTCAACCGCCTTTAAAACGGAGATATGAATGAAAATGAAAATTACTTTTTTACTTGTTTCGATTTTATCTGTTTCTTCCCTCTGTTTTGCAGAAGGAGGTAAAAAAGATACAACCATCAATCGCTTACCTAAGAGTTCCGCAGAATCTTCCACACAATCGACCATACCATCCACAAGCCAGCAGACAGCAGCAGCTGGAACCCCGACACGTGCGGTTCAAGATCTAGAATTAAAAACAGACAACTATAAAACCGGTAACAATTTAACTGCAGTCGATCGTGCTAAAAATGCACAGATTAAACATGATGCAATCACTGGTACTTTTGATTTGCGCGAGTTGTGTCGATTAGCGCTAGATAAACATTGGGGACAGAGATCAGCGGCTGAACAAAATGAATTTGTCACTTTGATGACCCAACTTCTTGAAACCAAGGCAATTCTCTCTAAGGAGCAGAGTAAGACCCAAGGAAAAAAATATACGATAAAATATTTGGGAGAAAGTTATCTTGATCCACAAAAAGCGAAGGCAAAAACGAAAACGATTATTTATATTCCAAAAGAAAATACAAAAGTGGCGATTGATTATAAGTTAATCAAAATGGCAAATGGATGGAAAGTATTCGATATTATTGTCGATGATGCCAGTCTCGTCGATAACTACAAATTTCAATTTGATTCGATTATTGCAAAATATGGATATCCAGAACTTGTCAGCCGAATGAAAAAGAAACTGACTGAATTTGAAACTCCAAAATCGTGATTCCTTACAAACGTTGTTTATTATTATTGGCGGATGGTGCGCGACCTGATCTTTTTCAGGAGCTTTGTGAAAAAGGTCTCTTGCCTCATTGCGAGCAATTGTTCAAAAAGCAAGGGCGTTTTTCCGAAGCGGTTTCTGTATTTCCTTCCACGACAGGTCCAGCTTATCTCCCTTTTTTAACTGGCTGTTATCCAGGTACTTGTGGTGTTCCCGGGATTCGTTGGTTTGATAAAAAAAAATATGGTGAGGGAAAACCGTTTTTCAAAAGATTTCGAAGCTATGTCGGTTTCGAAAGTTTTTTCATGAACAGTGATATCCAAATTTCTCATCCAACCTTATTTGAATATTTCAATTCTCCCGTTAATATTTTTAGTGCCATTAACAAAGGGAGTAATTTTAAAACCAACAAAACAAAGCAGAGTCGAATTTGGTATTGGTATTATGCGCATTTAACCGATCGTTGGTCAGTTCCCGATACTGCTGCGACCGAAAAACTTCTTCACGCACTCGACGAAGAGACCGATTTTGCATTTGTAGTGTTCCCTGGAATTGATGAATTTTCACATCTTTCCCATCCGCATCATGAAAAAACTATTCAGGCTTATCTTCACATTGACCAAACTTTGGGAAAAATAATCCAAAAACTCGAGAAACAAAATCAATTGGATGAAACCCTGATTGCGATTGTGAGTGATCATGGCTTAAGTCCTACTTACCAACATTTCGGGGTTGCTTCATTTCTGGAAAGCAAAGGTTTGAAAACTTTTTACTATCCGAAAATTTTCAAGAAAAATTTTGATGTTGCCAGCATGGTCTCTGGAAATGGAATGCTGCATCTTTACTTTAAAGATTTTGAGGGTTGGAAAAGTCGAAGTTCCATCGAAACGATTGAAAAAAAATATCCTGAGATTATTCCTTCTCTTTTAGATCAGGAGGCGATTGATCTAATTGCCGCAAAAAAATCTGACGATTCGCTGGTAGTGGTAAGCCGAAAAGGAAAAGCAACAATCTATCTCGACAATCAGAAGAAGATTCATTATTTGGTCGAAACAAGTGATCCGTTTGGATATCCCTCTTTTCCATCTTCCATGACTGAGAGGGATTCACTGAAGCTGACGTTTGATACCGAATATCCCGATGCACTGGTTCAACTTCTCCAGATTTTCAAATCTGATCGAACGGGAGATCTCGTCGTTTCGGCAAAAAAAGGATTTGATTTGCGCAAACGGTTTGAACATCCTGAGCATCGCTCTTCCCACGGCGGTCTGATTCGAGAACATATAATGGTTCCATTTTTTATCAATGCACCGATTTCAGAGAAATATGCGCGAACTTGTGATGTTTTTCCGACTTTATTAAAATTGATGGGGAAGGAAATCCCCGAAACCATTGATGGTATTTCATTGGTGTAGCTTTATAATAAGTTAAAAATGGCTGTCATTCCCGCAATTTTTTGAGTGGGAATCTCCTTCATCCAATGAGGGAATAGAGGGGATCTCCGACAAACACATTCGGGGATGACAAGGAGTGAAAAATAAATTTGAGAGAATAATCTATGTCAAGAAAACTGTTTGGTACTGACGGTGTTCGCGGAGTGGCCAATCTTCATCCCATGACCAGTGAGGTTGCATTGGCTCTCGGAAAAGGAATTACCCATCTTTTCTTCAAAAAGAGTAATTCTCATCAAAGTCGTGTAGTAATTGGAAAAGATACCCGTCGGTCCAGTTATATGCTCGAAATGGCTTTGGCGAGCGGGATCTGTTCTGCAGGAGCCGATGCGATTCTTTTAGGACCGCTTCCGACTCCTGCGATTGCCTTTATTACTCGTGCGATGCGCGCGGATGCGGGTGTCGTCATTTCAGCTTCGCATAATCCTTTTCAAGATAACGGAATCAAGTTTTTTGACCATACCGGTTTTAAACTTCCCGATCAGCTTGAAAATAAACTAGAAAAACTGATTGAAAGTGAAGAATTTAAAAAAATCCAACCAACCGGGAAAGAGATTGGAAAGGCTTATCGCGTTGAAGATGCTCCTGGTCGATACATTGAGTTTCTGAAAAGCAGTTTCCCAAAAGATTTGAATTTAGAAGGATTAAAAATTGTCGTCGATTGTGCGAATGGGGCTGCTTATAAGGTCGCTCCAGTAGTTCTCGAAGAGCTGGGAGCCACGGTGATTCCGATCGGGGTTTCTCCGAATGGACTGAATATCAATGATCAATTTGGAGCTCTTCATCCTGAAACGATGTGCGAGGCGGTTGTTCGCTACCAGGCTGATTTTGGGATTGCCCTCGATGGTGATGCCGACCGAGTAATTTTAAGTGACGAAAATGGTGAAGTCATCAACGGAGATGTGATTCTGGCGATTCTTGCCCAGGAGATGAAGCAAAATAAGACACTCAAAAATAATCGTGTGATTGCGACCGTTATGAGTAACTTTGGATTAGAACAATTTTTAGAAAAAGAAAAAATTTCACTGACCCGGGTGCAAGTGGGGGATCGATATGTGGTTGAGGAGATGGTAAAAACAGGAGCCAATTTGGGGGGAGAGCAATCCGGACATTTGCTATTTCTTGATCACGCCACCACTGGAGACGGCTTACTCGCGGCCCTTCAAGTTCTTTCAGTGGTGAAACGAAGAGAACAACCGCTTTCAAAATTGAAAAAAATCATCACTCTCATGCCGCAGCTTTTAGTGAATTTGAAAGTGTCAAAAAAAGAGGATTTTCAGTTGATTCCCTCCATTCAAAAAAAGATGCAGCAGGCAGAAAAACTCCTTTCCGGAAAAGGAAGATTGCTTCTTCGTTATTCAGGTACTGAACCGCTGATCCGTATTATGGTTGAGGGAGAGAATGAAACTGTTTTGGCGCAGATTGCGAATGATTTAAAAGAGGAAATTGGACGATCGCTGGGAGTGCAATTGTAATTTTGTATAGTGGCTCACCTCCGCGTACCCCTACAATATAATGTTTTTAAGGATGAATGAAATGCCCCGTCTTGGAGTCAATATTGATCATGTCGCCACCTTAAGGCAGGCGCGGTTTACCAAATATCCAGATCCTCTCCAGGCTGCTCTCCTCGCGGAAAAAGCGGGGGCGGATCAAATTACCTGTCATCTTCGCGAAGATCGTCGTCATATCCAAGATTTTGATTTACCATTGCTCCGACGTAAAATCAGAACTCGTCTTAATTTGGAGATGGCAGCAACTGAAGAAATGGTGAGAATTGCAATAAAGATAAAGCCGGATCTTGTCACCCTCGTCCCGGAAAAGCGTGCTGAGCTGACTACCGAAGGGGGATTGAATCTAAGAAAAAATATTTCCAAATTTGAAAAAGTAATGAATGCGCTTGCGAAAATGAGAATCCCGGTCAGTCTTTTTATTTATCCCAAGCTCGAAGATGTCAAACGCTCAGTCGATCTTGGGGCGATCGGATTTGAAATTCATACCGGCTGTTATGCCGAAGCAAAAACAAAATCGGAACGTCAAAAAGAGTATCGACAGATTTTAAAGGCCGCCGAATTGGGAGAAAAAATGCAAACTAGAGTTTATGCTGGCCATGGTTTGCATTATCAGAATATTTCTCCGCTCGTTCAGATTCCGGAGATTGAAGAATACAATATCGGACATGCGATTATTGCCCGCGCGATGTTTGTCGGAATTGAAGAAGCGGTGAGAGAGATGAAGAGATTACTGTAAAATAAAAGAAGTTTCCTCCTCAGTAAGATTAAGAAGAGGCCGAGAGAAGTTTTAAATATATCTCTAAGCGATATCCGGATATGTTTTTATTACAAATCGCTTAAGGTAAATCAATATGGAAGAATTGTCACTTTGGTTCCGATCTCGACAAACTGTTGATTCAACCATTTCGCATCCTCGACCAACAATCGAACACATCCATGACTCGCATGATATCCCGGCACATCGTAGGATCCGTGCAATGCATATCCCCCTTTAAAGAACATGCAGTAAGGGGTCGGTGCTCCCCCATCCGGAATCGGAAATTTTCCCGATTTGCAGCTCGCGCCCCCTTTTCGCTCAATCGTGAATTCTCCCGTGGGAGTTCGGCATTTCATCTGAATATCCGGGCACCATCCCTTTCCAGCAGAGACAGGGCCCCAATTTAAAAGCTCTCCATTTGAATCATACGCCCCCCAAGCGAGTTGTTTTAGATCGACAATAATTTTTTTGCTGCCAGAAGAATCAATTTTTTGAGAAAGTGGAGCAAGATCAAGTTTGGAAACTGAATTTAGGTTTTTTGGAACCGCAATTTTCATCCCTTTGCGAAGCCGGTTTCCGGTACGGTTGAGCCGTTTGATTTTTTGAACATCTTCAGGATTAGGCCAAAGGGATGACCAGCTTTGTCCTTCCTCGATTTCGATACATTCATATTCTGTTTTTGAGCATAAATTCTCGGTATATCGGGAAGCTTTTCCGGTAGAAGAGAATCCGATAAAGATCAGAAGTATAATAATGAAGGAGAGTAATTTTTTTTTCATAAGAGAAACCGTTTTGAAAAACTTATCTAAATATTATACGGTTTTCTTCTCTGTAAATGCAGGGAATATCGTCGTCTTGAAACTATATTTGTTTAAGCATTCTTCTGCATTTTTTTATTTTTACAACTTGAATGGTGGTTCCGGAGTGCGATTTTGATCTCTGTCAAATTACAATGTAAGGTGAACGAGACTTTGAACCATTGATTGAACGATTAAAAATAATATGAAACTGATTACCAACCAAGAGATGCAATGGCTCGATCAAACTGCCATTCAAAAAAGAAAGATTCCCTCGCTTACATTAATGGAAAATGCCGGAAGGGAAGTGGTGAAGATGATTGAAAAGGAGGGATATTCCTACCTCCGCAGGGATAACAATCCACTCATTTCCGTTTTTTGTGGAAAAGGAAATAATGGAGGAGATGGATTGGTGATTGCCCGCTATCTTCACGAAGAAGGTTTCAAAGTTCGGGTTTATCTGCTTGGGCGGGCAGAAGATTATCATGGAGATCCTCTCATTAATCTGAATCGACTCCCTTTCCAATATCATCTCTTACTCAACGACCAAGGCTTACAAGAATTCAAAAAAGAAATTAAAAAATCTTCTTTGATGATCGATGCGATTTTTGGGACTGGGCTTGATCGGCCGATTCGAGGTTTTACAGCAAAATTGATTCGTTTTTTAAATCAAATAAAAATTCCTCTGGTTGCAGTTGATATTCCCTCCGGTCTTTCCGCCACAACGGGTGAGGTTTTGGGGGAAGCAGTCTGTGCGACAATGACGGTGACGTTTCATCTTCCAAAAAGGGGATTGGTTTTAGGGCCCTCGATCGATCGGGTAGGAGAATTGAGAGTGGTGAAGATTGGGATTCCAGATGACTTAATTCCGCCTCATTCTGTAAGGGCGCATGGCCGTGCTCCCTTACTTTCCACAGCATTTCTCATTACTCCTGACCTTTTTAAAAAATTTTTTAAGCCTCGAAAAAAAGAA
>CAZQOW010000025.1:0-18296 GCA_964595045.1 uncultured Pseudomonadota bacterium
TTTTTCCCGCTTGTCACAGGTTTCGCAATGAAGAGAGGCTTTGGTTTTCGAAAAATTTTTTTTCATGAAGCTCTGCAGATTGAAAATGAAAGATCCGAAATACTGATTTAGCTCATATTTGTTTTTGTGATCTTATTCTATCTTTTTCTGATGGCTTTGGTTCGGAAACAGAAAAAATGTTTTTTGATTCATCCGGCTGAAAGAAAAAAACTGATTCTTTTTTTAAAAAACTATCTTCCCGAACTTTACTCCAAAGGGGAAGAGGTTTCTTTTTCAAAAGGGCAGGCACTCTTTTATGCAGGGCATTTCCCTTTCGGCTGTTTCTGGCTCTTACAAGGAAATGTTTCTTTTCTTTCTTCCCGAAATAGAAAAAGAAGGGCAGAGTGCTTAGAAGATCCACTTTTGGGATTTTTTCATCTTCTTTTAGAGGTTCCGTTTTGTGTCGATTGTATTGCTGAAAAAGAGACCAAGGTACTGTTTTTCCCAAAATCAGCCTGTTTGAACTTAATAAAAGAGTGGAAAAAAATAAAAACTTTGAAAAGGAGAAACATGTGACTCTGACGCATCTTCATCTCATCCTGAACCATTTTCCGATAGTAGGAGCTTTTTTCGGTTTTTTTATTTTGCTAATAGGTCAATTCAAGAAAGACCATTCGATTAAAAAAGTGGCATTCGGTATTTTTCTCTTGAATGCCATTCTTATTCTTCCTGTCTATTTTACCGGTGAACCGGCCGAAGATCTTGTCAAACAGTTACCAGGTATTTCAGAAAGTATGATTGAGGAACATGAAGAATCGGCAGAAACCGCGCTGGTCTTTGTCGAAATCGCGGGGGGAATTTCTCTTCTCGGTCTTTTCTTTTTCAGAAAATCTCATTTTTATCCCAAATGGTTTGTGATGATCCTTGGACTGATCTCTTTGCTCTCGATTATTTTTATGGTGAGATCGGCAAATTTGGGTGGAAAAATTCGCCATACTGAAGTTCGATCGGATGTTCAAACTCCTGCTTTGAATTGATTTTGATCGATGAGTTCTGACCTCTCACGGCTCCTCGTTTGTAAAAGAAGGGGATTAAGAATTCTTTTTTCTCCATTTCTTGAAAAGCTCAAACCAGAGAACACTCGCTATTGCTCCAATTCCACAAAGAAACATTTCCAGAAAAGTGATTTTTGAAAACTGAAACAGCTCGCGAAGAAAAGGGACTGAAATAGTCAGTGTTAAAAAAAACAAAGCCGAAATCGTAATTACCCAGAGCGGTCGATTCGGAATTCGAAGTGTGGTAAAAAGAGAACGGGACCAGGAACGATTGATCCAAAGAAGTCCCAAGTTTGAAAGAATGAGAGTGGAGAAAGTGAGTGTTCGGATTTCTGTTTCTTTTCTTCCTTCCGCCGAGGCGATAAAGAAAACTGTCAGCAGGATCGCCAAAATAAAAAGCCCCTGAAAAATTCCAATTTTGAAGATCTGTTTGTCAAAAAGTGATTTTGCCGGATCTCTGGGGGGATGTTTCATCAGATCGCTTTCTTCTGCTTCGGCTTCAAAGGCGATCGAGCAGGCCGGGTCAATAATCAATTGCAAAAAGGCGATCTGCACCGGCAGAAAAATCAAGGGCCAGTTGAGCAATACCGGGGCAAGTGCAATTCCCGCAATCGGAATATGAATTGCCAGAATGTAGGCCATCGCTTTTCTTAAGTTATCAAAAATTCTCCGACCCGACCGAATTGCTTCGACGATCGATGAAAAATCATCATCAATCAAAACAATCGATGAAGCTTCTCGGGCGACATCGGTTCCGCGCTTTCCCATCGCAATGCCGATGTGGGCGGCTTTCAGGGCGGGGGCGTCGTTGACTCCATCTCCGGTCATTCCGACAATTTCCCCTTCTGCTTTCAACATTTCAACGAGTCGCAATTTTTGTGCAGGAATCATTCGGGCAAAAATATTCACGGTTTTGATCCGTTTTTTCAATTCAGTGTCACTGAGGGTTTCAAGTTCCGAACCTGAGATCACCTCGCCAAAATTTTTCAATCCGATTTTTGCTGCAATTTTTTGCGCGGTGGCGGGATAATCGCCGGTCATCATGATTACCCGAACTCCTGCGAGATAGCACTCCTCGATGGCGGCGGGAACTTTCGGGCGGACTGGATCGGCAAATCCGATCAGTCCGATAAACTCAAAGTCAAAATCATGTTGCTCGTCGGGGAGTGGAATCGCATCAAAACGGGCTTTGGCGACCGCCAAAACCCGCAATCCATCACTTGCCAGTGTTTGTACTTTTTCGGTCAATCTTTGAAGCTCTTTTTGCGGGAGATGACACAAATCCAAAATCGCTTCGGGCGAACCTTTGGCTGCGATGATATAATCGTTTCTCTCTTTCGATTTCCAAACATGCGAAAGGGCAAGCAGCTTGGAAGATAGCGGATATTCCTGAATCATCTCCCAGTCGTCATGGAGATGTTCCGTCTCTTTTAAAAAATAATCTCCCAGCTGGCGAATCGCCTGATCCATCGGATCGAATGGATCGATCTGACTTGCTAGAATTCCGAATTCGATCAGTTCGTGAAAAGTTTCCGGAAGTTCTTCTTTTTGATTCTCCTGATTTTTAACCAAAGAAATCGAGTGAAATTCTTCTTGAGCAAAAATCTGGCTCACCTTCATGATATTTTCGGTCAATGTTCCAGTTTTGTCGACGCAGAGAACAGTCGTCGATCCGAGGGTTTCCAAAACGGCCGGGTGACGAGCCAAAACCTGTTTGCGAGAGATTCGCCAGGCGCCAATCGCGATAAAAACGGTGAGAATGACCGGAATCTCTTCTGGAATCATCGACATCGCCATCGTGATGCCGACTAAAAATCCGTTCAACCAGTCGTGATGTTTGAGACTGTAAAGAATGACAATCAAGCTACAGAGTAAAAAAGCGATCGTTGCGAAAATGAAGACAATTTTTTTCGTCTCTTTTTCCAGTTTTGTTTTTTCAGTCGGAATCGACTGAAGGCTTTTTCCGATTTTTCCGATTTCTGTTTCAGTACCGATTTTCTCTACACGAGCGATTCCCTGTCCCTGAACAATGACGGTTCCTGAATAAACAAAGGAAGCGCTGCTGGAAGAGGATGAATCGGTCAAATTCGCTGTTTTCCTGACCGATAGAGATTCTCCGGTCAGAAGCGATTCATCCCTTCAGACAAGATCAAAATATCTCCTCTAACCACTTCACGCCCCGGAATCCGTTTTTGTTTTCCGTCTCGAATGACCAAGGCACGCGGGCTGGAGAGATCTCTCAGTGCTTCAAGCGCTCGATCGGTTTTTCTTTCCTGGTAAAAAGTGATTCCCAAAACGACCAAGACAAAAGCACCGAGCATCATCGCTTCTTTAGAATCGCCGAGTAAAAAATAGATGAAAGAGGCAGCGATGAGAAAAAGAAGCATCGGCTCCTGAAAAATTTTCCAAATTGCCGAAAAAAACGATTTCTTTTTTGAGGTTGGAAGATCGTTATAACCTTCGGTTTGCAGTTTTTTTTCTGCTTCTTGTTCTGAAACGCCTTGAAATTCTTGGATGTTTTGAAGGTTTAGCATGAAGTGAAATTAAATTATTTTTTACATTTTCATCTTTCCGAAGATTTGATAGATCGCCATCCGGATCAACCTTTATCTTAATATCCTAAAAGAGAGAAAATATGAACCTACAAATTCGACGAGCATTAATCAGTGTCTCCAAAAAAGAGGGATTGATTGATTTTGCAAAACTTCTTCATTCTTTAAAAGTTGAGATTATCTCCACCGGAAATACTGCAGAGTTTTTGAAAAAAGAAAATATTCCAGTTCAGGCGATTTCGAATTTTACCGGTTTTCCGGAAATTCTTCATGGACGTGTGAAAACACTTCATCCCAAAATTCATGGCGGTCTTCTCGGCCGTCGAAATAAACCGGATCATTTGAAGCAGATGGAAGAAAACCAGATTCTTCCGATTGATTTGGTGATCGTCAATCTTTATCCGTTCGAAGAAACGGTTGCCAAAAAAGATTGTAAGTTAATCGATGCAATTGAGAATATCGATATTGGTGGGCCAAGCATGATTCGAAGTGCCGCGAAAAATTTTGAGTCAGTCGCTGTCGTCGTCGATACCGCTGATTATGAAAGAGTGATGAATCTTTTAAAATCGACCGAAGGAAAAACCGATCTTGAAACGAGATGGTATCTGGCGCAAAAAGCGTTTTCTCATACTGCGGCGTATGATGGCGCGATCAGTAATTATCTCACCCGAGTTGAGAAGTGTGAGATGAATCAGGTTCCCACTTTAGAACATTTTCCAAAGGTTTATAATCTTCAGGCGACACAAGTTTCGACTCTACGATACGGAGAAAATCCGCATCAGGTCGCCGCCTATTATCGTTTCAAAAATAATTCCGAAGCGAATGTCATCGATGCTGATTGTCTCCATGGAAAAGAACTTTCCTATAATAATCTTCTCGATCTCGATGCGGCGTTAACGATTGTGAAAGAGTTCAAGAAAACCGCCTGCGTGATAGTAAAACATAATAATCCATGCGGCTCGGCTCTAGGATCGAGTTTGAAAGAGTCTTTTATTAGGGCAAAGGCTTGCGATCCAGTTTCCGCGTTTGGTGGAATTGTCGCAGTGAATGAAAAGGTCGATCTTGAATTTGTGAAAGAGTTTAACGAAACTTTTTTTGAGGCGATTATTGCTCCCGATTATGAACCCTCGGCTCTCGAACTTTTGAAATCAAAGAAAAATCTGAGAATCTTAAAAACCGCTTCGATTGAAAATTCAAAAAGAGAAACCACCGATCTCAAAAAAATTACTGGCGGTATTTTGTTGCAGGATCGTGATTTGGGAGAGATCGATCTCAAATCCTGCGCTGTCGTGACATCTCGAACTCCAACCGCGGATGAATTTGCCGCTCTCGATTTTGCCTGGAAAATTTCAAAGCATGTGAAATCAAATGCGATTGTTTATGCGAAAAATTGTCAAACGATCGGCATTGGGGCAGGGCAGATGAGCCGGGTCGATTCTGTGAAGCTTGGCGCGATGAAGTCCCAGCTAGATTTAAAAGGGAGCGTGCTTGCCTCTGATGCGTTTTTCCCTTTTCGCGACGGAATTGATGAGGCGGCAAAATATGGAATTACCGCGATCGTACAACCGGGTGGATCGGTTCGAGATGAAGAGGTAATTCAGGCGGCGAATGAGCATCAGATCGCGATGGTTTTTACGAAGCAGAGGCATTTTAAGCATTGATCTATTTTTGGAGCAGTTCTCTAATCTCTTTCTCCCGAAAGAAAATGAAAATATTCCGTCGTTCAGAATCGCTCAACTCGAGGCTTTTTGCATATTGGGCGATCGTTTCATCCTTCCAGCTTTTTTTGGAAACCTCTCTTTTTATATAGTGAGGTCTTTTTAAATAAAGAAGCCCGGTTTCTTTTACGGCAGCTTCCGCAGATCCAAATTTTTGGACTGCCAAATCATAAAGATAATAAGCCCATTTTTCATCTCGAGAGAGTGAACTCCAACTTCTTTTTTTCTGATAAGGTGGATTCAATGTTTTTTCAGAACATCGGAGGGTTTCATCAAGTCGATTGAGTTTCTCTTCGGAGGGAAAAAAAACTTCCCCATTTTCATTCGTTCCTAAAAAGTAGGTAAAAGCTGGATGAAGCTCGGTCGATGAGCTTTTTCTTTTACGTTTTTTCTGAAAACGATAGATGTCTTGAGCATTTAACTTCTTCCTCGAACGGTCACTTTCTAGGATAATAATTGGCAGGATAGAACTGATCCCATATCGAACGGCGAGATAGATCGACTGTTTTTGTCCACAATTCTTTTCTTCGGTGATCAAATCAATTAATTTTCTTAGAAGAGATTCTATTTTTGGAACAGTCGCTCTAGTTTCGTAAAGACGGGCTGAAACATCGCTAATTTCTAATCGTTTTCTGATTTCATCAATGGGAATTACTTTTCCCTCTTTATTTCCTTTCATGCGCCAGGAAAAAATTGAATAGGCAAGATCAAACTCGCTCGCCTCTTCGAATTGTGGACGGGTTAATTGAATAAAAGGTTTTGATTGTAAAAGGGTGGGAAATATATCTGCAAGAAATGGATGAGCAGTAGCAAAGAAGTGGGCTGCGTTAAAATTTCCTCCACTTTTTTGCAGAACTTCTTCAACTCTTAAAATCATCTGGGGAGGATGAAGAATATCCTTTTTTGGATTTCCGCAGATCTCATCAATAAAATTATCGATTTCGATACTCGCTTGATATCTCAGTTGAGAGAACTTGAGATTTGCCTCCGCCATCGCTCTAATCAAAAGGATCGCAGGTGTGGGAATCTTTGAAGATTTTACTTTTCGATCCCTTCGACCAATCAAAATATTTTCGAGAGCTTTCAAACGGGTATTGACCGCTTCCCTTTCAGCTGAATCATCAGAAGAAGGATAAATATTTTGCTCAGTATTTTCTCTATTTTCTTCAGGATCAGAACTTTCATTTTCATTTAGTGTGATTATTTTTTCTTGCTCTGAATTAATTTTGTCAGTTGTTTTTTTGTCTAAAAATTTTGGACCTTTTTTTGATGTTAGAAGAAAATCTCGAACTGGAAAAAAATCGATTGCTAACTCGATCGGAGAGTAGGGGCATGGAGGATATCTTATTTTTCCTTTTTTTTGAGCTTTTCGAATCCAGGTGACAAATCCCAATAATCCTCGATTAGACTCGGGGTCTTTCTCATATTCCTCCCAGGTTTTTTTGATTCTGGATAAAACAAAATCAGGTAATGAAAAAAAATAATTTAAATCTGGCGTTGCTAGATCTTCATGAATCTGTCGAGCGGTTTTGTTTGTCGTGATTCTACATTCTGAATCCAAATTTTTGGTGACGGTCATCGATTGAAAGTTATCCGAAAAAAATGGGTAAAAATAATTTTCATGTTCAGGAACATTTTCAAAAAAAACGATTTTTCCAAACTCGATCACTTGAATGGCGGAGATTTGGGCGTGATGCTTCAAATAGATATAAGAAGCGACTTCAAAAGCATCCATCAAACTTTTTTTATCACTCACTTCTCTCAGATAATGAATTTTACCATAGAGGGTGATCCAGATCCCCTTTAAAATTCCCGCAAATAATTCGTTTCCCCTTTCAGTGCTTGCCAGCATTCGTTGAGCCGTCGGTGGAATCAGTTTGAGTGGTTCATTAAGTAGCGAAGTTTCCCTTTCACCCAGTTCTTTTATCTGGAGTTCTTTTTTTTGAGAAAGATCGTCTGTTCCTGATTTTTCGATTCTGCAGATTAGATTTTTGGCTTCGACCAGCAGTTTAGTTATTTCATAGGATGAACTGTTTCTAACAATTTGCCCATGATTTCCTGCTATTGCTGGGGCAAACCACTCTCCAAAAAAAATATTCGGTTTTGTTTTTTTATTCTTCGGTTCGGTCTTGTCATTTTTTGAATTTTGAATTTCATAATCGAGCTCCTGTTTTGCCTTTAAAATTCCTACTTGTGGACAAACGACTGCCAATAATTTTGCACTGATCTCCATTCGAAAGGAGGTAATTTGGCAATGCGTATATCGCTCGATGAAGCTGAAATGGCTTTTTTCAATGAGTCCAAATTCTTCAAACCCAATGTCAAGCGTCACCAGCGCAGAGTTTTGGAGAAGGTTTTGTATCAGAATGTTATCACCCAAAATCCGACGGCTCATCATTTTACAAAGAGTGATGGTTGAAATCCCATGAGCTGTTTCACCCAGTTCTGCAATCTTGAACTCTCCTGATCTTGCAAGCTCAGAGCCACTGTTGAAGCAGATCCCCTCAGTGATATAGCCGGCAAAGGTTGATAAAAATTTAGAAAATTTAGGGCAGAAAAGCGGCGAAAGAAGTCGATACCCTTTTGATTGGACGAGAGCGGCAAATCCCTGTCCGGCTGCCAGCGAAAAAAGTGCCGTTGATGAGCTCGCTTCGTAAAAAAAAGATTGGATGGTCCAAGAGAGGTTGAGTTGTTGAGAGGTAAGCTCTTCTTCAATTTCGATTTGAGTTAAAATAGTTTGGCACGAAATGGCTAATGACATAAATCAAATGGAATAAAAATTTGTGTGAATAAAATAAGCAGGTTTATCGGAATGATTTTTAAAAAGTTTTGAAAAAGGAGAGCGATCAAGAATAAACTGCTTTGGAGAGATAAGAAAGAGTTCAACCAAGTAGGTCAAATTCTTTATTCTTCACATCGGCAAAAATAGTGCATTGTTTAATAGAAAATTGAATTACTCGGCAATCTGAATATTGGAGCCGAGAACTGCCTCCTCTTCATTGCTTCGAATCAGATAGCCGGTTATCATGAGATGAACCAATGTATTGAGAATCGCCTCATCATTATCGGGAACTAGTTCATGGCAATATCTTTCAAAAATGCTCAAAAGCTCCATTCCGACTTTATCTCTTAATAATTTCGAGTAATTCTCTTGGTCGATCTGATTCATCGACATTAACATCTGAAGTGCTTTTTCTGATTTTTCCATAAAATCTCCTTAAAGAAATTTTTAATTCGGAAAAGCTAACATACGCTTTCAGTCGTCACAAGTTTATTTCCTTTTGCTTTTGATAATTTTCTGGTTTGTCTAAAAGCTATGATGAAGAAGATTGAAAGTTCTTTTAGAAATATCCGAATTGTTCTTGAGTATGACGGTACTGACTTCTGTGGCTGGCAGATTCAGAAAACCGGAAAAAGTATTCAAGGAACGATCCAGGAAACTCTTGAAAAAATAACCGGTGAAAAAATCAAACTGATCGGTTCCGGTAGAACCGATGCAGGAGTTCACGCCATTGGCCAAGTGGCGCATTTCAAAACTCAATCTAAAATTCCTCTGTTAAAAATAAAAAAATCTTTGAACTCGCTTTTGTCTCCCTCGATTGTCATCCGAAAAATTGAAGAGGTTTCTTTCGATTTTCATGCGCAAATTTCTGCAAAGAGGAAGCAATATGTTTATTTTATTTTGAGCGATGAACTTTCTTCTCCTTTTCTAGATCGATATTGCTGGCAGATTAAACAGCCTTTAAATTGGAAAAAAATGAGAGAGGCGCTTAAAATTCTCAAAGGAAAACAAGATTTTAAATCATTTCAATCGGTGGGAACTCCAGTGAAATCAACCATTAGAGAGATTTATAAAATTGAGATTAAGAAAATTAGTAGCAGGGGATCATTGCCCTTGGCCCCTACAAAAAATCTTTATCAAATTACCTTAGAAGCGAATGGCTTTTTGAAACAGATGGTTCGAAATATTGTTGGAGCTTTGGTAGAATTGGGAAAAGGGAAAAATTCTACTTCAGAGTTAAAACAAATCCTGAAAGCAAAAGATCGGAGAAAAGCCGGGTTGGCTGCTCCGGCGAAAGGACTCTTTTTGGTAAAGGTCCATTACTAATTTTTTAATTATTTATTGAAATCGTTGATGAGTTGGGCGAGCTCTTTCGGTTTTTCGAGATGAATCATATGTCCACAATCGAGGATCGCTTTTTTCGTTCCAGTTGGAAAGTAGCTGATTCGCTCTTCGATTTGTTTTTCTATTGGAAACCACTCTTTCATTTGCAAGCTTTTTTTCCCCCAGATAAGGAGACATTGTGCTTGTATCTGTTTCCAAAAGGAAGCTACTGCGTCTAACCGAAAAAGAAATGGTTGAGTCCAGCGATGTTTTTCATCCATGGAAAGTAATATTCCTTGTTCTGTTTTTTTCGTAATAAAAGGTAAAAGTTGTTTTAAATAATCTTCAGAAACGGCAGGGTAAGTTAATTTCAATTTTAATAAAACTTCATCCAGGTCTTTATGAATATAAGGAGGGGGCTTTTCGTAGAACGCGCAGTCGATCCATTGACGAACCATTTTTGGCCCAAGATCTAACGACATATTTTTAATGCCAAAACCTTCAATGTTGACAAAAGAGCTTACTCTTTCAGGAAAAGAGCCGGCATATAAATATCCTATGAGTCCTCCGAGTGAGTGTCCTACAATTCTTACTTTTTCATTGGGCGCCAGTTTTTCGAAAGTTTCATGGGCATCTGCAACAAATTCATAATAAGAATAACCCAAGGGGTTGGTGGTATGTTCTGATTTTCCAAAACCTCTTATGTCTGGAGCAATACAATGAAACCTGTTTTTTAAATGTTCGGCAACAAACTGAAAGCTTGCCCCTGTATCTAGCCAAGTATGAAATAAAAAAAGTTTTGGGAGAGAAGCTTCTCCCCAGGAGTAAAACTGACAATTAACAGAGTTGATTTTCAGTTTAAATGATTTCATGTTTGAGAATAAATTTGATATTTAATTTTAAATTTATAAATTAGTTTTAAAAACGAAAAAATATATCTAACTGTTATAGGATAGAAAACAGAGAATAAAGATAATTTTAGTGTAGAACATTTTGAAAAATTTTATTGTCTTTTTTTTATGAGTTTATCATTCTATAATCAATCACAAAGCTTTAGGAAGCTAGGCTTGCATTGATTACATTTCTCCAACCTTCAGTGTCGAGTCGATCCCCCATCCAGCACTCTCCATTTTCAGAGGTTAAACCTGCTAGCATGAATTGACGAACTTCTGGGGGTAATACTTTTACTGATTCAATTAACTGATTTTTAACATCCTCAGGTAATTTATTATAAACTAATTCAACGGCAGAGCGTTCAGCAACCTGCAGATTATTTCCAACAGATTCTCGAACATGGACTTGCCAATTATAATATCGATTCCAATGAAGACCTAAAGCTTTGTCTTCAAAATGCCCATAATCGTCTCCACCAAGCCTTGCTCCTCCTGAACCTGCTCCGAAACAGCCAATTTGATCTTGAGGGTTGATCCCTCTTCCTCCTTTTGATCCATCTACATAATCTTGGATGATGTACTCCGCTTTCTTTACATGAGCAGAGATTACCGGTTCGCAGAGTGAACTTAATACTTTTCTGACGATATCATTTGCTTCGTTAGGCTGAAGCATTTTGGGATCTGTTTTTAAGAAATCGATAACCCCTTTCCAGTCACCTTTTTTTGTTGCAGTGATAATTTCATTCACAAGAGTGGTTGCTCCTTGAAGATTATGGTCACCTCCACCATCACCTGCTGGAGGAATAAAAGTGGGGAGATTTTTGAGCATATCGGATGTCCACTTTGGAGCTTTATCTCCTATAGTAATTTTTCCCAATTCTTCCGGTTTTAAAGTCGTAGTATCTACTGAATTATCTCCGCCACCTTGAATACTGATTGACTTTACCTTGTCTGCGGTAACTGAGTAAGTCTCTTCTCCTTTAGCCCCTGTGATACGAATGACATATTTGCCATTTAACACCTCTACTTTTGCTCTATCATTTGGACTTTCGAGATTGATAGTTACTTTACCGGAAGAGGTAATGTTGTAATTATTTACTCCTTTATTATTTCCGGTCTTTAAATTTCCACCTGGGTTAGAGTGAAAGACCAACTCTTCATCAAAACCTTCATAAGTAGCTGTTTTCGTTTTTGCGTCAACCGACTTTGGAGCTGTATCATCAGCATATTTTGAATTCACTGCAGAGACATCATTAGGGTCGGTCTCCTCTGAATCGTCAGGGCTATTTGGATCCCAGTCCGAGCTTGTATCAGCGGTCGCCAACTGAGCATCAAGGTCTTGAATATGTTTTTCAATATCGGCCCTGGCAGGATTCCCTTGAGACATTCGCTCAAGTCGCCCTTCATAGGCTGCTTTTTCACGCAGCAACTGATCTTTATTAACAGTAGATGACTGAGATGCCTGTTGAATCGGATCGGATGTATCCGCTGAGTCAATGGGGTCAATTCCATTTTCATCAAGACCCGGGGTTGTCCAGTAATCGGGTGATGTTGGATCTGGTTGCTTTGGATTATTGATTCCGTCTGTAGAAGACATAATAAGTTCCTCGCGTAAATATATTATAAATCTAACTGAGCAGCAGCATCTTGGCTGTTAAAGACATCGCTACCATCTTTTTCATCTAACTCACCTTGGTCTTGAGTTACTTTATTTTTCAAAGCGGTTCTTACTTCAGGTGGTAAAAGTTGCAATAATTGTTTAAATTTTGCCGCTGCTGCTTTGTCATCACTGTTGAGCCCAGCTTTAGGATCATCAAATTTGCCTCCCGCTGCATACCAAAGAGCGCTCATCAGTTTTCTAACTCTGTCATTTCCATGATTACCATCCCAATCATTAATTGTTTTTAAAACGTTATCCCAGTCTTCCTTCTTTCCAGAAAGGATTGATTTGCTGATATCTTTTAAAAGACCGATCGCTTCTCCTTGGCCGTCTCCAGTCGGGACTAAACCAACTCCACCTTTATCACTAAAAGCTTTATTGGGATCTGTCATCCAACCGAGCAAGTTATTGCCACCACTGAAATCAATTTTATTAATATCACTTTGACTTAATCCTTTGAGAGTTACTCGTGATGTTGGAATATTTCCACCAATGACGAGTTGTTGAAGTTGATCGGAATCTACTGTGTAAGTTTGTGGTGTTCCGTTAGAGCTTGTGACAGTCACCTTGTATTGAGGTGGGTTATCCGTAGTTTTTTCGATAGTCACTCTATCTGACGGAGAAACAACTATTTTTGCCTGTGCAGAGCTAATGACATGATTAGGAGTTGTGCTAGTTGGATTATTGGTAATGGTGACCGGTTTTGTTGGATCGTAAGTAACCGTATCTCCACTAGTATCAGCTGGGCTTGTGTCTCCAGGTGCTGCCACTGCACCATCAGAAATGATGCTAATTTTTGAAGCTCCATCTGCTTTAGGATTAAGCGGTCCATCAATTGGCTTGTTATCGCCATCGACCGCTGAACTTAATGGCGGAGAAAAAGTAATTCGACTTGAATCAACATCAAAGTTCAATTTTTTAGCCAATTTTGCATCGACTTCAATCACCTCTTTTTCAACTCCATTTTTTGCATCATCTTCATTGGCGAAGACATGAACCAGATACTTTCCATCTTTATATTCAACTTTATAATATTCACTATTCGAGTTCGCAGTAATATTGACGTTTCCACCTGCGCGAACGATGGTTCTTTGACCCGTTCCATCTTGAATAGGAGAAATATTCACATCTTTTCGGGTGTCGTAAAGATCGGCACCATCTTCGGTTCCGGTCGGCTTATCTCCTACACGTTCAGAACCGCTCGAACCATCCGCCTCATTTTTATGTTGAGTCACGGTTACTTTTTTAGCAGCATCTCCCGTCAACTGAGTTAAATTCTGCTTTACCGCATCCGGATTTGCCGCCTCAATTTTTAGTTTGAAACCGGCACGATCGACATTGTGATAAATCATTTTTTTGACTGCACCGTCTGGAAAATGAACCTCAACGGTCAGCGTAGGATCTTTTGGATTGGAATTATCATAGGCATAGGTAACATCGCTGGCATTGTCTGGCAGGTAAATCCCGTTATCCGTTGTCCAAAATTCTGCGGTCGTCGGTCTTGCATCGTTTGGATCTCCGCGATCAAGAATGACTTTTGTACTAGAACCAGTTCGATAGTAAAAATGTTTTTCGGTATCCGAATGATTAGTAGAAGTTGGATGAACATTCGCCTGAAAGCCAACTGGAGCTGATTCAGCAGTTGGATCCCATCCGCTACTTTCAGGAAACTCCCCATGAAGCATGTCTAGTGCTTGTTGTAACCATTCTTTCTTTTGAGCGAGAGTACCGCCATGAACGTCCCCGTTCTCAAGATCATTCTTAATTTGTTGAATATAATTAACGAGATAGCTCTTTCGATCAGCACCACCGGTTTCATCAGCTCCGCCAGTTTGATTATTGCCATTGCTGACGTTTAACCGATTGTCGTTGTTGGTATAGGCTAATCGGTTATTTTCGGATGTTCTTGAAATCTCACTCATGGCTTTCTCCTCTTAATTAGTTTGTAACTAATTGTTTTTATTATATTTTATTTCAAACTTTCATTCAGGATCGGCAGCTTTTAAACGCTTTTAATCTACTCTTAGTTATTATCGAAAAAAAGACACTTTAAAGTTGTGTATTTGTTTAAAAAAGTTTTAATTTTTTTTGATTCTTCTCACTCTTTCTCTATCTTAAATAGAGGGGAAACGGATTTGACCGATTTTATTCACCATGTTAACGAAATCAAATGATTAATTACATTCGCAAAGAGATTCGTCAATTGAAAGGGTATGCCTTATCCTTTCATCCAGAGGCGATTAAATTAAATCAAAATGAGATTCCTTATGATGTCCCTGGGTCAATCAAGGCGAAAGTGCTCGAAAAGCTGATTTTGATCCCCTGGAATCGATATCCTCTTCCTCAACCGTATCATTTAAAAGAAAAACTCTCCGAAACGCTCGGCTGGCCGGCTGAGGGGATTTTGATCAGCAACGGTTCCAATGTCTTGATTCAGGCAATTTTACTCGCCACTTCCCTCGAAAAACGGGTTTTAACGCTCGATCCGACCTTCTCTTTATATGAGATTGAGGCAAAAGCACTGGGAAATAAAGTCGGTTTGGTTCGGTTGAAAGAGAACTTTGCGCTTCCGAAAGAGACATTTTTGAAATCAATGGAGAATTATCCCCCTTCGCTGGTTTTTATCGCCAACCCGAATGCACCGACCGGCAATCTCTTCCCGAAAGAAGATCTTTTGGAAATTATTGAAAAAGCCCCCTGTTTAGTCGTTGTGGATGAGGCTTATTGCCAGTTTGCCGACTATAATCTTCTCGACGAGCTGAAAAATCATAAAAATTTGATTCTTTTGAGAACTTTCAGTAAAGCGTTTGGGGTCGGAGGCGTTCGAATGGGGTTTGCCTTGGCAGATCCCGAAATCGCGGCGGAGATTTCGAAATTACTTCTTCCTTATTGTGTCAGTGGCGTTTCAGAGATTATTGCGGAGGCAATTTTAGAGCATCCTGAAGTGGTTGAAAAAAATGTGAACGAGATCAAGCTGGAGCGGGCGACCCTTTATCAAAGTCTGGCGAGTATGGACGGGGTGAAAGTTTACCCATCCCAAACCAATTTTTTGATTTTTCAGGTAGAAAACGCCGCCTATCTTTTTGCGGCACTTTTAAAAGAAGGGGTGTTGGTGAGAAATGTTTCTAGTCTCCCTTCACTGCCAAACACACTGCGTGTGACCGTCGGTAATCCGGAAGAGAATCGTGCTTTTATTCGAGCACTCGATAAAATTATGAAAGAAGTGACAGATGTGACGAGGTAAAGGCGGTTATCATTGATGAGCAATGAGTTCAGAGAAAAACTTTCTAAATTTTTTATCCAACTACTTTAAGTGGGCTTTTCGCCGATTCAATTTCAATTTTTTCTCCACATTTTATTTTCAGGCAGACATGCGCACCATCGATGAAAATCGCCGCTTTTCTCATGGTGGAAATAATTGTGAGTTTTTCAGACTGGTTAAGAATTTTTTGTTTGAGTTTGAATTTCTTTTTGTCATGGGAAAAAAGTTCTCTCACCACGAATTGGAATTTCGGGGAGGTTTGATGAAGAATTTTTCCTCCCGCCGATTTGATGGCCGCGGTTGAACCGCTCGCGGTAGAGATCCAAATGCCTGACGATTTTTGTTCTTCGACTGTTTTCCCCATCTTGATTTTATAACGGGCTGTTCCGGCTGGAACTGGATTAGTAAAAAGAATATCGTTTAAAACGAGAGGTTTGATTTTTTTTCCATTCAATTTAATTTGTAATCTTTGCAAAAAAAGAATCGGGGTTTTTTTCTCCAAAATTTTCAGGATTGTTTTTTCGAATTTTTTTCTATCGGTTGAACAATAAGCCCCAACGCTGACTTGCGGAGCGGAATTTACTCCTAACAATAAATGATGCGGTTCTGCAAAGTGGGAGGCGTGAAGAAAAGTTCCATCCCCTCCGACTGTAATAATCAGATCGAAATTTTGAGTAGTTTTTAAACTTCTTCTGGAAACTTGTTGGAATTGAATTTGATATTTTTTTAATATTTTTTTAACCGTTTGAAGGGTTTTTTGATGTTCAAAACGAAAAGGGGAGTTGGGGTGTTCCCATTTTTTGTAGACGACCAAAGCTTTTTTTATGGAAGATGGTTTCATTGGTTTGTTTCTATGATCTGCACGTAAAATGAATTTTCATACGCTGCCCCCTCACCCGCCCTTCCGGGCACCCTCTCCTTCATGGAGAGGGGAAAATAATTTATTCAAGGTTGAGATATAACCTTTTCTGTAAAATAAAATCGATGACCAATTCTGGTAGAAAAGGTTTTAGATCTTCTCCTTTTACAATGGCTTCACGGATCTCTGAAGAAGAAATATTTGGATACACCGACGATTCATAACCAGATCTTGAAATTTTAAAAATCGAAACCTTTTTTTCAATCTCCTCAAAATTTTTCCATCTCTTTTTTTCTTGAAGCAGATCAGTTCCGACTACAAGAGAAAAAGAATGGTTCGGATATTTTTTTACCAGATGGTTGATTAAGTCGATCGTATACCCGTGAGGAGAATTCAGCTCTTTCTCAAGTCGGCTTATTTTTATTTTTTTCCCCAGTACTCCAAAGGCGAGGCAGCAAAGTTCGATTCGGTCTTCAAAAGAGATGAGTTTTTTTTTAAAGGGATGTTTGAAGCTCGGAAGAATCCAGATTTCATCAAACTGATCAGACTCTGCAAGATCTTTCACCACCGCTCGGTGGCCGAGATGAGGAGGATTGAACGAACCACCAAAAAGAGCAATTTTCATACGAACTCTTGTTTTCTCTGGAGAGAAGTGATTAAATTTATTTTTGCATTCGCAGCTTAAAATCGTTATATTGAAAAAATACCTTAATTTCCATCTTAAAAAAGGAGAAAATATGGCCGATGTTTTAGTAGTCGCTTCAAAGATAAAAAAATACGTTAAAGATAAATCCCAGATGAGCACTTCTGCCAATACTTTTGAAGTTCTCTCCAATATGATAAGATCGGTTTGCGATAAGGCGATTGAAAATGCCAAGGCTGATGGACGTAAAACCGTGATGGACCGTGATATTCCGACTTCTTAAACTTGTTAATTTTGAATTTTAATGGAGGGATTTAAAATTTTAAATCCCTCTAATTTTTTTGTTTCATGAAATTGCTTCGTTCTAAAATTCTTACTATTATTGTTTTCTGCCTCATGACGATTGGCCAAGGATATTCTTTTGGCTATTTGTATGATCTCTACACCCAGAAAAGTTCTTTTGGAGTTGATCAGTCGAACTCAAATCTTTTAAATCAAAACCCAAATCAACTCATTGTCTGTCATGAAAAATGGAAAGTGGCATTTTCTCAAAATCCTCTCCCGCAAAAAAGTCATGAAGAAGTTCTTAGTTTTAGAGCAGAGCCGTTTTTGCCCCGATTGATCGCTGTCAAAAATCCAGTTTTTCTTTCAGAGTCGGTGATTGAAAAAACAGGTTTTATTTCTTCCTTTCGTTTGGATCCTGAAACACCTCCTCCACGAGGATAGTTTTCTTTTTTCTCCTTTTTTAATCTGCTATTTTCTACCGTTGAAGCCTAGTAGGGTTATTGAATTCAACGCGTTTTCTATTCTTTTTTAATCCAATCTCTCTTTAATCAAGAGTGATTGGAAACTTTTTATGAAACAAAAATTTAACATGATGCTTCAGCTCCGATCGGTTGCCTTTCTGGGAGTTTTCTTGGTTTTTGGGATCACTCAATGGCTAAAGCTTTATCCGCTTTCTCCTTACAGTTGGTATCTTTGGTGCGGCTTTGGAATCAGCAATTTTATTCTTATTCTTTTAAGAAATAAAATTTCAGAACGTTTTTTTGAAAGAGCTGTTTTTTTTCTGGTTTTGATCGATTTGCTTTATCTCACTTTGCTTCTTCTCTGGAACGGAGGATCCCACAATCCATTCGCCATTCTTTTTATTGCCATTACCAGCACCGCTGCTCTGATTTTGAATAGGCGGTTTTTGGTTTTGACGATTCTTTTTGCGCTTCTCTGTCTATGGCAGGTTTACCGAACACCCAACGGATCTTCTCCTTCTCACGCTATGCATGAAATGCATGAGATGCATGATGACTCCCTTTCTGCATCGAGCCACGACTTTGAGTTTCATTTGCGGGGGATGTGGCTCGCAAATTCAATTGCAGTCATGGTTGTAAGTGTTTGGATTTATCGACTTCGTCGGGAAAATGAGAAGATCAGTGAACGTCATCAAGAGTCCGAAAGAATTCTCGCGCAGATCGAACGGGTCGACTCGATGGGGAGGATGCTTGCCTCCACGGCGCATCAGCTCAACACCCCTTTGGGAACCTTGCAGCTGGGGGTCAGCGAGCTTGCCGATGAA
>CAZQOW010000026.1:0-17952 GCA_964595045.1 uncultured Pseudomonadota bacterium
AACCGGTGCCATACTCCTGAATTGCTTGGATGGCTGCGGATTTTAAACGAGGGTCGTTTGCCAACCCCAAATAATTATTCGATGAAAAATTGACGCACTTTCGGCCATTCACTGTCACAATCGCATCTTGATCGGAATCAATTTGACGCAGTGATCTTAAAAGATTTTTTTTCTTCAGATCTTCTAATTCAGTTTTTAGAGAATTAAGAGTCATTTTATTTTTAGAAAGATAAAGCTTCCAACGGACTTTTGATTCGATCAAAACTTTTATTCATCACATGAGTATAAATCTGCGTCGTTCTGATATTCGTATGTCCCAAAAGTTCTTGAACAAGACGGATATTAATCCCATCCTCCAAAAGATGAGTCGCAAATGAATGACGCAACGTATGACAACTCACCTTCTTCGGAATCTTCACTTTCTGATTCGCCAAATAAACTGCCTTCTGCAAGCTCGATTCATGGAGGTGATGCCGGCGTTTTACTTTTGAGCGAGGATCGACCGAAACAGTTTTTGAAGGAAAAACATATTGCCATTTGAATGAAATATTCGCTTTCGGATATTTTCTTTCAATCGCATCGGGGAGATAAACTTTTCCTAACCCCTCTTGAAGATCTTGTTCGTGCAATTTTTTGATTCGTTGAATCTGCACCTGCAAAGGTTCTCGCAAAGGTTTTGGAAGAAAAGTGACTCGATCTTTATCTCCTTTACTATTTCGAACGATCGTTTGAGAATTTCCAAAATCAAGATCCTGAACCCGAAGACGAACCACTTCAATGAGCCGCAGCCCTGTGCCATACATCAGTTTCGCCATCAGCTGATGCGATTCCGGAACCGCATTCAAAATTTTTTGAACCTCTTCGCGAGTGAGAACTGATGGAAGCCGCTTCGTTTTTTTAGACCGAATCGCCGCCACTTTTCCATCGATCGGCAGATCTAGCACATGTCGATAAAGAAAAAGAATCGCATTGAACGCCTGATTTTGCGTCGAAACCGAAACGTTCCGCGAAGTCGCCAAGTAACTTAAAAACCGCTCAATCTCAAACTTCCCCATCTCTTTCGGATGCCGAGTCCCATTGAATTTAATAAATTGAACAATCCAATCGATATACGATCTCTCGGTCCGAATCGAATAATGATGATAACGCAAAACCTCCCGAAGCTGATCGAGAAGTTTCCCCGGTTGAGGCCGAAATTTTTCTGTCACTTTTGAGCGTTGATAAAGTAGGGTCATACTTGTATAGAGTAAATACCGTTTTAAAAACTTTTCTTGTATAGATTGATTTGTATGTTAATAGCTAGAAGAAATTCTGGTTAATAACTTAGTTAGCTAGAAAAATTCATGAGATGAAAAAATATATTAAATGTAAAGAAGAAGTCTTAGGTTCCTTTGAATATACTGGAACTGATAATTATTGGACTTTGGGAAAATTTACTCCCCTCGAGGCATTTGATAAGTACAAAAGTCTTTTTACCAAGGAACAAGAGCTCAGTAAATTATCTGGAAACGCAGATGAGAAAAACTACGCAAAATATAATGGTGCTTGGTTGAATGTGCTGGAAGAAATTAATAATTTAAATTTATCCTTCGATGGGCAATCTATTCGCGATCTTAGAATTGATGAGAATGGGATTGCCGAATTCAAGCTTGAGACTAGCTAACAAACCGCTCAACTGGACTCGCAAAACATTTGATCCTCTACTCAAACTTGGTTGCGCGGCCAGTTAGCTTAACGTTAGACAGAAGAATGTTTATGCCAAACTCTCCGCAGCAATTGTCCTCCTTTGAAACTCAAACTCATAAAACCTGGTGGATTTTTTCGCTCTTGCTATTTTGTGGAGCGGTCGTGTGGAGTTTTTTATTAACATTCAATGGTGTCCATTCTTTTTCTACTTTCGGTACTATCCATCTTCTTCCAAGTATAGTGGCTCTAAGTTCTTTTCGAGAAATAATTCCTAAATGGTCAGTTTTATCAGCTTGTCTTACTGTGTTCATAGTTGGGTACAGAATTCACACCCTACCTTCTCGTTGGTGGTCACTATTTATTTTGGCACCATTCTCTGCATTAATCACAGCAAGTGTGGCTACATTTTTCTGTTCTATTTTATGTAGCATTTTTTTCGATTCTAATTTTATACAGTCTTGGAAAAGCATTATCGAAGTTATCCATTGGAATGATTTAGTTTATAGCTTATTTTCTAGTGCCATTTATTCTCTGATATTAGCAGTATTTCTGGCTTTCAGTTTTCAACGGTTAGTTCATTTTGCACAACGATTATGGGTAAAAATATTTACTGTCTTACTGTTTTGCGGAGTGTCGGTTGGAGTCATGATATTACTTGATGTGGTTTTGAATATTTTTAGACAATCACACTTCTAGCAAGTTGTCTAACGAACCGTTCAACTGGACTCGCAGGACGTCTGATCTTCTACTAAACTCCGTGGGCGGCCAGTTAACTTCATGTTAGGTGGACAAAATCATTCAAAGTACCCTTATATTAAGTGATTAAGTATGATAAATAATTTGATTTTTGAAGCAACATTTTTATACAAGGGCCCGATAATTAATTATTAGTTTGCAAAACCTTATCCTTAAAGGAGAATAATATGAGTCAAATATCGAAGCCTGTAAGCACAAATCTTCCTGCAGACACGGTACAGCTTTCACCTGCGCAGAGGGAAATTCTTGAATTAAAATGTAAGGTAGGAAAAGTTTTAGGGTTAGTATCCAAGGCTGACAAATGTGAAGCGCCTCTGGAAATGCAAGTGCCTTCCCCTGGTCTATCAGAATCCCTTCTGTCAAAAGCATCAGGATGGTTAAAGTCTTTATCGCAATAGATTATCTGAGATTATAACGAGGGTTTACGTCCAATAATATTCTTTACTTGGTATTAAACCTCTCAAAATGCTGAGTTTAGAATCCCATTAAGCCAAATTTAATGGGATTTTTCTTTTGCAGAATATTTAAAAATTCCAAACAAATGTAGCATGCACCTAACGAGCCGTTCAACTGGACTCACAGTAACTCCTTGCTTAATTCAGACCACGTGGGCAGCCAGTTAACTGAATGTTAGCGAGTATATATGGATATCCTTACTTTTATTGCCTCAATTATAAAGTCTGTTACTTGGCCGCTGGCTTCAATTGTTATTGTGATCCTTTTCCGCAAACAATTAAGCTTACTTCTTAAACGTATGCGCAAAGGTAAAGTGGGGCCAGCGGAGTTTGAATTTGAACAAGAGATTAAGGAACTTGTTGAACAAGTTCCAATACCACTACAACCCACCACCCCTATTCCAACTGTTTCTCTTGCTACCACTAATCCGCGCGCCGCGATTCTTGAGGCATGGCTTAATGTTGAAAATTCTGCTCATCACCTTATCTCTAGTCAAGAAAGTCCTTTTCCAGGCACAGTACGCAATATTACTTACATTCTTCGTAGCTTGGAAAAAAGGGGAATATTAAATTTTGAAGACGTTACTTTATTTAATAATCTGCGTTCGCTTCGCAATCAAGCAGTACATGATATCGACTTTAATCCTTCGGCTGATTCAGCAATTCAATTTGTACAACTTGCAAATGGGCTTAAAGAAAAACTTAATTTTGCAGCAACTCGACAGCGCTAACGAACCGTTCAACTGGACTCGCAGGAGCTCTGCAGTTCAACTCGGACTTGGGTGGACGGCCAGTTAACTGAATGTTAGGTGTTTCACTCAGAGAAAAATAATAATGAAAAATATGGGCCAAAATTTGTTAATTGTGAAGATTATATTGAAACTAACCGCTCTTGTTTTACTTGTTTACTTCACGTCAAGTCATTGGTTTTTTCACAAGTATTTTTTTAACTCTCTAGATATTTATGGAAATGATTTGAATTCGACTTTTGTTATCAGCCAACTCCAGCTAATTGGTGCATTATCATTAGGTTTCGCATTCCTTGCCTGGATAGCTTCAAATGATCCGCTAAAGCATCGAGTAATTATTCAAGCTCTTTTATTAACGGGGAGTATTTGCATTGCTATTTTTTTTTACAATATCGGAACAGGAAAATTGCCTATACGATTCTGGATTAATGCAATCCTTCTCGCAATACCCCTTTTGTTAGTAATAATTTTTTATCCTTGGCAGAACCATCGAAAAGATATCGCAAAATAATACAAAAGAATTTACAGAAGCTTAAATATTTTTTAAAAAATTCCGAACTAAAGTGTTACGCACCTAACGAGCCATTCAACCGGACTGCAGAACGTTTGGTGTTTCAATCGGAACTCCTAGTGCAGCCGGTTAATTCAATGTTAGGTATAAAAACTTTGGAACAAATAAATTTTAATGACTTTAAAAATGGATGGAACTCTAAAACAATTAGAATAGCTGCTCAAGATGGCTACGCTTACAAAATTCTTTTTGAGATTATTAACGACAGATATAGCAGCACAGGTTGGGCTCTTGCTAATTGGTTCCACCGTTTAATCGGATTATCATCTATAATATTATCCTTAATTTATTCATGGTGCTGGCTATTACTTATAATTTTTGCTTTTACTATTCGACGTGCCTACTACGAAGAAATTAGAAAAGAAATTGGCAAAATTTGTTCAGAATCCGAAGAAAAGTTTTTTATAGTAAAGGCTTCTGGAGTTGTTAAGTTTTTGAACAAATTAAAACATGTATAATACCTAACGAGCCGTTCAACTGTCGCAGGAACTCTGTGATTCAACTCAGACGTAAGTAGGTGGCCAGTTAACTGAATGTTAGATGTATAGATTTACCTGTCTATAAGTTAAAATGTTTCCTTAAAACAACGGGTTATTACAGAGTTAATGCTTTTGGTTTTTAACTTAAATGAATCTCAAAATCTTGTGTGTGCATTAAATTACTTGGGGTAGAAGCAACTTCTTACGTTAATCTCCGATAATATACCTAAATATTCTAACCTTAAAAAGGAGCGTTAAGTATGCCTACTATCCGTAAATCAGATTCGAATATATCACCTATTCCATTACAAATAAAAAGGGTTGGGGAGAGCGAGTCTCAACCTTTAACTAGACCAAATGCTTCCGTTTATTCCGGTGAAACAAATACTCTCTTTGGGATAACTAAAGGAACAAAAAAAGGAGACGATAAAAAATACGATAAAATTGTTAAAGAGCCTTCACCTTGTAAGGTAAATGATCCTAGACCCGAATGTAAGTATGAAAAAATTTACAAATAAATTTAATGCATACGATTAAAAAAAGACATTCTTCTACACACATATCTTATTGGAGTGTCATAAGATTAGTACTATGCCGAAAAGAATAGATTTTCCTCTACGGATGCTTTGAAAGCTCTCGTGCGCAGGTAGTACGAACTTAACGAAACATTCAACCGGACTGCAGAACATTTGTCGTTTCAATCGAGCTCCCAGCGCAGCCGGTTAATTCAATGTTAGGCAGAGGAGAATAAAATGGGAACTTGGGGTCCAGGCAATTTTGAAAATGATCCAGCTTTAGATATAGTTGAAGATGTGCTCAAGGTTGCAACAACCGAAATTGAGACATTGTGCACTTCTGATCGTGTGGAAATAGACATTTGGTTAGAACGTGCCGCGGGAACAGTGATAAGTTTGATGTCTGAAAAATCAGAGCTCAATTTTATCCAATTAAATCAAGGGGATTTTGAATACAAGTCGGGTATCTTTTACAAAGTTGTCGGTCGGATTTGTCATATCTTAAACAAAGAGATATTCTTCTTAGAAACTTTATTTCCTCTTAGAGTAGATCTTGACCTCACATCCCAATTGCAAAAAAATATGCCACCTTTAAAGGTTGGAGATCTTATTCAAATTGAAGGAAAAATTCGGGCTGAAATAAAGAATGAGATTGCTACCTAACGAAGCGTTCAACTGGACCGAAGAAACAGCGGATGTTCAATTAGATTCCTTAAGCGACCAATAAACTTTATGTTAGAGTGCTTCCCTTTGCGTGATAGCTATGAAAGAACTCAATGACCTAATCTCCCATGTTGGGCTTGACGCAGCCAAAGTTATCAAGTTGATATCCGGCGGTGGGAGTATCAATCACTCGTTCAATGTTGAGCCAGAGGAGTTCCTTGAACAGGCCGAGCTCGATTTCGAGTCTGGCGGAAAAGGAGCACTCCTTAATGCTATTACAAATGCCAAGCGAGCCATTCACGGTCAAATCGATAAAACACTAATCAGTCTTGGTTTCGACCCTTTGCGTTGGAAAACATATCGCAAGATTGAGACATTTGTTGAACTCGGCTTTGTTGCACCACGGATCCTCAACCGAGTGAATCGAGCGAGAAATATACTTGAACACGAGTATACCGCCCCGACTCTTGAACAGGTTGAGGATTCGCTAGATCTTGCAGCTCTATTCATTAGTGCAACGAGCCGACACCTAGAATCGTTCGAACATGAGTTTATTTTGGGAAACTATAATGAGCAAACTGATGAATATTCCTTCCAGCGTCAACTCTCGTTTAATTTTCAAGTTACCGAAAAGCTGTTCCGTTTGATTGGGCGCGATCGACCCTACGATCCTACTAGGCCGTTTCTTGGCGCCAAGGTACTAACAATTAGTCCGTACGAACCTATATTTCGATGTTTGGTTCGGTTAGTGACTGCAAAAGAGTTTGAAAGCAAGGTAAACAATTCAATCAAAGATCTGTTCCAAACAGTTGGCGCTTAACCCGCACCCTACTATTGGTTGCACCAATACTCGCAGTTTATCAAGGTCAGCGAGCTGGCCAGATGAACTGATCGTTAGATACAAAAAACTTAAGAATCAATTTCGATTAGGATATTCAAAGTCTTTAAAAAACGATAAAGCACTTATATCTAACGAACAGTTTAACTGGAAAAAAACTCCTTATAGAAAATAGAGGATCCTTTTTATATTTTAATAAAATCGAAGCTACTTCAGAGCTTCAATAGAAGCTCCGAAGTTAATGTGAAAAGTCGTTCCTTCCAGCACCAGGGCAGGGACTGATTTTACTCCCGCAGCTTCCGCCTCTTGGAGACGGGATGGATTAAGGCCGAGATGAACAACCTCCACATCATATTTCGTGGGATCGAGTGCATAGACAATCCTCTGTTCAGCCTCTACACAGACAGGACATCCGGCGTGATAAAAAATCGGTTTACTTTTTTTCATATTGAACTCCTTTCAGGTTTATAGGTTAAGGTTGCTACTGAAACATGTTGAAGATATTTACAGACAAATAGTTGTATAGCCTAGAGGGCACTTTTTGGTTCCCAGGTACTTTTTGGTGTAACTTCTGGATTATGAACAAAATAAAAAAATCACAATCTTCCGCTCGTAAAAACTATCAAAAACTCGAAGAAGTTGTTGGCTGTAAGTGGTCAGTTTCGGTACTTCAAGCTATTGCTCTTGGAGTGAAACGACCTGGAGCTCTAGAACGTTATATCAGCGGAATATCCACTAAGATTCTCTCTGAGAGACTTCGTAAATTGACTAAATACAACTTACTCTCCAAGCATGTTTATGCAGAGATTCCGCCGAGAACCGAATATGCACTGACTCAAAACGGAAAGAAGTTGATCGACATTATTCAACAAATTAATGAATTAGATGGGGAAATAAAAACAGCGAACGAGCCGCGCCACTGAACTCGCAGGATAGCTAATGTTCTTCTGGATTCCATAGGTCGCCAGTTAACTGAATGTTAAGCCGAAGGGAGAAATAAATGAGTATTACTCGAGTTAATGAATTCCAATCCGCGCAAGGAAAAGAGGAAGAGTTGTTCAAATTTTTGAAATCTTAATTTCATATATCACTTTATCAGAAGGTTGTATTTCTTCCGAAGTTTTACAAAGTAACGAAAACGAAGATAAATTCCTGGTTATTGAAAAATGGCATTCAATTGAAGCACACAAAAAGTCAATCGAACTTTTTCCAAAAGAAGAAATGCAAGCCGCGATGAGCTTGTTCGGAGCACCTCCGAAGGGTAGCTACTATCTGCCTAACGAACCGTTCAACGGAACTCGCAGGTCATCCGAGCTTGATTCAGAGGACGTAAACGGCCAGTTAACTCAGAAAACACAGCATGAAATTTTTCATCATTATTTTATCTGTTTTACTAATCATTGGGCTGTTTCTATATCTTTTCGGAAACTCACTTCCTCCCACCCAAGAACTAAAAACTCAAATACAGATCAAAGCACCCATAGCAAAAGTTTGGCTCATCATGACTACATGGGCTGATCAACCTCAATGGCGAAAAAATATTAGAGAAGTAAAGATTTTAACCTCCAGTCAATTTAGCGAAATTCCAAAGAGAGGAAAGCCTATTCACTTTCAAGTTTTAGAAAGAGAAGAACCAAAACGAATAAAATTAAAAATGTCAGGCGGAGTAACCGGGAGTTATAGTGCAGAATTATTAGAAGAGAGCGGAATCACAACAGTTAAAATAACTGAATCAATTACCATTCAAAGTGCTTTTCAGAGAATATTAAATAAAGTTTTTTTTAATCTTGAAGAGTTCGCAAAAGAGTATTTAACTGCACTAAAATCTTATAGTGAAAATAGTTTCTAACGAGTCATTCAACCGGACTGCACTGTATTTGTCGTTTCAATCGGGACTCCCATCGCAGCCGGTTAATTCAATGTTAGCCGCCCTAAATACGAGCAACCAAGGAGGTTCAAATGCAATATGTCGATGGATATGTTTTACCCGTTCTCAAAAAGAATCTGAAAGCCTATCTCCGCATGGCTCGGATGGGAGAAAGAGCATGGCGGAAGCATGGTGCGCTTGATTACAAGGAGTGCATCGGAGATGACCTTAAGACAAAATGGGGACTGCCGTTCACGCGGATGATGAAACTCAAGCGAGGCGAGACGGTAGTATTCTCCTATATCGTGTTCAAATCGCGGGCGCATCGCGATCGCGTCAATGCAAAGGTAATGAAGGAAATGGCCAATATGGGAGCTCCGAAAGATATGCCGTTCGATATGAAACGTATGGTTTACGGCGGTTTCAATATTGCGGTCGGTGGCTAGCAAATACAGCATGCAGCCTATGGCGCTACGCGCCGTCGCTGATGCTGAACATTAGACAGAACTATGAAACTTCAAGTCGGCCAAAAAGTAAAATTAAAATCCACCCATGAAGTGGGTGTGATTATTTGGATTTGGGAAAACAAGCAAGGAGACGATGATACTTATGTGGCATTCTTTGGAGAAAAATTTCCTGAAAAAGAACCGGAGAAAAAACCGTATGTATTACATTATTACGCGTCGAGTTTAGTTCCTGTAGAGTAATAATTTAATTCAATAAATTATATGCCGACTATCCAAGTAGGTGCCCTATGTCTAACGAATCGTTCCAACTTGACTCGCAGGTCATCCGAACTTAATTCAAGCATGTGGGTGGCCAGTTAATTTTATGTTAGACAGAAGATTAAAGAGAAATTATGTCAATTCGATTTAAAAAGTTTATTGTTCTTTTCTTCATTACAGCCTGTATCGCACCCCTAGGAGATTACGGCCATGTTTCTACCCAAGCGACTTCCTACGATTGGAATCCCGCCCCTCATATTCTCTTAAGTCCCTGGTGGTTTCCAGTGATTGTGGGTCTATTCGCCGGTTTAGTTGGAGAAATCACACAACAACTCAAGAAACGTATACCAACTCCAGAGATAGGCATCTCAAAGCTGAGAGCTATGTGGATGGGACTTGGAGGAGTTCTAGTAGTTTATGCAACAACTGCCGTACTTCCTAAAGAGCATCTCGGTGTTGAAACAATTTTAGTATCGAGTTTAGCTTTTCTCGTATGGGCCCTGGCAGATGGAACGCTTCTTGGCTTCATCATTGGATTGCTTACCATGCTGAGTGGAACTGGAAGTGAAATCATTCTTGTAAAATTAAGTGCTTATCACTATCACGAAAAAATCAATTTATTAGGGGGTGTGCCTTCCTGGCTTCCTGCAATTCATTTTGCTTTTGGTATCAGTATAGTTAAGACAGTAAACTTTTTAGATCAAATATTTATGAAATCTCTTAGTAGCAAATCATAGCCATTGAAGAAAATTATTGTAGAGATGTCTAACGAATCATTTAACCAGACTGCAGGACATTTGTCATTCCAATCGAGACATTTAGTGTAGCCAGTTAACTAAATGTTAAAAGACAATCAGAGAAAAAAATAATTTATGCAGGCTAGAATTGAAATATGTGCTGAAAAGAGACTAATTGGTAAACGAATCAAAATGTCGTGAGCACCAGCCAAAAAAATATTGAGCTTTGGAGAAGTTTTGCGCCAAGAAAAAAAGAGATAAGCGAGTCTATAGATATAGGGTTTCATTCCATTGAAGTCTATCCCTCTGGCTACTTTAACAATTTTGATCCTACTGCTGAATTTGAAAAATGGGCGGCTGTGGAGGTAAAGAACTTTGAAACTGTTCCAATCGAAATGGAAACTATCACTATCCCAAGTGGACTCTATGCTGTATTCTTATACAAAGGTGATTCAAGGAAGGCATTTCAAATATTTCAGTATATTTTTACTGATTGGTTACCTAAATCAGATTATCTTGTGGATGATCGTCCACACTTTGAAGTGATGGGAGAAAAATATAAGAACAATGATCCAAATTCAGAAGAAGAATTATGGATTCCTATTCGAAGAAAAGAGTAAGTTATAAAAGTCGTCTAACTAACTTTTCAAACAGACTGCACCTATTTAGTGTTTCAATCGAATCTTAACGCAGCCGTTTCATTAAATGTTAGGTCTGCACACAAAAAAATTATGTTTTACTATTTAGTAATCACAAAGCGTACTCCAAACTTTCAGCAATCCGTAATCGCTGAGCACTATAAATTTTTGGATCAACTTCGGGAACAAAATAAATTAGGGCTTTCAGGACCATTCACTGACAAATCTGGTGGTGCTTATCTATTGAAAGCTACCAACCTTGAAGAAGCAAAGGCTTTAGCCCTTTCTGACCCTGTCTATACAACTGGCTCTTCACTGATTACAGTTTATGAGTGGAATGCGAAATAACTGACTGAACAATCGGTTCGTTCGTGCACACAGGTCATCCGAGTTTTCTTCAAACTCCGTGGACGACCGATTAACTTAAACGTTAGACATGATGAAGCAGATATCTATTCTAATCATTTTAATAAGTTTTCTTTTACCATTTTTTGCTCATGCAGAAACAATTGATCAGTTTATTTCTAAGGAACAGAATAAACCTGGAAAACTCTGGAGTAATGGCATGTGGGTTTCCATACCTGTTTATGATCCTAAAAATATCGATAGTATGCTCCGAGAATTATATAAAAAAATCTCTTATAAGGAAGGAAAGCCTAAAAAATGGGTGATAGTTGAAAGTAAAATCGCCGATTTTGGCTATGGAAAATTTCTTATTGTTCGTGTCAAAACCTTTGGAAAAGAACATATACACTTCTTCTCAACAACAAGATCTAAAGATAATAAAGAATTTCTCGCTAGATGAGTAAAGGTAGTGACGAGCACCTAATAAGCTATTCAAATAGACTCGCTGAAGTGCCAGCGAATGTTATATTTCTAATGAAGTTTTGCAAAGTAATAGCAAAGACAAATTTTTAGTTATTGAAAAATGGCATTTAATTGAAGGACACAAAAAATCAATCAAACTTTTCCCAAAAGAAGAAATACAAGCTGCGATGAGCTTGTTCGGAAGAGCTCCAAAGTAAAATAGAAACCAAAATGAGTTTATTAGTTTATAATTTTTATATGGATAACCAGTCTGGAAGATATATCGAGGAAGAGTTGCCCACTAAATCAGGTGAAGAGTTAGCTGGGTTTGAACATTGGCGCACAGATGTGTGGGGATCCTTGGTAGTAAGAAATCTGGGGGCGAAATTTCTCCCGCAGCTTTCTCATTCAAATTTATGGATTGAAAACAAAGATTTGGAAAAATTCAAAAATGAAATAATAATGTTAATCGAAAATGTAAATTTAATTGCTGAGAAAGTGAAGTGTGAAAGCGATTCAATCAAGCATCGATTGGTTAATTTCTTAAAAGCAATTGAGCGAGCAAGACCTAATATAGGCGGTGTCTGCATCAGCTAAGTTGCATCTCTAACGAACCGTTCCACTAGAGTCGAAGGAGCTTTGGTGCTCAACTCAAGCTTGAATGGGCATCAGTTAATTTTATGTTAGATTAATTTTTTGTCATAAAACAAATACACATTTTCAATGATTACTAAACTACCGCAATGGGTCTGGTTTTGGACTTGGATACTTGCCTTTGTGGCTGGTATCGTCAACGTTGTCGGTTTTTCTAGCTTTGAACATCAAGCAATTAGCCATCTAACCGGAACAACCTCGTTGCTCGGTTCGGCAATCTCAAATGGGGATGGCAAGTTAGTGATCCATCTTACTTGTGTCATCGGCTCTTTCGTTCTTGGAGCTGTGTTGAGTGGTGCTATCATTAAAGACAGCACACTTAGATTAGGTCGACGTTACGGAGTAGTTTTACTGATTGAATCAACGCTACTTATCTTGGCTGTTCAGGCTCTGAGTCGAAACTCTGCCATCGGGACTTACCTTGCCGGAGGAGCCTGTGGCCTTCAAAACGCCATGGCATCTACCTATAGCGGCACTGTCATTCGTACCTCCCATGTCTCGGGCATGTTTACCGATCTTGGAATATTTCTTGGTCATACTTTGAGAGGGGTTCCCATTGAAAAGCGGAGATTGCACTTAAGTCTTATTGTTATTTCAGCATTTTTAACGGGAGGAGTTTTGGGAGGTTTTCTATTTCAATCGATGAGTTACAAGACATTATATCTCCCCGCTTTTATCACCGGTCTGCTAGCTTTAGTTTATGCAGTCTATCATTTATGCGATAAATAGCTTTTAACAAAGCACTCGATCTGAAAAAAACAGACTAAGCTTTTCTAAATTTCTTCCAAAATTTTTTAACTGAAGTAGAGTCCACTTAACGAACTGTTCAACTGAACTCGCAGAAGCTCTATGTTTCGCCTCAAGCTTGGGGTGGTAGAAAATCAACTTTATGTTAAGGTATTCATAGGAGAAACTCCCATGCAACGCATTATTCAAATTTTCCTCATAGTTATTACATTCCTTAATTCGCCGCTTTTGAATGCATCGCAAGAAGGGATAATAGTATGGTCATCATTTGTAATAGAATCGACAGGAATAGATTCATCGGGTCCTATGGTCATTTCTGGTAAACAGAATTCGAAAGGGATATTGAGTTTAAAAATCAAAGCGTTTAGCCGTGATGTATCTCTCAATGATATACAACTTAACAATTTGCGCGGCATGCCGGTCAATGGGATGCGAGTAACTTATGAAACCGGCGATAAAAAGCTCGGTGGTAAAACTCTATATATTGTCTTTTCCAAAGGGTTCACTTCCGGCACACAGTTAGAGAAAGTACTCGAATTCAACGAGGAGGGGGAAGTCTCTATCAAAGAGCGAAAATCCCGGTAAAACCATCCAAGAAGTTATTCATACTATAGCGTAACGAGGTGTTGAAGCGAACAGAGCAGATCGATGGTTTAACTCGACTCGGTTGCACAGACATTAATTTAATAGGGTGGCTTAATGCCTTTCCCCCCAAATCGTTGAAAAATTAATCTATGATCAAAGTTGTATCCTGTAAAACTGCTTGGTTTAAGGCATCGCTAGGGGAGATACTTATCAAAGGTATGAACACCAGGGCAAGCCCTGGACTAAAAGATTCCGTGGCAAGCCACGCGGTTTTTGACCGGCTCGTCCCCGGAGGGGATAAATCTCATGAAAAAAAACTATCTCACACTGATCTTATTTTTGGTTTTAGCCTCATGTATTTCTGATCCGACTCCACCAAAAATTTCAGAGATCGCAAGCATACAAGTATATTATTGGGCGACAGATTTTAATGATTTTCTGGCAAAAAATAAGACGACATCCCTTGAGATAAAACCAAACCATTACTCTCAAATCATGGATCATTTATGTCGAGAGAAACAAATATCTCCTTCAGAAGATATCAACCAAAAAACAGCTCATTACGAAATAAAAATCAAGAAGACGAATGGTCAGTATTTTGTTGTGACGATCTGGAATGAAAAAGATTTCACTTATGTTGAAAATCGAGATGAAAAGAAGAAAAAATACTTCTCTTGTATTCATCCAGAAATCATCCCGATACTTGAAAAGATAAAAAATGCAAACTGAGAAGAAAAGGTATTATGCTCAGTCAGTACTTCGATCTCTTGATTGAAGTAAACTCGTAGAAGCGTTGATATTCGATTCGAACTTCAACCATCAGCGATTTAACTTTTACGATTATCAAAAAAAGGAATCCTTTATGTCCTGGAATATTGAAATAGCAGTCTTTCATCCAATGCTAGAAAATTTCTCTCAAATCATTCCCGATGTATTTGAAGAATCAGAAACAGAAGTCTACTTTGAAGATGCGACTTCTGTTCGAATCGGTAAGGCTTTATGTATCGGTAATTTCAACAACAGCACAATCCTGATCGATGTAAATTGTAGACTCAATGGAAAATTAGAACGGTTGAAAGAATTATCCGAAAATAGACAAATTTATTTCTGTAGAATTTCCAATTCTGAAATCTGTCTGACTTTTGAAAATGGAAAAGAGGTTTCAGATTCTATTCTTGAAAAAATTAAAAATCAAAACAACTCTTTAGATGGTGAACAAAGAGCATGGGCTTATCTGGGAAATAAAATGTCTCTTCGTTGCCCGACTGATCTTCTTGAATCTCAATATAAAGTTTTTAAAATAAAGTAATGGAGAAAAACAAACAATCTTATAGAGGAAAAAAATATGAAAAATCGATTTCTAATAATCATTTTAGTAAGCACGTTGATTTTATCTTTTACTGCGATGAAAAATAGTATCGGTAAGATGTTAGAAAAAGAATTCGTAAAGTCTTGTAACAATGAATGCGTTAATTCGCCAAACCGCTATAAATCAAACATTAAGGAAGAGTCTAAAAAACCGACTGATCAATGCCAACTTATTAAATATTATTCTGAGATGCTTTATGAAGGGACTAAAAACAAAACCGGTGCTGAATTAATTCTTGAGGATATTTGTCCTAAGACTTTGCATATGCGTCAATGAGCAGAGGTTAAAATAATTTTAAAACACAAGTATTAGTTATCTGTATATGAGTCAGAAGGGAGAAATAAATGAACATTACTCGAGTCAATCAATTTCAATCAGCGCAGAAAAAAGAAGAAGAGTTATTCAAATTTTTAAAATCTTTAATTCCTTATATCACTTCATCCGAAGGTTGTATTTCCTGCGAAATTTTACGAAGTAATGAAAGCAAAGATCAATTTTTGGTGATTGAAAAATGGCAGTCGATTGAAGCACACAAAAAATCCATAGAACTTTTTCCTAAAGAAGAAATGCAGGCGGCAATAAACCTGTTTGGAGCTGCTCCAAACGGCAGCTACTATCATTCTTAAACTATTCAACTCCACTGAAAGGAACACTATTCAATTCAAACTTCGGTCGGTAACAAATCCACTTCCTATGAGAGATTATTGAATATAACTATTTACTATGAAATCTCTTCTCTTTGAAACCGAGCGGCTTATCGGTAGACAACTTGAGCCCGATGACTATCAAGAGTTGTTAAATGTGTATGGAGATATAAGTGCAATGCGATGGGTGGATGATGGCAATCCAATCACTCCGGAAGAGTGCAAAAAATGGTTAGAAATTACTGAAAAGAATTACCATATATATGGCTATGGCCTATCCGCAATCGTTGAGCGAAGTAGTGGTGAAGTCATAGGGTTTTGCGGATTGGTTCATCCAGGTGGCCAGAAACAAACCGAAATCAAATATGCATTCAAGCGTAACTACTGGGATCGCGGTCTTGCAACCGAAACAGTTCGTGCAATGCTTCGATATGGCTCCCGTGCTTTTAATCTGACTTACGTCATTGCGACAGTGGACCAAGAGAATATTCGCTCAAAAAGAGTTTTAGTGAAGTCTGGGATGAGTCTCATAGAAACTCGAAAAAATGTCGATGGTTCAGAAACTTTGATCTTCGCATGGAGGAAAGGCAATAACGAGGATGAGATTTAGATACTTACTCACAGGTCATCTGAGCTTTATTCAACGAACTTGAGTGGCGAGTGAACTTTATACGAGCTTTCCAAAGGAGCAGCCAATGCAATTCTCAACGGAACAAAAAAATTTTTTTCCTCATGTGAACGATCTACAATACCGTGGACAAAAACAAGGTCACTACGAAAGTTATTTTTTGCGTGCGAACCATCCCTCTCGAGCGGTTGGTTTTTGGATTCGTTATACAATTTTTAGTCCGCGAAATCATCCTGAACAAGCACTGGGAGAAGTATGGGCAATCTGGTTTGACGGAGAAAAAAATGAAAATATTGCTGCTAAGGCAGAAGTTCCCTTCTCAAAATCTAATTTTTTCCGTGATCATTTTGAAGTGAATTGTGCCACTTGTGTGCTTAATTCGAAAGAACTCCGAGGTTCTCTTCAATTGAATGGAAATCATTTAAGCTGGAATTTGAATTATAGTGGAAAAAGTCCTCCGGCTCTTTTTTATCCAGTCGAAAAATATAAGGCAAAAATTCCCCAAGCAAAAGTAGTAAGTTCTCTTCCGATGGCTCAATTTAATGGAGAATTCGTAGTAAACGGTGAAACTTTTAAAATTGATCAATGGATAGGAAGTCAAAATCATAATTGGGGACCCAAGCATACCGATCGTTATGCTTGGTGTCAGGTTTCTGGTTTTGATAATTCGCCAGAGACATTTTTAGAAGCAGCTTCCGGAAAACTAAAAATCGGTCCGTTCTGGACTCCTTATCTAACTCCGGTTGTTTTGAGATATCGGGGCGAGGAATATTCAATTAACACCGTTTGGCAGTCATTCATGGCAAAAATGGAAAAGTTTGATTATTTTGATTGGAAATTCTCAACCCGAAATAATCAAATCGAAATTCAAGGCCATGTCTCTGCAAATCGTTCTGAGTTTATTGGCTTGAATTATTATAATCCTCCTGGCGGTAGTAAGCATTGTCTCAACAGTAAGCTTGCAAAATGTGAATTGATAATCACCGATCTTAAATCAAACAGACAAGAAATCTTAATAGCCAAAAATAGATGCGCCTTTGAAATTATTACTGATGATCGAGACCATGGAATTAAAATTTCTGCCTGATAAACTTTGAGAAGGAAGTCTCGCGCGATATTCAACCCGAATCGATGACAGCGGATCTCTCATAGGACTTAATTGCGCAGCCGCTTCATTCAATGTTAGACAAAAGTATGGAACTTCATTTTTCTCCCAAACGTGATGTTTTTCATACGCTCTACGCCTCACGACTCGTCTAATTAAACTCGCAAGAGCTCTGTGATTTAAATCAAACTATGAAAAAAGCAAAAGATCCTATTCAAGTTATCGTAAAACTATTCATTCTTTCTCTATTACTCCATCTTTGCATGTTCTATTTTAGACTAGGCTATTTCTTAATGGTGATATGGCCATTTGGTCTATTCATCGGACTTTTTCTAACCAAGTCTTATTGGAAAAAAACTGGGCCAAAATTTGTTAAATTTTTATTCATCCTCTTGAGTTATATTTTTTCAACTGGGATGATTTGGATAATTTTTATCGATCAAAAAACTGTGCAAACTTATCCGATGGTCTGGGAAGATAAAGGGATAAAGGATGAACACAAAGAAACAGAAATTCTCTTAACCTTTACTCAATTTCCTCAGTATTTTGTGGGTCTGTATTCCAACCAAGTTGCAAACTATTTACATAGCCGGGATGGAAATTTAGTAAATGTTACTTTTGAGATTACATCAGATTTTTGGTGTCCTCGAGGAACACGTGAAATTAAAATAGGTGAGCTGAGTAATTGGGGCTTTGTCGACGGATATTCAGGTCAAAGTGGAAATTATGATAAA
>CAZQOW010000027.1:0-17812 GCA_964595045.1 uncultured Pseudomonadota bacterium
ACTAAATCACAAAATGCCTGAATCACTTTTCGAACATTTTCATAGGTGTAATCGCGCCCGATAATCGCACGCCAGCCATCGGTGCCAAATTTGATGGGAGAATCTTTCATAAAAAATCCTTATTTGAATATTTTCTGAATCACTTCATGACGGTAATCAAAAATCTTTTTTAGATTTTTCTCGACGAAAAATTTTTGAGTCAATTTTCCACCCCAAACCGCATATTCAACTTTATCGCGAATAGCAACCATTCCGTTCACCTCCTCAAAAGTATGTTCGTGAACCCAGAGGCGATAGGGGCCTTTTTTCTGCTCATCCACAAAGCGGTAAGGGGGATTCCACGCAGTAATCTCGGTTTTCCAGCGCATCGGAAAACGATAAAGCCTGATCTGATAATCAATGAATAACCCTTTTTTCATCTCAATCGGTTTGGGGGTGAGAATTTTAAAGTTCAGAAAATCAGGGGTGAGTTTTTCGAGATTGAAAGGGTCGGAGAAAAACTCAAAGACTTTATCGAGAGAACTGGAAACCAAAATCTCTTTTTTGAGAAGGTGTGTTTTCATTTTTTTAATTATTTTAAAGGTGTTTAGCTTGAACAAAACAATAAATTTAATACGCAACTTTTTTAAAATAGTTCCGATAATAACAAAAATCATTGTTAATGGATAAAATAAAGGAATTACCGATGGCTCCTCCAAAAATTGATAAATTATCTGTTACAATTGCTGCTGCTCCTTACCCCAGTCCTGATGGAGCCATTTCAAATAGGGGTGATGGAGGTTTGAGCACTGATGCAGACCAAGCCACACTTCTGCAACCTTTATCGACACCCCCTCAGCAATGTGGGGGAGGGGTATTCAAGTGGCTAGCGAATCGAACTTCTCTGTCAAGAGACTCTCTATTTCCTTCTGCACTTACTTCCGCTTTTTCATTTCATCCATTTGTCACTCCTCAAGAATTCAGAACAGCCTACTCTCAAGCAAAAGCAAAAATTTTGGCACTTCATCAGCGTCTTGTTGATCCAACCTATCTTCAAACTCAATCGATCGATACAATTCTTGAAGATTTAAATCGATTAGATCAAGGGTTAGATACCATTGAAAGTATTATTAATAGTATTCATGCTACCCCTCCTGATCTCTCTTTTGTTTCCTTAATGGAAACATACGGGGCTGAGTGGGAAATGTTTATTGCTACCCTTCTATCTTCTGAACCTTTTTACCAATTAATAGTAGGGTTAAAACAAAAACTAAAAACTGATTATAACGGAAAACATAATAAAGCTTTGGTCGAAGCTACGTTAGAAAAATGGATCGATAAAATAACATTTAAATCCGGAGTAGGACTACCTCCAGATAAAAAAAGCACATTAGAAAAAGCCCGCGGAGAACTTAAAAAAGCTGAATTTGAATATGCTCGCGCGCTTGCTTTAACCGCTACCACTTGGATGCATTTTGATCCAATGGCGATGATTGGTTTTAAGCAAGATTATAATGAAAGAGTCGTTACTTGGATCGGTCGTTTATTTGTAAAAGGGGAGGAAGGGTTAAAAGCATTTTTAACCGCATATAATAGTTCAAAAGATCGTCCAACGGTTCCTGTCACTCAAGAGAATTTAGCGGTTTCTATAGATATAAAACTTATAAAATATTTGAAAGAAACATATTTTATAAATCATCCAGAGGAGTTCATCACAGATGAAAATAGATTTTTAGAAGAATATCGCGCTCACGTTAAATCTTCTCAAGACTCTGCGAAAGAGAGCGCTATTGATTGGAAGAAGATTAATATCAGAGAGTTTTATGATACTTACCTGATTCAACATCCAGATCGCGCCGATCGAATTCGAAATCCGCTGGGAGAAATCGTCAAGGCAGTAGAAAAAAAAATCGGCTCCTCTTATTCCACTGAGAAGTATGCTGACTATTTGTCATCCGTTGAAAGAATAGTAACGGAAAGAAAAAAACATTCGCTCCGTCCAGATCTTAAGATTCCGATTGTTAGAAGTGCCAAGAATAACACAGAAGAGTTTAGTGATTTTATTGACCATACTCCTTCTGAGCGATCGATGGTATATGCCTTTGGGGTTCACTGGAAAAATTTAGACAAGTTAGTAACTCCTAAAGCAATAGAAATTCTTCGTATTCGGGGAAAAATTGCAGAAGCTTTAGGCTTTTCAAATTATGCCGAACTCAAATCTCTTCAAGGGCAAACTCTATTTGCCAACCCTCAAAAAGAGTTAGCTCACTGGTTAAAAGTTGGCTCTATCGTGCGTGAAATCACTCAAAAGCATTGGAGTGAAGTGGTAGCACTTCAAAAAAGAATAAGGCCGAAAGGTTTACCTCCTACTTATGAAACAAGTCAGCCCTATCATGATCTTGTGCGTCAAAAAAATGCTGATACAAGAAGATTAATGACTCAACTTGAGTTCGGTCCTCCAGAAGTAGCAGTGCGTCAGATTACTATGCCTAATATTGCAAAAATTTATGGGCAAAGTTACCCGGAAATCACTGGAGCATTGCGTGCTGCATATCCTCTCTACCATCCCGATGTATTGGTTTTTGGAAATGACTGCTCTGTTTATACTTGGGATCTTTTTGATCACCCTGGAAAGAAAAGTGCTGCTTCAGTCGCAGGAAGTAGTTGTCATTTTCGGGAAATGGGAAATCATCGTAATTACTTTGCGAATATTCTCTTAACTCTTCCTTCCAGAAGTTCAAATCCCCAGACTAAATTAGATCATTTGATGACCATGATTCATGAACCTGGTCACTCGGCACCCTTACTAACTCCTGTAAATGGGCAAAATGATTTTTTTAATTTAAGTGACCCGGTTGAGCTTTTGAATGATTTTCTTACCAGGTTTTCGGAAAGAGAATATTTAACCAAAGGGGTTCCGGAGGGAGTCGATTTTTGGAAGTTAGGAACCTTGCCGGAAGGAACAAAGAGAAGATCATTGACTCCATCTGAAATCGAAGATTTTAAAAAGTCTGAAAAACTAAATATTTTAGAAGGATTTGAAAGAAGTATCCCCCGAGGAATTTTTAGTTATGATCTCCATATAGGTGAGCCTAAAACTTCTCAAGAAATGGCAAGACGTTTTATTGAAATTGCTAAAGAAACTTATAATGAGCCTTTTGCCAATAAAGATACCGCTTTTGCAAGAGCTGTGTGGAGTGGCGGATTTGGAAGTGATAATTATGGTCCCGCAGCGACCACCGCTTATTTAAACCCAGATCTTTTTTATCCTTACTTTTCATCTCTTTTTGAGAATGTGGGAGGGGGGCTCAATGCCTATAATTTTCATCTTCTCCAGGAAATGCTTGCCCGAGTTTCTGCAATGAAACCTCCCAAAAAAGGAGGGGAAGGTTGGATCGAAAATTTGGAAAAAAGTGTCAATCAGATGCTTTCAGAAATTCATATTAAATATGGGAACCGAGTAAAAAAAATTCCTCATAAATTCGATATAGAAGATGTTTATAAAAGATTTGAAGATTATTATAAAAAAGCCATTTAGCCAACAATATGAACTCTTGAGCAAGCCTTCGACCTAAAACTCGTTGCAAACTATGCATTTTTTTAGACTATTTAGCTCCCTAAGAGCCTAAAATCAATGGTCAGCGGGAACGAATCAAAATCATGTAACATTTCAATTAAAAAGAAAGTTCCCATCATCAACCCTTTGATTTCACTTCACAATACCAGATTAAATCCTCATAAAAATAATTTTAGAAAGCAACTTTTTAAGAAAATTAACGATAAGGAAAATTGATCAAATTTTCTATAAAGAGATGAGAAATCGTTTTTCTTTTTAAGAAGTATTTATGGGTGAAATAGCTATTCCTTTACTGCCAGATAATATTCCAGGATTAGAAATTTTATTTAAAAATCGACCTTTTTCTGATCGAAAATCGGAGTTAGAGAAAGAGCAATTTGTCCTCGGAACGCTTGCCACTGCTCTTCGTACCGCTTTGATAAATCCACAAAATCCGAAAGACGAAAATAATCGTCAGGTTTCTTTTAAAGAAGTTGATTTTATTAGAGATCAATTTTTAAAACAGTACGATCCAGTATTAAAAAAGTATCCAAGTTTTTACTCATTTTTTAATAATCCCTTATTTTTAGATTCTAAAAATGGACAATTCTTTGCAACTTCACTGGAAAAAGTTGCTGCGGAACTTGAAAAAGATGTAGAGCGAGCTAACATAGAAAAAGCGTTTCAAAAATATCGTTCAATGCCTCATCGATATTTTTTCCGTTCAAAAAAATTCCCTCCACTTCCTGATTTTTTTGAATCGATTCCAGATCATCCTTTTAAACTTCGTAAAATAGTGGAAGATTCCATCTTGCGGGCAGAAGAATATCTGGGAGCTGTGCTAGCCAATGAAGATTTATTGAATTCAAAAAATCCCCGAAGATTTCAAGATGCACTCAAACTTTTAGAATATTACCAACAATACCAGTTTTATTTTAATTTTTCTCAATCGATTGCACGCTTCATTCCAGGAGTAACAGGTTTGCTCAGAATAGAAGGAGTTAAACTCCAAGAAGAGTTTTATATCCCTTTTTACAAATTGACCGAATCGGAATATTCTCCGGCCATATACAAAGTGATTGAAAAAATTTCTGGTATTTTAAAAGAAAGATATCCTCATATTGAAAATGATCCAACTCAGCTTGAAATCAGAGAAAATTCTTCAGTTCAATTTTCTGAATTGCATGAACGAACACGTGTAAAAATTCTTTATCAATGGCTAAAGAATGAAAAATCTTTTTTAGTAGATAACGGAGCTCATATTTCAGATCTAGAAAAAAGAAAAAAACTTTCTGAGCTTCAACATCAATTAAGATTAAAATCAGAAAAATTCAGAAATAATGCTCTCACTTACCCTATTGTTCATTTAACTTTTCAACAACTTCGGGGACTCGGAAAGAAAAAATCAGATAATCTTTTAGAAAAATCAGATAAAACAGCTTTAACCGATGACGATCTTGAAGATCTTCAACTCAGCGACGATCCATCGATTCGTGAACAGGCTTATTATTTATTAACCGGAAATTATGATCGATTGGAAAAAATGAGTAAAAGTCGCCGCACGATTCTCACTGAAAATCAAATTCAAAAAATAAAAATCGAGAAAGCGGAAAATTGGAAATTATTTCAAGAAATTTTGGAATTGGAAAATCAAGTAGCAATCCTCTTCGGAAAAAAACATTATGGAGAAGTCGAGCTTGCAAATGAGGATATTTTTAAAGATTTCCCTGATTTTGAAAAATTTCTCAACAATATGCTTAAACTTTCCGTTCTATTCTATAAAAAAGAGAGAGCGGATTTAAAAGAGGCAAAAAATGTTTGGGATATTCCATGGGCCGCAGAAAAGATTTCGGAAACAAACAGGCAAACCAGTTCTGAAAAAATTACCCCGGAAGAATCTCAAAAACGAATAGACGATTTTTATCGTCGTTATGGAAAAGTTTATATCAAGAATGAGAAAGATTCTGGTATTCCCTATTTTGTTCAAAGAAAAATCGTTGTGTTTGATGTTTACAGTGAAGATCAAAAAACAAAAAAACGGAAATTCGAAGGAAAAGAAATTCGAGACTTATATACTATTCCGGATGAAAACGGATTTACAAAAGACCCCAGTCCGAGAATGACTCCTATTTGGTCCTGGAAACAAAATCATAACATTTATCCGTTGGGGACTTTGGTGATGAATTTTCCCTTTTCCGATGAAACTCCGATCTATTTAAATGCACGTCAAAGGGCAACTCATCGTCACGAATCAGGTCATATCGATGAACAAATCATCGGAAAGTTTACAAGCTCTGCTTATGAATGGATGTCTACCAATTTTGAAAGTCGTTATTCCATGAATGAATCTTCCACTCAAATGAATAAGCTACAACCGAAATTAGGGGACGCTTTTTATATTTATCTTTTGTCCACTATTAAAGGAATGATCTGGAATGAATCTCGCAAACACAGGAGTTTGTCTCAGGAAGCTATTTTAAACATCGTGAAAGATAAGCTGAGAAGTGTCGGTATTGATGAGCCTGAGATATTTGGAAAAGATTTTATCGCGGCAGAATTTCATATGGGGAAACAAGATGCTTATGGATTAAAATATCTTCCGGGAGATCTCATTAACCTGTATAACCAAACGCTTCCTGACGATCTCTTTTTTAAAGTGTTTCGCGAAATGGGAAGAAGAGCCCCTTTTAACCAAAGCATTTTCAAACGTTACAAAGCAGCACTCAAAGTGCATGCTCCTGAAAAACTCCCGATTCAATCTTTTGGTGATATTGTAAAGCAAGTAATCGATTGGGTGAAAAAAAACTAAAGGAATTAAAAAGCAGAAAAAGTTTTAGTTATGAATTTAATTTCGATCGACTCATAAAAACAGCCAGTCGAATCGCCTCTTTCATACTCGAAGGATTTGCAATCTCTTTCCCCACAATATCAAACCCAGTTCCATGATCAGGCGAAGTCCGGATAATTGGCAGCCCAAGCGTAACATTCACCCCATCCCGAAAATGGAGCATCTTGAATGGAATCAATCCTTGATCATGATACATGCAAACGACCGCGTCAAATTTTCCTTCGTAGGCTTGATAAAAAACGGCATCTGGAACAAGTGGCCCTTCAACTGTATATCCTTCTAAAGATAATTTTTGGATTGCTGGTGTAATGATCTTTATTTCTTCATCTCCCAATACTCCTTGTTCACCCGCATGTGGATTAAGTCCGCAGACCGCCACCCTCGGGCTTCGAATCCTCCACCATTTTTGAAGAGAGTCGTAAGTTATTTTCACGGTATCAATAATTTTTTCTTCGGTAAGAAGTTTTGAAACTTCTTTGAGCGGAACGTGAATGGTCGCAAGTGTCACTTTCAATTTGGGTGAGGCCATCATCATGACGAATTTTTTGGTATTGGTTCTTTCAGCAAAAAACTCGGTATGGCCTGGCCAAGAATATCCCGCTTTTTGAAGAGCCGATTTTGAAATTGGTGCCGTCACAATTGCGTCAATTTTTTTCTCGAGCGCATCATGAACGGCAGATTCTAGGTAACTGATACAGGCGTGGCCAGCTTTTTCGTCGGACCATTCAGACAGGTTGGACTCATGAGACGAGTGACCATAAATAATAAACTCTGCTAGCTTGCTGATTTCTGGGTCTACAAGAGATTTTTGAACGATTTCTGCGCCGATTCCTCGCGGGTCGCCTAAGGTGATTCCGATTTTCATATGGGTCTACACTGTAGGGGGCATGGCCGTGTGCCTCTACCACTGGTTAACTCCGAATATTGATAAACGCTTTTCCCTTGAGTTGATCGACATATTTTTTTAACTCTTCTTGAACTTTCATTTCGTAGATCTGGTTTCGAATCCCCTCTTTAATACTCTCGTCTCCTTTTAAATCGACTTCCGGTTTATCAATCAGTTTTACTACTAGAAATCCTGCCTGGGTACGAACTGGTTCGGAGACTCCTCCTTTATCCAAATTTTGGATTGCGGGTGCAATCTGCGGACTTATTCCGGCCATGCTGACCTCTCCCAAATCGCCGCTTCCTTCTCCACCTTCCTGTTTCATTAACTGGTCAAAATTTGCTCCAGCTTTTGCCCTTTTATAAATGTCATTTGCTTTTTTCTCTGCTTCTTTCATCTGGGCTTCGACAGCAAATGGGATCACGATTTGTGCGATATGAATTTTTTGCACATCTTTTAATTTGTCCGAGTTCTGCTCGTAAAAATTGTTGACATCTTCTTGGCTCACCTTGATTTTGGAACCGAAAACCTGGCCAATAAATCGAAATCTTTTGAGCTGCTCTTTAATTTCTTTCCGATATTCTTCGAGGCTTGATCCTTTTTGATTCAGCTCTTTTTTTAATCCTTCCTGACCCAGTTTGTTTCTTTTCAGAATGGTATCAATTGCGCCGGACACATCTTCTTCAGTGACTTTAATTCCCTGCTTTTCCATATCTTGGCTTAAAAGACTTTCTTCGATCAGATGATTGAGTGCCTCATGTTTCAAATCTTCCTGTTCTACTTTTCGCTGACGAGCCTGGGGGAGTTTTCCCATTTCCTTATTATAGTTAGAAATGATTCGGTTAAGATCGGAGAGAGTGATCGGTTCTTGATTAACCGTTGCCACCACTTTATCAACGATTTCCCCTTGAGCGATTGAAGCAGAGAAAAATATCAGCAGGAGCGGAAAAATTGATTGGATGCTCATTTCCGATATCATTTTTCGTAAAAATTTAAAAACGGTCAACATCACAACACCACCTTCTTTAAAACAGATTGATTAATTTCAACTGGATATTTCTTTTGAAGTTCTTGGTAATATTTTTTAAAAAGTTCTTCCTCTTCTCTGGATCGTAATAACTCTTCTATTTGAGGTTTTGCTTCTTCATACGTCATTTGCATTTCCGGCTTTTTATCTAGAACCTTGAAAATATGAAAGCCGTATAAACTGGAGACAACAGGAGAAAGTTCTCCCTCTTCCAAATCAAAACTGATTTCAAACTCTTTAGGAAAAGAACCTCGGCGGATATATCCCAGATCTCCCCCATTTGCCCGATCGGGAGAAAGAGAGTAATCATGGGCTAATTTCGCAAAATTCTCTCCCGCATTCAATTTTTTTAAAATCTCTTGAGCCTTTTCTTTAGTGTCTGTCAGAATTTGTCGAATACGAACCATTTCTGGTTGCCTAAAATCTTTTAAATGATCTTGATAATATGATTTCGTTTTTTCATCTGAAATTTCGATAGAAGCAAAAACTTTTTCTTTCAAAAGTCGGCTAATTACCCAATTTGCTTTTTTTATCTCTCGCCAGGTTGAATAATCAATTTTTCGTTTTTCTAGAATCGCCTGAAAATCTTTTTCGGTATATCTCGATTTGTAATTTCTTAGTTCCTGTTCCAACTCTTCATCGGAAACCTTGATTCCTTCGCTATTTGCTTCATGAACTAAGATTTTCTTCTGGATTAGATCTTGCAAAAATCTTCTTTTTACCTCTTCAAATCGTTCACTACTCTGGAAATTTTTATCCCCGAATTTTTCTCCTTCCCGATAAATCGCCTGTATCAAATCTTTCACCGTGATTGTTTCTCCGGCAACTTTCGCAACTGTATCAGTCGGTTCGGGTGATGAACAACTGACTCCACTCAAGAGAACTGGAAACACCAAAATTTTGACTAATCTTCTAAATTTCACAGTTTTAAATGATTAGCAGTTAGCGGAGGGGTTGACAAGAGGTTGAATTATAAAGAATAACTGATTCTTTACCCTCGTTAGGAGAAAAAATGGGACATTTTCGTCAAAAAGTTGAAAAAACTGATTTATATACTTCTACACTTGCTTTATGCAAAGCGGGAACATGGTCTCAAAAAGAAATGAAACGGATGGCGCAAGATAAATACGCTGATCCTGTAAAAATTACCGCCAAGGTTTTAACCGATGCTTTTCAAAGAGGAAGAGATATTGGCGAGGTTAATACTCTTCTTCAATGTTTTTCCAAGGTAGATTATTTATTCGGTAAAAGTTATCGCCAAGCGGAGCTGTTTTATAGTTTGTTTAAAAATTCGAATTCTAAACCAGAAGTTATTACCAGTTCTCCCTCTTGGAAAACAGATCTGACTCCTCTTGAACAGCATGCTGCAGCTTTTCTTTTTTCAGTCGGATTTAGTCAACACAGTGAGGATTTTGCTTGGGGAATTCGGTATACTCTCGGGACAAGAAATGATTCTTATAATTATGCCCCTTTGATTTCTTTTCTTGGAAAAAACTATTTTCCTTCCTCTCTTATAATTAATGCTGATCTGATTCCTCGAAACCAAATCTGTGGTAGAATTTTAGGTTCTGAATTCAGTCATAATCTTTCTCCAATGGATGAAACTTTTTTTTCAGACGATTTTTGTCCGGAACTTGCTGCAAAAAGATTGGAGACAAAAAAAGCTGCGGCAATCACTTCTCTCTATAATAATGATATAAAAGATGAAAAAGATTTTTTGCCGGCTTTGCGAAAAATGGTTCCCAATCCATTTGAAAAAGGTTCCGAGATTATCCCATATGCAATCAAAGCAACGTTTAGAGGCGGAATCTTCTTTGAAAAAATAAAATCAGATCAAATCCTAGCTGATGTTTTGGATTTTCTTTCTTCAACTTGGCAAGAAAGAGTCACTTATATAATCTGGTCGAGATCGAGAAACTCTCAACCTCTTCTTTTGTTGAAAGCTCATTTTAATGGCGTTTCAATTTCGACCTTGTTGGATGAATTAACCAACTATCTTGCTGCAAGTGCATCCACTACGAGAAATCCTAGCTTCAGAATTGATACAAAAAAAGATTATTTCAAAAAAATCTACGAATCTCTTCCCAAGGCTGAAAGGGCGGGATTTTTGGATCAGGTAGCCACAGAATATCTTGCCAAAATCAAAAGCGATCCTGATAGAAAATTAGAAATCAAAAAAGAAGGAATTGCCCTTTTAGATTCTCTCTACTGGTGGAATCCTAAATATGTCGATGATGCAATTAAGAAATTAAAAGCATAAGAAGTTTCCTGGTCATGTGCAGGAAATATTTTCCGATTACAAATTCAAAGCCTCTTTGATTAGTTCAAATCCTTCCTTCGAAAAAGAGATTTTTAGCGCAAACTCTTTTGCTTTTTCGCTCATTTTACCCCAGGTTTTTTGAATAATTTGAGGGATTTTTTCTTTTGCGGTTTTTTGAATAAACTCTTCGAATTGAAATTCCAAAAAAACAAGGCAGAGTGCATCTTCCATAATCTGGACTTCGGGGGCCGTTTTTAGGTTTTTTTTCAGATGGATTGATTGCACTTTTTGAATGACTTCGTCCGAATAGCCAACCTTTTTTAAGATTTCTGCCGATTTGTCTGCATGAAATTGGTAAAGCTTTTTTCGCCACTGAAGATATCCGATTTTTCCTTCTTCAAAGGTGGAGCGAGGGATCATCCACCGACAAAGATGTTGAGAATGAGAAGCGAGAAGAAGCGTTTCGGAAGGATTCGGTTCAAGCTTTCTTATCCAATCTTCCAGCCATTTTGAATAAAGCAGCTCTTTTGGATACTCTTTTCCATTCGAGATCTGCTGGTTTGGATCTTGGCTGTTTTCCTGATCAAAAAGTTTGATTGCTTGGTTTAATTTTTCTTGGTTCATTTTGTTAAATTTTTCTAAATAAAATTAAGTAGATCAGCCCGCTCATACAATAAATTGGCTCCTCAGGGAACCGCTTTTCTTGACATCGAAATTGTGCACGACTATCATTGAAAGTGTGGCATGGTTTTTGGATAGATCTTTTGTCATTACGAAAAAATAAGGTTGTAAGGTGCACGGTTGTATAACCCACAAATGATGATTATTTATGGCTCTCGAAATTAGGCAAAATTTAAAACTTTCCCAAGGTCTTGTAATTACTCCGCAATTGCAACAGGCAATCAAGCTTTTACAGTTATCCCGAATGGAATTGTTGGAGGTGGTTCGAGATGAAATGCTTGAAAACCCAGTCTTAGAAGAAGAATCTGATGGAGAAGAGATTCAGATCGAAACAAAAACTTCCGAAACCTCCGAAGATGAAAATCCGCTAGAAAAACAGCTCGAGAATAAAAGCGAAGAGGTGATGAGCTCGCCCGAAGGAGAACTCAAAGAGCCAAAAGATTTTGATTGGGATGATTATCTGAATACCTATAACGCTCCGGAACGGATCTCGAGCGGGCTTGAAGAGCTTCCTTCCTATGAAAATACCTTAAGCCAAAAAGAGAATCTTTCCGATCATCTGATGTGGCAACTCCAACTCTCTAGCTTTTCGCCGGATGAAGAAGAATTAGGTGCCTTGATTGTTGGAGCGATTAACGAAGATGGATATCTCCAAGATTCGTTAGACGAAATCGCTGAAAAAATGAAAGTTCCGATTGAAAAGGTCGAAGCGGTTTTGCAAAGAATTCAAAATTTTGATCCTCCTGGGGTCGGCGCGAGAGATTTGAGAGAGTGTTTGCTCCTCCAAGTCAGATTTTTCGGGCATGATAGACAGATTCTTGAAAAGCTCATTTCAGAACATTTGTCTGATCTTGAAAGAAAAGATTACAAAAAAATAGCGAAAGGGATGAAGATTTCGATCGAAGAGGTTGGAAATCTCGCCAAAATGATTCATGAGCTTGAGCCGAAACCGGGTCGTCCATTCATCGAATCCTCGGCCCAATATATTACCCCTGATGCCTATGTTTATAAGGTGGGAGGAGACTGGATTGTCGTTCTCAATGAAGATGGACTTCCGAAGTTGAAACTATCCCCTTTCTATCAAAATATGCTTCGCAATTTGAATTCGAACGAAAATACGAAGGAATATGTTCAGACAAAATTCAAGTCAGCACTCTGGCTGATTCGCAGCATTCATCAGCGTCAGAGAACTCTTTATAAGACAGTCAAAGCGATCGTGAAATTTCAGAAAGAATTTTTTGAGAGAGGGATTGGGCATTTAAAACCGATGATTTTGAGAGATGTTGCTGAAGAGATTGAGATGCATGAATCAACGGTTTCGCGCGTCACAACCAACAAATATGTCCATACTCCACAGGGAATTTATGAATTGAAATTCTTTTTCAACAATGGGGTTCCCTCCAGTGAAGGGGATTCAGTTGCGAGTGAAGTGATCAAAGACAAGATCAAACAGATTGTGAGTCAGGAAAATCCTAAATCCCCCTATTCCGATCAGAAAATTGTGACGATTTTAAAATCTCATAAAATTGATCTTGCCAGAAGAACGGTTGCGAAATATCGTGAACTTTTGGGAATTCTTCCTTCTTCAAAAAGAAAACAGTTCTTTTAACTATCTAATATAGATTGTCATTCTTGATCGTTTTTATAGGAAACTCCTTCTCCGAAAAAGGACAGGTATGACAAATAACCAAGAGGTGTCTTATGCAAGTTCATATTACTTTTCGTCATCTGGAAACGTCGCCCGCGGTAAAAGAATATATCGAGTCAAAAGCGGAAAAATTTGCGAAATTTCTTCATGAACCGATTGAAGCGCATTTTGTTGTGGAAGTTCAAAAAATTAGACAGTTGGCGGAAGTAACGATTACCGCAAAAAATTTCAAATTTCATGGAGTGGAAGAGTCGGACAATATGTATGCATCGATTGATCTCCTGATTGATAAAGTGGAGCGACAACTCAAAAAACATAAAGAAATTGTTAAAGATCATAAGTCGGTAGATCCTACCTTTGGACCGAAGAATGAATAAAAACAGTAAGCGGTGATGAGCGATTGGAAAGCCAATGACCGCTTTTAAGCTGTCCAGTTTCCTTGCTTTTTGGTAACCTTGAAAGAAAAGGAATCAAATTATCATGCGTCTTACTTCTATTCTTCCTCGAGAAGCAATTATCGACAGGTTAAAAGCTAAAAATAGTGAAGAGGTTCTTCAAGAACTCTCGAATCTTCTCGGAAAAGTGGATCCCTCGATGAAACCAGAAGAGCTTTTCTCGGTCCTCGAAGAAAGAGAAAAGTTGGGAAGTACTGGAATTAGTCATGGAGTAGCCATTCCCCATGGAAAACTTTCTTCAGCCAAAAAAATGTCTGCCTGTTTTGGTAGAAGTTTGAATGGCATCGATTTTCATTCCCAAGATGGAGATCGTACTTATCTTTTCTTTGCGATTATTGCTCCTGAAAATGCAGCTGGAATGCATTTGAAAATACTCGCTAGACTTTCAAAAATGCTCAAAGATGAATCGATTCGAGAAAACTTGAAAGAAGCAAAAAATAACGATGAAATTTATGCCATTCTTTCGGCAGCAGACGAAAAAAATTAACCTATGATTAGTATACAGGTAGCTGATTTTATTCATGATGCTGATTATAATCTGAACCTGCAACTGGTGGCCGGAAGGAAAGGGGTCACCAAAAAAGTCACGATTCCACGAATTCAAAAGCCCGGGCTGGCGCTTACCGGAGACACCTCTAATCTGCATTCTGGCAGGGTGCAGGTATTGGGAAAATCTGAGATTGCCTATCTTCAATCACTTCCGAAAAAAAAACTAAAATCCATTGTTGAGAAAATCTGCAAAGTTGATTTGGCTTGCATGGTGATTTCGAGAGGAAATCCGATCCCCGATATTTTGATTGAAGAGGCAGAAAAAAACAATATTCCGGTTTTTTCCACCAATCTTCTCACCAGTACTTTTATCAATCGAGTGACAAAATTTTTGGAAGATAAGTTAACTGCATCCACCACCATTCATGGGGTTTTGGTCGATGTTTTTGGGGTGGGCGTTTTGATCATCGGAAAAAGTGGAATTGGAAAAAGTGAATGTGCGCTCGATTTGATTTTAAGAGGACATCGTTTGGTTGCCGATGACGTGGTCGAAATTCGAAAAAAACCTCCAGCAACTCTTTCAGGAGTCGGAACCGGGGTTATCAAGCACCATATGGAAATCCGCGGCTTGGGGATTATCAATATCAAAGATCTTTTTGGAATCGCTTCGACCCGTGATCAAAAAATAGTTGAGATTGTCGTGGAGCTAGTCGATTGGGATGCGGCGCAAGAATATGATCGATTGGGAATCGATGATCAAAAATTTACCATTCTAGATGTTAAAGTTTCTTATCTTAAAATTCCAGTTAGACCTGGCAGAAATATTACCACTCTGCTTGAAGTAGCTGCCAGAAATCATCTCCTAAAACAGCGTGGGCATTTTTCTGCGCAAGAATTTCAAGAACGTTTGAATCGAGAAATTTTGGCTCAGGAGAAATTAAGCAAAGCTCTTTGGGGATCGCTCGAGTAAGGGAAAATCAGGCATGTCTTCTTCCTCAAAACCATTTATTTTAGTAACCGGTTTGTCAGGCGCCGGCAGATCGACTGCGCTTCGCATTTTGGAAGATGCCGGTTTTTACTGTATGGATAATGTTCCATACTCTTTCTTTGAATATTATTTACAAAAGCAACTTTCGAAAAAACAAAATGTTCCTTTTGCTTTTGGAATGGATGAAAGAAGTCCGAATTTCTTCAAAGAGCTGGAAAAAAATCTTTCTCATCTCAGAAAAAAAATTCCCCATCTCAAAATACTTTTTTTAACTTCTTCCGAACTGGTTCTAATCCGGAGATTTTCTGAAACGAGAAGAAAACATCCGCTGAGTAAAAAAGGAAATCTTTTGGCAGCGATTCGAAAAGAAAAAAAAATTTCTGAATCGATTCGATCTTTGGCTGATTATTATATTGATACAACCTATATGAATGGCGCTTTGTTGAGGGCAGCTCTTTTGAATCTATTGGATAGAAAACAAAAACCAACCAAACTCCCTTTAAGTCTTCTTTCCTTTGGATATCGATATGGAATTCCACCACAATGTGATTTAACATTCGATGTGAGATTTTTGCCGAATCCCTATTTTAATCCTGCTTTAAAAATGCTGAACGGAACGAATCAAAAAGTGCAGAATTTTGTGCTCAAAAGGGTGGAGACAAAAAAGTTCATTCGACATATTACCCAATTACTGAACTTCTTGATTCCCCAATATGCCAAAGAGGGAAAGTCCTATTTAACAATTGCTTTTGGATGTACTGGAGGAAAACATCGCTCTGTGAGTCTGGCAGAATATTTTAAAGAATATTTCGAAAAGAAAAATTTTTGGGTTGATTTAGATCACCGGGACATTTATCGAGGATGATATTTCAATCATAGAGTTCAAACTGGCGATGGACATTTCATCGTCTGATTATCAAAAGCGGGCTATATGAAAATCGGAATTATTGTTATTACTCATGGTCAGATTTCGGAAGAGCTTGTGAAGGCAACCGAAGCGATCATCAAGGAAAAATCGGGAATTTATCCTATTTCAGTCCTGCAATCCGATATTCCCCATTATAAGAAAATTTTGGAAGAAACGATTATGAAGGCGGGTCAAGGAAAAGGGGTACTTCTTCTCTCTGACATGTTTGGTGGAACCCCTTCCAATCTCTGTCTTTCTTTTTTGAAAAAAGGGGAAGTCGAGTTGGTAACCGGAGTCAATCTTCCGATGCTCGTTAAGTTGACTACGTTATCCGAAGATTTGAATTTATCTCAAGTGGCACAATTTATCCTAGAATATGGTCAAAGACATATTACACAGGCGACAAAAATTTTAGAGAAGATTCAATGAAAACAATTACCAAAACATTTACCATCAGTAACAAGTTGGGACTCCATGCCCGAGCTGCAGCACAACTAGTGAAAACCGTCAATCGATTCAATTCCGAAGTAACCATCTCCAATAAAAAACAGTCGGTAAACGCAAAGTCAATTATGGGAGTATTGATGTTGGCAGCCGCAAAAGGGACTCAGATTACTGTTCAGGTTGAAGGGTCGGATGCTTCCGAATCGATCGAAGCGATTGAAGAGCTCATTAATAACAAATTTGGAGAAGATTAACTGCGACAGGTAATCTTGGAGGAGAGTTATCCGTCCTCTCTATTGAATGACCCTCGTATCTTATGAAATCCAAAAAAAAGAAAAGAAGTCATTCGATCCATGTTCGTGGAATTCCTGTTTCATCCGGAATCGTCCAAGCCTCGATTTACCTCATTGAAAAAGCTGATATTCAAATCCCTCATTATTGGATTTAAAACAAGGAACTTGCTTCCGAAAGCCAACGTTTTAAAACCGCCCTATAAAAAACAGAAGAGCAGTTGAAAAAAATTAAAGATCGACTCTGTCGTTATGGGGGGCGCGATCAAATCCATATTCTCGATTCTTACAGCATGATTCTTCAGGATGAAATGCTGATAAAAAACACATTAAATTCGATCAAATCGCTCAAAATCAATGCAGAATGGGCTCTCCAAAAAACTCTCGATAGAATCAAACAGGTTTTTCTCGATGTCGACAAAGAATATTTTCGGGAGAGAAAAAGTGATGTCGATTATATTGGTGATCGATTGTTGAAAAATTTGGTTGGTACAGCCGAAGATTCTTTGAGCGGAATCCCTCCCAATTCGATTATTGTGGCACATGATCTCTCCCCCGCAGATACCGCCCAGCTGGTCAAATTCAAGATTGGTGGATTTGTGACAGAGATGGGAGGAAAAACTTCTCATACAGCGATCGTGGCGAGAGCACTCCAAATTCCGGCGATTGTTGCTTGTTCCAAAATTCTCCAAAAAGCTCAAACCGGAGCGACAGCGATTATTGATGCGACCAAAGGAATCGTCATTCTTCATCCTACTGAAGCAGAAAAAAAGGTTTATGATTTTGCTCGGAAAAAAGCGGTGATCGCCGAAAAAAAACTGCTTAAAGAGATTCACTTTCCAGCGGAAACCAAAGATCAGTTTCGAATTCATCTTGCTGCCAATATGGAGTTAACCGAAGAGATCGATTCGATCAAAGAGCATGGAGCGGAAGGGGTCGGACTTTATCGAACTGAATTTTTGTATTTGAATCGGGAGAAACCTCCAACTGAAGAAGAGCAGTTTGAAAATTATCGGAAAGTTTTAAAGGCAATGTATCCTTCCAACGTAACGATTCGAACCCTCGATATCGGGGCAGACAAAGTTCCAACCGAATATCAATATGAGAGGGAAATTAATCCCGCTCTCGGTATGCGGGCGATACGCTTATCCCTCAGAGAAAAAAATCTTTTCCGAACGCAACTGCGTGCGTTGCTTCGGGCAAGTGTCTTCGGAAAACTTCGTATCATGTTTCCAATGATTTCGAATCTCGAAGAACTTAGGCAGAGTAAGCAGATTCTTCAAGAAGTTCAGAAAGATCTTTCGAGAAAAAAAATCGAATATGATCCGCATGTCAAAATAGGGGTGATGATTGA
>CAZQOW010000028.1:0-16765 GCA_964595045.1 uncultured Pseudomonadota bacterium
GGAGTTAAATAGATTCGAATAACCGCGTTGGATAGCTGATTAAGATGCAACGTTTCTTCAACAAGTGCTTTCAATTTTACCAACGAAACCGGAATTTTAAGATTCAAAACTTTTGCACCTGACTCAAACCGTTTGAAATGTTCTGGAAGAAATAATACATGACCTTGGTAAGCGCGGAGGGTTTCAAAAAGCCCTTCCCCGGTCAAAAAAGAACGATCGGTAATCGGAACTTCTGCCCGATCTTCGTCGAAATAAACTCCGTTGAGATAAACTTTTGGTTTCATAAAAAATGACCTAATTCAGGCTCTTGTAGGGGCGAACCTTGTGTTCGCCCTGATTGCGTGTAGAATCGCCAATCCTCACATCATTGCCAACATTTTCAGGGCGAACACAAGGTTCGCCCCTACTTAAACCTCATCAGCAGTAATCATCTAAACAACTCCAAAAACATTTTCGCCTTCGCTAATGTCTCTTCATATTCTTTGAGAGGATCACTTTCTGCAACAATCCCCCCACCGGCGCCATACCGAATTTTCCCATCCGTTATCTCAAAAGTTCGAATCGGAATGTTAAACGAAGCGAGAGAAGAATAATCAAAAAAACCGATCGCTCCGGTATACACCCCTCGAGGATCCGGTTCAAGTTCTTGGATGATTTCCATCCCTCTTTTTTTCGGGGCACCGGTAATCGATCCTCCCGGGAAAAGCGCTCGAAGGGCATCTGCTGGATGAATCTCACTCCTTAAAGTTCCTTGCACCGTTGCCACGAGATGATGAACATAATTTAAGCTTTCGACCTGCTTCAGATGAGGAACTTCTATCGACCCTTTTTCACAAACTTTTCCAAGATCATTTCTTTCCAAATCGACAATCATTAAAAGTTCCGATTGATCTTTCTCTGAACTTTTTAATTCTGCAATCACTTTCTCATCATCTTCTTCTTTCAAAACTCTTTTTCGAGTTCCCTTAATTGGTCGGGTGACAATTTTATGATCGTGAATCGATAAAAATTCTTCGGGAGAAAAAGAAAGAATCTGTCTTTCTCCGAGATTGATAAAAGCAGTATAAGAAGCAGGATACTTTTCTGAAAGCTCACAAAAAAGAGAAGTGGGATTTATCTTTTCAGAAATTTTGGCAGACCATTGCTGGGAAAGATTGACCTGATAGCAATCTCCGGCATGGATATAATCCAGAACTCTTTGGACGGAAGAAAGATATTCCTCCTTAGTAAAGTTGGATTCAGCGTTGGAAACTACTGTAGGGACAACCCAATCTCGCTCGTCTGAATTCTTCCCTTCATTAGATTTTCCGAAAATATTGGACGACCGCATGGAGTCGCCCCTACGAAACGCTTCCATCCTATCTAAAGCCCGTTTTTCGCTCGAGCTCATCTCTTCATCGAGTCCCCACGAAGAAATAAACGCTTCATGTTTTAGATGATCAAAAATAAAAATCGGATCATACAATCCCCACCATCCCAGAAGCGTGTTGGAATTTAAATCTCGTTTTGGAAAAGCGGTATCGGCAAATGCCCCCATTTCATAGTTCAGAAAGCCGACCCATCCGGAACTGAAAAAAGGAGAGGCTTTGATCGCGGGGAATGGAATCATCTGTCGAATTTGTTCAAATGGATTTTCGTGAACGACCGTTTTTTCATTTTTGGAATATTTTTCCAGCCGATCCGGATAGAAATACCATTCGACGAGCGGATTTGCGCCGATATAGGAGTATCTTTGATTATTTCCCGAATAAAGACAAAACGGTTTCTTTTCGTCTCGCAGCCCTTTTAAAAAAGAGAGCGGCCCGTTTCCCCACGAAATAGATTGAATTTGCGGTTGTTTCATTTTAGTTCTTTAGAAAATGCTCAAAACTTTCTTCCATCGAAATAGCCCCTACGTCAAAATTGCTTACATAGGCGGTTTGATTTTAACTTTTATTTTTCTCTACCAAAAAAGAGTGGAAACTTTTTCAACCTTTCAAACCGCCGCTTTCTTTCTGTTTTTACTTCAACTCCTTTTTGCTCAAACTTTGGTTATTTATCCCTGGTATCCCAAAGAGGCGAAAGGCCCTGGAATCCGCTTGCAGTTTCAAAAAGCGATGGTTCCTGCCTCCTACTGCTGGCTTGTCATGCTGATTTTATTTTTTCTGAAAATTTATACCCTTCCACTTCTGTTTTTTAATTTTCTGATGCTCCCCATTAGCGTTGTTGCCTGTATTCTGATTTACTTTCATCGCCTCGATCCAGATCCTTCCTCCCCTAATGAATTGAGTGGTGGATATCAACACCCCTCAAAATCTTCCGAGATTCGTTGAATCACAGAGCGGGAAAAAAGAATCGATAAATGCCCCACCCCTGAAACCGAAAAGTTTTTAATCGGTAAATGATCCAGCGTTTCCATTTTTGCCGATTCAACCGGAAATATCAGTTGATCCATGAAAGTATAAATCGCCAAATAACTGCTTCCAGCGGGAGGATTCGGTTTCCCAAGTTTTTGAATAAATTCACTTTGATAGGTAATTTGTTGGATTGCCTTCCCCACCCCCAAACGGCTCATCTTCCCTCCCTGATGAGGAGAGGCGAGTGTCACAAGATGACAAATTTTGTTTTTACCATCTGATTTTTCAATCCAATAGCGGGAAACCAATCCTCCCAAACTATGGGCGATGATATTAAGTTTCGTTTTATTTTCCTCTTGGAGGATTTGAGCCACTTTTTCAGAAAGAAGCTCACTCACCTCTTCAATACTTTTCCAGGGAGAATATTCAAAAGTGTAGAGTGAACTACATCCTAACTTTTTTAAAAAATGAATAAACATCAGCCAACTATTTGAATTCATCTGATACCCATGAATCAAAAGAATCGGGAGACGATGAGTGGAAGGGCGTTTTACAGAAGATGGAAAAATTTTATTAAAAAGGCGAACCCAGGGAAAAACAAACAAGAGTAAAATAGAGAGCAAAAAATCGAATAGAAATGCCTTGAGAAAATCGAAAATCAGATTCTTCTGTTTTGAGAAATAGAAAGCAGCTCCAAAAGAAAAAAATAAAAATAGAAATAATCCAAAAATAATGATTCCTAGGACTTTTAAAAAAATGGTAAAAGCAATCATTACCGAAAAGAACAATTCTTTTAACAATAAATCAAGTCACTTAATGGTTTTATGCTGAATGAAACCGCCCAAAAAGAGCTTCTTTCAATCGCCCGAAAAACTTTGGAAAGTTTTCTTCGAGGAGACAACACTACCTCGATTCAAACTTCTCTTCCAACTCTTCAACAAAAAACAGGGGCATTTGTAACGCTTCATTATCACGGCGAACTCCGCGGTTGTATCGGACATCTCGTTTCAAATATCCCCTTATTTGAAACCGTGAAAGAAGTTGCCATCGCAGCGGCGACCCAAGATTATCGTTTTCTTCCTCTTACTTCGAAAGAATTGGAAGAGGTTCAAATTGAGATTTCGGTCTTAACCCCTTTTCAAGAGATCAAAAATATTAATGAAATTGAGGTCGGAAAACATGGACTGCTCATCACGCAAAATCAACATCGTGGTTTGCTACTCCCACAAGTCGCCACAGAATATGGTTGGAATCGAGAAGAATTCCTAACCCAGACCTGCCTCAAAGCAGGATTACCCGAAAACGCCTATCAAGAAAAAGATTGTAAAATCGAGGTTTTTTCAGCCCAGGTCTTTGGGGAGTGACTTCCCACTTGCCTTCAAATGCAGTTAACGTTAAAAGCACTCCCTATATTTAATCTCCTGATCAGTATTAATTTCATTGATTTTGAATGAGAGAAACCTATTGGTTCAGCGAGACCGATCAACATCGGAAAAATAAAACAAGCAAAAATTAAATAGAGGAAAAAATTATGGAATTTAAAACCTCCCAAGAATTACTTTTAGGAATCAAAGAAGTTCTTCGTGTCAAAGAAGATCATGTCGAAATCTTAAACTCACAACTTTTGAAAGACAAGCTGATCGAATCACTCCTCTTCACCGCCATTTTTGCTGAAGACGCACAATTGAAAGAAGCGGCCCGATGGCTAATACGCGCCTCCGCCGCCGCACTCGACATTCACCTCAGCTCGATTCAACCGCTCTACGAAGCGATGGGAAGCAAAAAAGCAACCGGCTTTACCACCCCAGCGATCAATATTCGCGGAATGACCTATGAAGTTGCAAGATCGATCCTCCGAGCTGCTCACAAAACAAATTCTTTTCCAGTTGTTTTTGAAATTGCTCGTTCTGAAATCGGCTACACCTTTCAAAAACCGGCTGAATATGCAGCTGCCATTACCGCTGCAGCGATTAAAGAGGGATATCAAGGCCCACTCTATGTTCAAGGGGATCACTTTCAGGTCAATGCGAAAAAATATAATTCGGCTGACCGTGATAAAGAGCTCAAAGCAATTTATGATCTGATCGATGAAGCAATTGCTGCCGGATTTTACAATATCGATATCGATACCTCCACCTTAGTGGATCTCTCTCATCCAACTATCACTGAGCAGCAGAGAGCCAATTTTGAACATTGCGCCGAATACACCAAATACATTCGAGAAAAACAGCCGGCAAACGTGATGATTTCTGTCGGTGGAGAAATTGGAGAAGTGGGACACAAAAATTCAACCGTCGAAGAACTTCAAGCTTTTATGGATGGCTATCAGCAAACTCTTTCGAAGATTGCGCCTAACGCCGTTGGCATTTCAAAAATGAGCGTACAAACTGGAACGAGTCATGGCGGAATTCCTCTCCCCGATGGATCAGTCGCAAAAGTAAAACTCGATTTCGAAACCCTCGAAAATATTTCGAAAGTCGCTCGAGATGAATATCATTTAAGCGGCGCGGTTCAACATGGCGCTTCCACTTTACCGGATGAACTTTTCGACCGTTTTCCAAAAGTTGCCGCTTCTGAAATTCATTTGGCGACCGGTTTTCAGAACATGATTTATGACCACGCTTCTTTCCCCAAAGAGCTGAAAGAAAAAATCTACCACTGGCTAAAAACCAATTGTGCCGATGAGAAAAAAGAGACTGAAACCGAAGAACAATTTCTCTATAAAACCCGCAAAAAAGGTTTTGGCCCGTTCAAGCGGGAGTTCTGCTCACTTCCTGACGGAGTAAAATCGGCGATTGGAGATACGCTCGAATCCAAATTTGTTTTTCTTTTTGAAAAATTGGGCGTTGCTGGAAAAAGGGAAGAAAATTTGAAATGGGCAAAATCGGATCGAGTAAGCTTGAAGGCCCCTGCGGGACTTCGATAGTCCGTTTTTAAATTGTCATTCCTACATAGGCAGGAATCTCCCACCGACCATTGGGAAAAGGAAAATCTACGCAAATGATTTGATGCGTAACTTTCTTCCGAATGCTTTTTTACAATGACATCTTTTTCAAATGCTTTAAAATCAAAGCATGCCTGATTCCTCTCCTCGAATTCTTGTCACCGGTGCAACCGGCTATATCGGTGGCAGACTAGTCCCTCGTCTCCTCGAGAAAGGATATTTCGTCCGTTGCCTCGCTCGCAATCCTGAAAATTTAAAAGGTAGAAATTGGAAAAACTTCGAAGTGATAAAAGGGGATCTTTTTTCCGAAGAATCGCTCAAAAAAGCGATGAAAGATATCGATGTCGCTTATTACCTCATCCACTCGATGCAAGCGGGGGAAAAAGATTTCGAAGAGCGGGATCGGCAGGCAGCAATTAATTTTGGAAAAGTGGCGAAAGAAGCAGGAGTTCAACGAATTATCTATCTTGGAGGACTCGGCTCGGAAGAATCAAACCTTTCCCCTCATCTGCAAAGCCGCCATGAAGTGGGAGACCTACTTCGCTCATCGGGAGTTGCTGTCACCGAATTCAGGGCTGCCATTATCATCGGTTCTGGAAGCATCTCTTTCGAGATGATCCGTTATCTCTCCGAACGTTTGCCGATTATCATCGCCCCCCGATGGGCAAAAAGCTTATGTCAGCCGATTGCGATTCGAGATGTTCTTTATTATTTAATTTATAGTCTTGAGGTCCCAGAAAGTATCGGAAAAATTTTAGAGATCGGAGGATCGGATGTTCTGACATACGGCGAAATGATGCTCGGATATGCGAAAGTTCGCGGTCTGAAAAGATATCTCATTCGTGTACCGGTTTTAACCCCAAGACTTTCTTCGTACTGGATTGATTTTGTCACACCAATTCCCGCTTCGATTTCTCATCCTTTGATTGAAGGATTAAAAAACGATGTAATTTGCAAAGATTCAACTGCAAGAAAAATTTTTCCCACGATTCAACCGATCTCTTATTTACAAGCAGTCGAATTTGCTCTCCAAAGAATTCAAAAAGCAGAGGTTGAAACGATTTGGTCGACTTCTTCTTCTCTCATCAAGAAAAAAAATTTTCTTCCACTCAATCTCGAAACCCGAGAAGGAATGATCATCGAAACTCGCCAAACCGAAATAGAAGCTTCGCCCGAGAAAGTCTTCAAAGTTTTTTCTAGCATTGGGGGAAATCAAGGTTGGTTTTATCTCAACTGGACCTGGAAATTCAGAGGTTTTTTAGATCGTCTCGTCGGAGGAATCGGAATGAGGCGAGGAAGACGAAATCCAAACAATTTAATCATCGGAGATGCACTCGATTTTTGGCGAGTCGAAGAAGTTCAAAAAAATCATTTGATTCGTCTTCGAGCAGAAATGAAATTACCAGGGAGAGCATGGCTGCAATTCGAAGTGATGGCAGAAAAAAATCCAGATCGTTCTCACTTTATTCAAACCGCCTTCTTCGAACCGAAAGGACTATTTGGATTTTTTTATTGGTATCTTCTTTACCCGATTCACAAAATTATTTTTTCAGGGTTGTGTCGGAGGATTAAGGAGAAAAGTGAAACAATGTAGTGGCGGCCCGCCGGGCGCCCCAACCAACAAAAATAAAATTTAATTTAAAACAGCAAAAAAATAGAAAAAAAAAAAAAAAACAAAAAAAAAAAATTTAATTAAAAAAATTTTTTTTTCAGGGTTGTGTGGGTTTTTAAAGGACAAAATTTAAAAATTGTAGTGGCGCACGGCCGTGCGCCACTACGAACAATTTTATCTTGTCATTGCTAACGGCAATTCATTCGAAAAAAAAAGCTCTTCCATCAAATCATCCCGTTTAAATTTTTGCTCAATTAAACCAAGCAATTTCTGACGATAAGTTTTCAGATCGGAGAACGGACGTTTCGCAACTCCCGAGTCAATTGCTGCCTGTGCAACCGCTGGCGCTACATATAAAAGCACGCGCGGATCAAGTGCTTTAGGAATAATATAGGTTGGACAAAACGACAACTCTTCCATCTGATAAGCCTGACAAACAGAGAGCGGAACTTTTTCTTTCGCCAATTGTGCCAGCGCTTTCGCCGCCGCCAGTTTCATCGCTTCATTAATTCTCGTCGCACCGACATCTAAAGCACCACGAAATACGAAAGGAAACCCTAAAACATTGTTCACCTGATTTGGATAATCGGATCTTCCGGTCGCCATGATAATATCTTTACGCACTTCTAATGCTTCATGATAGCCAATTTCCGGATCAGGATTCGCCATCGCAAACACAATCGCATTCGGCGCCATCGTCTTGAGCATCTCTTGCGAGACAAGCCCTTTTTCAGAAACGCCAACAAAAACATCCGCATCTTTTAATGCATCGGCAAGCGATTGAGCTTTGCAATCTTGCGCAAAAAATCCGCGATGCATTTCCAAATTTTCACGATTTTTGGTGACGAGCCCTTTTCGATCGCAGATGAAAATATTTTCTTTTTTCACTCCAATCGTCATGAACATTTTTGCGCAGGCAATTCCTGCCGCCCCTGCTCCAGAAAAAACCGCTTTAACGTTTTCAGCCTTTTTACCGGTCAGCTCTAGGGCATTCATCAGTGCTGCGGTGGAGATGATTGCTGTCCCATGTTGATCGTCATGAAAGATCGGAATTTTTGTTTCATTGATGAGGCGTTCTTCAATATAAAAACATTCAGGCGCTTTGATATCTTCTAAATTAATTCCACCAAAAGTTGGTTCGAGCGCTTTCACAATCTCGACAAATTTATCCGGATCATTTTCAGCGACCTCCAAATCAAAAACATCGATGTCGGCAAATTCTTTGAAAAGAACCGCTTTCCCTTCCATCACCGGCTTTGCCGCATGTGGACCAATATTCCCAAGACCCAAAACCGCTGTTCCATTGGTGATGACCGCGACCAGATTTCCTCGCGCCGTATAGAGAAAACTGTCTGCTTTGTTTTTTTCGATTTCAAGACAAGGCTCAGCCACCCCTGGAGTATAGGCGAGTGAAAGATCCGCCTGAGTAGCACATGGCTTTGTGGGAGTAATAGCGAGTTTGCCGGGACGACCTTCTGAGTGATAAAGTAATGCAGCCTTCTTATCGACCATAAAAAATAAAACTCCTGTTTAGTGGTTATCGGTTGTTTTGACAAAAAGTTGTTCTGAATATTTCGTAAGGGTGGATATTTGCCTGTAAATTGAGGATGTGACAACTGTTTTTTACCATTTAATAACCGGATGAAAATCAACAGGTTGTAAGCGTGCCTGGCACTATTAGAGATGTACCTGGTATTAAAACTCTATTTCTAGGCTATGCTATTGAGCTTTCTTCGCCGCGCCATAAATTGATTCTACCAGCGGAACATGAACCAAGCCTAACTGAAACAGTGCTCGTTTTCTTTTAGGGTTTCCTCTCAAACTTTCTCTCACCTCTCGAGCATTTATTTCATTACAAGCCTGGGTAAGCTCAGAAGCTAAAGGATTTTGTTTTTGAGCCAATTTTCGATGCAAAGCTCCATCTCTAGCAAGTGCTTGATAAACCTCTCTTGTAGAGCTTGGCTTTTTTTCCCATACAAATTGAAAATATGCCTCTTTCAATTTGTCGCGATCGATCTGATAACCAGGTTTAAGCCGTTGATAAGATGACTCAAGAACATTTATAGCTTGATCTAAAGTTTCATCCGAAAGTTGAGCACCTCTTCTTGCCATGGTCAAAAAAACCTGTCCTAAAGCGATCGCTTGATATTCTAAAACAGATCGCTTGGTTTTTTTGGAAGCTTCTTGCATTACTGAAAGGCTAAAAGTATTTTTTTCCAATGGATTATAAATTGGAATTTGTCCCAAAACTTCAGAAAGTCTCCTAAAAAGCGCTGCTTCTCCCCCTTCGGTCTCTTTACTTCCGAAACCTTCTACAAAAAAAACCCAAACATTCGGATTAGCCGCAACTTGTAGCTCTACCCCATTTGAAAAATACATAGATCCAAGTTGCAAAGCACAATCGTGAGGAACCGAAAGTAATTGAGCTTCACCAATTTTTTGACTCTGAAAAGTTTTATAAAGAGAAAGTTCCGGATTCCATTGGCATCTTCCCAGAAGATTTAATCGCTGGAAAAATTTTTCCTTAGCTTTCGCAAGATAGCTTTCGATTTCTTGTGACTCAAGCTTTCCAGCGTTAAGACGAAATTCTCCAAACTCACCAATAACACTCTGTCTTTCTGCAACAGTTAAATTGCCATCATATTTTGCATCTTTGTTAGAACCATACACAGCCCCTACATAATCATAAATCGCTTCGATTCTTTGGTTTACTGGAGCTTTTGGAGAATTAATGAATGTTTTATTATAAGTTCCCATTTTCAAATCCTTTGTTTAAATAAAGTACGGCTTTATTAAAAATCGGTTCATTCAGAAAAAAGTTGCTACAGGATCTCATCATTATTTGATTGTTTTTACCGATCCCCAATAAAACCAGACTTCTTCCATCATCTTACTCTCTTCTCCAATTCAGACATTGCTTTCCCACACCCCCCTCTCTAAAATAAATCATAGAACCTACATCTAAATATTATCTGTCTCGAGGAGGATTTATGTCGTCTCATACTCATCCTAAAATCTGGAATAAAATTTTCCCCTGTTTTTTAATCTCATTCTTTTTATCTATTTTTTTAATCAGTTCACCTTTTGCATCCTCGGCAACCACTCAAACGAATCTAACCTGGCCAAAACAGATTACCCAAGATGGAAAGACTTTGATTTTGTATCAACCGCAAATAGATTCCTGGAAAGATCAGCGGGAATTGAACGGAGCGCTCGCGTTTTCCATCTCTCCGAAAAAGGGAGAAGCAAATTTGGGAGTCATTCGTTTTCAGGCGCTCACCGATGCGAATACTGAAACGCATCAAGTGCTCATTCACAATCTTCAAATCAGCCAAATCGATTTTCCCAGCCTGGAAGCGGCAAAAGCCCAGCCACTTAAGGATTTAACCCAACAACTTTTTCCAAAACGTGATATCAATCTTTCTTTGGATCGACTCGTTGCCGCGGTCAAAAAAAATGAAAGCAAAATTCAGGCAGTTGCAGTGAAAACCGATCCACCGCCGATCCTTGTCAGTACTTATCCAGCGATTTTGTTGTGGACCGATGGAGAACCATTAAAAATCCCAGTCGAAGGAACTTCGAGTTTAGAATTCGTCGCCAATACAAACTGGACGCTGCTTTATGATAAACCTAGTTCGAAATATTTTCTTTTAGCCAACGAAAACTGGTTATCCTCAAATACTCTTCAAGGTCCTTGGACAAGAGTGACACAACTCCCAGACGCTTTTTCCAAAATCCCGAACAACAAAGATTGGGAGGATGTACTCAAAGAAATCCCTCCAAAATCGGTGCAAAATGCAACCGTTCCTCGCGTGCTATTCAGCAAGGCTCCTGCAGAGTTGATTCAATTTGAAGGATCGCCCGCTTACACAACGATTCCCGAAACCAATCTCTCTTTTGCCAGCAACACCAAGAGCAATCTCTTTTTTGATCATCAGGATAAAAACTTTTATTTTCTCACCTCCGGTCGATGGTTTCGAACCGCCAATTTAGGAACCGGTTGGAGTTACGCGGGAAACGATTTACCTGCAGATTTTAAAAATATCCCTGCCGATTCGCCCAAAGCGGATGTCTTGGCATCGGTGCCAGGCACACGTGAAGCGGAAGAAGCGGTCCTCTTGGCTCAAGTTCCTACCACTGTGGTCGTGAATAAATCAGAGGCAGAAGGAAAAGCGAAAGCATCCTACGTGGGAACTCCCCAATTTAAACCGATCGAAGGGACTTCACTTCAATACGCAGCAAACAGTTCTGATAAAGTGATCCAAATCGGCAAACAGTATTATTTATGCGAAAATGCGGTCTGGTTCGTTTCGAATGCTCCGCAAGGTCCGTGGAAAGTGGCAGATTCTATCCCCAAAGAGATTTATCAAATTCCTCCTTCTTCACCGCTTTATAATGTGACCTATGTGACCCAAAACTCAACGGCCGCAAACACAGTTGAATCGAGCTATACCGCAGGATATCTCGGAACATTTCTTTTAGGATCGGGCTTGGGAGCCGCGGTGACCTACGGAACCGGTTATTCCTATCCCCCCTATTGGGGTGGGGGATTTTACAACCCGTATCCTTATACCTACGGATTTGGCGCATTCTATAACCCATGGATCGCCGGCTATGGTTATGGAGGAGGATACTACGGCCCGTATGCAAGATGGGGTGGAGCCGGTTGGTATAACCCCAATACAGGAACTTACGGCCGCGCGGCAACGATGCAAACGGCTAATGGGACTCGAACAGTTGCTGCTGGATATAATCCTTGGACCGGCGCTTACGGGGCGACTCGCCAAGGTTCAGGTCCTTATGGACAATGGGGATCTTCGGTCGCCTCGAAAAATGGAAACTGGGCAAAGACCGAACATGTAAGCACCGCAGAAGGTTCCGCCTTTCATTATCAAACCTCGACCGGAAAATCGGGAACGGCGGTTCGCACGCCGCAGGGGAGTGTCGCAAAAACTCCGAATAATGTCTACGCCGGGCGAGATGGAAATGTTTACCGAAAAAATTCTGATGGAAGCTGGCAGAAATATAACCAGAAAAGTTGGCAATCGGTAAACCCTTCAAAAACGCAAACGCGCGCCGAAGCTCAACCGGGAGAACCGAGAGCAACCTATCAACACAAGAGTGCAATGAGAGATCGTCCCGCTTCGGATTTAGACCGGAGTTCTGTCAATCATTTGCAACAGGAAGATCGCGGACGTCAAATGGGAGCGCAACGAGAGTCGAACTTTCAAAACTTTTCTCGCGGAGGAGGATTTGAAGGGAGAGGGTTTGGGGGTGGAGGATTTGGAGGCGGGGGAAGAGGATTTGGTGGTGGAGGGCGTGGAGGAAGAAGATAATCCGTTAAAACTTCTGTAAACTTTAAAAGAACTCAAATTTAGTTGAATTTAATCCAATAAGCTGTTTTTTGCCTCAGAACGGGTCCAGGAAATAGTAAAAAATCATCGAAAACCTTGACTTCACCTTTCAACTCGATATAAAAGGTCGGGTCTTTCGTGATTATTCAATGATTTAATCTGTATTTTAGGAGAGTTTTCGATGTACGCAATTATTCAAACTGGTGGAAAACAGTATAAAGTGGCTGAGGGAGATTCACTCAAGGTAGAAAAAATCCCAGGAGTTGAAGGTCAAGAAATCAGCTTTAAACGGGTTCTTTTTTATCGCAATGCCGAAGATGCTAAAATCGGAACCCCTCTTCTTGATTCAGCCTCCGTTGAAGCCGAAATTATTAGAAATGGCCAAGCGAAAAAGATTCTTGTCTTCAAGAAAAAACGACGAAAAGGTTATTCGAAAAAACAGGGTCATCGACAAGAGTTTACAGAAATAAAAATCAAAAAAATTAATGCTTAAACTGTAGGGGCGTATCCTTGTGATCGCCCACAATTAAGGGCGGTAAAAAGGATACGCCCCTACATAAGGACTTACAATGGCACACAAAAAAGCAGGTGGATCATCCAGAAACGGTCGTGATTCGAATGGTCAACGTCGTGGAGTAAAAAGATTCGGCGGAGAAAATATTAATGCCGGAACGATCATCGTTCGACAGGTCGGAACCAAAATACATCCAGGATTAAACGTTGGCGTTGGAAAAGATTGGACTCTTTTCGCAAAAGTTACCGGAGTTGTGAAGTTTGAACGACTCGGAAAAGATCGTAAAAAGGTAAGCGTTTATCCTGCAGAAAAAACAGCATAATTTCATCTCTGAATTTTTTATCCATAAAATATAAAATTTTCCGTAGGGGCGATCCTTGTGATCGCCCTTCTTATTTGATAGGTAGAATTATATTCTGTCATTCCCGCAAGCTTTTAAGCGGGAATCCCCCGGGGCTACTTGGGAGATCCTGATAAAAATAGTCACGGATGGCAAAAATTCCGATAATTTTTTTAGACTGATTTCTATGCGTTTCGTCGATGAAGCAAAAATTTATATCAAAGCAGGGGATGGGGGAAAAGGTTGTGCCTCTTTTCGAAGGGAAGCGCATGAGCCGCGTGGCGGACCGGATGGGGGAGATGGCGGGCGCGGTGGAACCATTCTATTTAAAGTAACCCCGCACACTTCTACCCTTGCCGATTTTCGCTACCGAAGAAAATTTACTGCAGAACGGGGAGAGCATGGTCGCGGAAAACAGCAATATGGGCATTCGGGAGCCGACCTCATCATTCCAGTTCCGCAAGGAACCTTGATCAAAGATGAAAATGGAGAAATCTTGGTCGATCTTTCAGAGCCTGATCAAATCTTCATTGCAGCTCAAGGAGGTCGCGGTGGAAGAGGAAATATGCATTTCAAATCTTCTATCAACCGTGCGCCAAGACGAGCCGATCCGGGTGAAAAAGGGGAAGAAAAATTTATCACGCTAGAACTGAAGCTGCTGGCGGATGTCGGGTTGATCGGAAAACCAAATGCGGGCAAATCGACTCTTCTTTCAAAAATTTCTCATGCCAAACCAAAGATTGCTGATTATCCTTTTACCACTTTGGTTCCTCAACTCGGAGTGGTTGAACCTTTTAAAAATTATCCAGGATTCACTGTCGCAGATATCCCCGGATTAATTGAAGGGGCGCATATCGGCGCAGGATTAGGTCTTGAATTTTTAAAACATATCGAACGAACCCGGGTTTTTTTGCACTTAATTGATATTTCTAATCCTGAAGAAGATCCGCTCAAATCTTATCAAGAAATTCGAAAAGAGCTCGAAGCTTATAATCCTCAATTCAACAAAAGAACTGAATGGATCATTCTCACCAAATCGGATTTGTTAAATGAATCTAAAGAAGCGGATAAAATAAAGGCGAAATTTGAAAAGAAGAAAAAAAAGGTTTTTGTAATTTCAGCGGCCACCGGAGAAGGAATTCAAACGCTTGTTGGAAAATTAGCGGAACAGATGCAAAAAGTTAAAAAGAGCTCCTCCCCTTAAGATAAGGGGAGGTTGGGAGGGGTTATGAAAAACTTTGCCTACCTCCAACGTTCATAACTCCCCCTAACCCCCTCTTACCTTAAGAGGGGGGATTTTTATTAAAAGAATTGTTTCAACAAATTCGTGATCTTCACAAACTCTTCTAAACTTAAAGTTTCTGCTCTTCGTTTTGGATCAATCTGAATACTTTTTAAAATATCCTCGAGTTCAGATTTCTTAAAGGTCTTTGACCATTCTGCCAAAAGTGTATTGAGCAAAGTTTTTCTTCTCATCTGAAACGCCGCTTGAATTACCTGTTCAAACAGATCTAAATCAACCTCTGGATATCGGCTCACCGGAAATGGAATGATTTGAACCACCGCTGAATCGACTTGTGGACGAGGCGAAAAAGCGGAGGGAGGAATCGGTAAAATCATCTTCATCTCTGCCAGCATCTGACAATAAACAGTGAGAGAGCCGTAAGCTTTGGTTGAAGGTTTTGCTGTAAGACGATCGGCCACTTCGCGCTGAAACATCAGATAAAATCTAGAAAAGAGAGTTCGATGTTCTAAAAGTTTTTTTAAAATTGCAACCGAAGCGTTATAGGGAAGATTTCCAACAGCAATCGCCGGTTGATCTTTTTTCAAATCAATCAATTTCTCCAGATTACTTTTTAAAAAATCATCAATTTTAATTTCAACCTTTCCGAGCGGTAAAATTACCTCTTCTAAAAGAGATTTAAATTGATGATCTTTCTCAATTAACAACAGTCGTTCAACCTGTGGAGCGATCAGCTGGCTTAAGGTTCCTGGACCTGGTCCTATTTCTAAAACGGTATGAGGTTTGGATTCTAAAGCTTTACGGGTAATCGTTTCAAGAATGGGACGATGAACCAAAAAATGCTGACCCAATCTTTTATTCGCAAGAAAAGAATATTTTTTCTGAAGTTCTGTGGGATGGATAAAAGAAAGCTCTGGTTTTGTCATGAAGTTTAAGATGCCTTTGCATTCAGTGAGAAATCAGAGACCACTCCATGGGAAAGATAATATTCTCCTACATATGCAATCATCGCGGCATTATCAGTACAGAATTTAGGAGAAGGAATATAAAGATCGCATTTTTTCTGTTCACTTAACTTTTTTAATCGCTCTCGGATGGCAGAATTACAGGCGACCCCTCCAGAGACTGCCCACTGATCACATTCATAATCCTCCGCCGCTTTTAAAAACATCTTCTCGACAATGGTAACGACTGTATTTTGAAATGAGGCAATTAAATCAAGCGCTAGCTGACATTCAGTGATCGGTTTTTCCTGAAGGATTTCGTTCAGCCGATTTTTACGAACATAATCAATCACCGCGGTTTTTAATCCTGAAAAGCTAGTCGAATATTTTTTATCTTTGACTCGCGGAAGAGTAAATTTTACTTTTTTCGGATCACCCAATTTTGCCAGTTTATCGAGGACCGGGCCGCCCGGATACCCAAGCCCTAAGAGCTTTGCCACTTTATCATACGCCTCACCAGCCGCATCGTCGACCGTTGTTCCGAGTAGCTCAAACTTTCCCATTTCTTTGACATAATACAAATTCGTATGCCCCCCCGAAATTACTAGTCCCAAAAATGGAAATCGCGGCTTTCTTTCTTCGAGAAATGGGCTCATCAAATGCCCTTCCAAATGATTCACTCCAATGATGGGAAGATTATTCGCTAACGCAAAACCTTTCGCAAAGTTCACTCCAACTAGTAGTGAACCAACTAAACCGGGCGATACAGTAACAGCAATTCCTTCAATTGTCTGCTTCTCTTTAGGAGCTTCTTGAATGGTTCGTTTGATCAGTTGAGAAATCTGCTGAATATGATTTCTCGAGGCAATTTCAGGAACAATCCCTCCAAAAGGGGCATGCAGAGCCTCTTGAGAGGCGGTTCGATTAGATAAAATTTTATCGGGCCCTTCAAAAAGACAAGCCGCTAAGTCATCACAAGAAGATTCGATCGCTAAAATTCGCATGAGTTATTACCTTTATAAATCAGTCGGCTTAGGTAAGTTTTGGGGTTGTGGAGATGGCGTCTGATTAGAGCTTGGGCTCGAATTAGGAGTCGCAGCAGGAGCAGAGGGAGAAGCATTAGCCTGAAGTTTTCCAATTTCCTTTATTTTCTGAGATGCTTTAGCCGATTCTAAACTATTTGGAAATTCATTGAGAATTTTTTCAAAAAACGGCTTTGCTTCGGGATACATTTTTAGTCCCATAAAAGAAAGCCCCTGTTTTAATAATCCAGTTTTTACCTTGGTCGACTTTGGATATTTTTGAATCAATATCTGAAATTCTGCTATCGCCTTTTTGTAATCATTCAAACCATAATAGGATTCACCAATCCAGTACTGGGCATTATCAGCGAGAGAACTTTTTGGATATTTTTGAAGAAATCCCTGAAAGCCTGACAAAGCCTTTGTGTAATCTTCGGCACTGACCAAATCAAGCAA
>CAZQOW010000029.1:0-7554 GCA_964595045.1 uncultured Pseudomonadota bacterium
CCGCTTATCAAGGAATGGGACTTTTTGCAGAACTACTCATTATCGACAATGTCAACCAGCAGATCTGCTTACAATCAACGTTGGGAGGAAATACAACTTTTATTCCTAATCCACCTTCTTCAACCAGTTATTTAAATACTCAAATGGATTTTGCCACTAGCCATGCCATTATTACCACCAATAATCCGGTGAATGATGCTCAGATTCATACCTATTCTACCGTTACAACTCTCTTAAATACCATCACTCTCCCCAACCCAGGGGGAACAGGAGTTCAAACTGGAACTCCCTCGATCGCGACAGGATTCACCGATGGTTCATTTAGTTATGCAATGGTCATTGTCAATTACACGAACGGTGAAAATTATCTTTTCATTATTTGTACCAGTTTTTCTCCCCCATTTCTTACAGCCAACGGAAGCATTCTTTTGCCAGGAGTAGTTACTCCTCACGACATGAAGGCTTACGACATTAAACCAACTGCTCCAGCAGGAGGAAAGATATTGCTGGCGGACGGAAGTGGAAAAGCACACATTTTACAAGTTTCGAATCTTGGTTTCTCATCTACTTCAGTCACTGTCACCAAAACCCTCGATGTCGGATCAAATCCGATTGGGGTAGATGTCGATGACACAAATAATATCGGTTATGTGGTCAATCAGGGAAGCAACACAGTTTCCGTCATTGATTTAAATCCTAGTGCAGAAGTAGTCACTAAAACGCTAAATGTCGGCTCAGGCCCAACCCAAGTGGCATTCGAAAGACCTACGGATCAAATCGGAGTGATTAGCAGTTTAGATGGCTCTTTTGTGACGATTTTAAATCCTTAAACACAATCTAATATCCCATTCTAAAATTCGAAGGTTCGGACGGTGGCGGCAAATACGGTTTCGAAATCCCATTATTCGGTTGAATAGGATTGGTTTTACGCTTTGGCAAATTCGGCGGAGGAATCTGTGAATTCTCTCTGAGAGGAAGATCAAGTTGCTCCAAATTTCCACTTTTGGGAGTGTAAACCGCTTCGAGCGGCAAGTAACCCGACTTCATCAGACGAATATGATGAGATTGATTCAAATTTAGATTTTCCAAAACGGCTGGCGTTTTTAGCCCGGTCGACGATCCATTCAAGAAAATATCTGCACCGGCTGGAGTACTGACCACATAAGCTTTTCCAGACTCTACTTTCGATAGAGAGGCTTCCAAACTGAGTGGGATAGAGTTAACCAACAAAATCGGTTTCTCCCAAGACTGATAACCTTCTAAGCTCAGGCTTAAAGTGTGTCCCACAGAAAGTGAAATATTCTTGAGAGAAGCGGGAGTTTTCAAACCTGTGTCGACATGATCTAGAAAAATAGAAGCCCCTGTAGGAGTGGACTTCAGCTCAACCATTCCCAAAGAATCTTTTTGAATCGGAGGAATAGGAAAAAAGGACGAATTGGAAATCGGTGCTTTTTTGCCAAATAGTCGCGGTTGAATCACCCGAGTAAAACCAAAATAAAAAGCAGAGACAATTCCTATCAAAATAAAAAAGATAAAAATAAGAATCAAAACCGTGTAAGAACTTTTTTTCTTTTTTGGCTGGATCAGAGGAGTAGTCTTATAACCAGGCATATAAGAAATTGCCGTTTCTGCCGAATCAGAAACATTTTCTTTGAACGAATAAGCCTTCATCGATCCGCTTGGTTTTTCGTACGGTTTTTCTTTTTTATATTCCTGGATGAATTTTGCGAGATCTTTCGGAAGAAATCCGGGATGAATTTCAGCCAAAAATCTTGCTAAATCAATCTGCATCTCTTCAGCCGTTTGATATCGATCAACGGTTTTTGCCGCCAGGGAACGGAGTAAAATCGTTTGCAATTTTTCAGGAATAAAATCAGGCAAATCCTCTTTTTTGATTTCAACTTTTCTGATTTTATCGATGATTTCAATCTCGGTATTTCCGGTAAAAAGTTTTTTTCCGGTGAGCATTTCGTAAAGAACAATTCCCAAAGAAAACAGATCGCTTTGTCCGGTGAGATTTTCTCCCCGAACCTGCTCGGGAGACATATAACTTAACTTTCCCTTGAGAGTTCCGGTCGCGGTAAAATTTTTCTTGAACGTTGCCTTTGCAATTCCAAAATCGGTGATTTTGACATCCCCTTCATGGGAAATCAGCAAGTTATGCGGAGAGATATCCCGATGAACGATATGAAGAGGATTGCCGTACAGATCTCTTTTTTGATGGGCATATTCAAGCCCGGCTGCTCCCTGAATCGCGATAAAACAGGCGATTTCGGGAGGGATTCTTTTTTCTTTTTCAATGACACGTTCTAGGAGTGTTTTTAAATCAAAACCTTCCAAATATTCCATTGCAATAAAGTAACTGCTTTCAAACGAGCCCAAATCAAACACTGCAACAATATTGATATGATTCAAAAGAACCGCAATCTTCGCTTCATCAATCAACATCTGGATAAACTCAGGATCAGAAGCCCAATGAGGAAGAATTCTTTTGATGACAACTGTTTTTTCAAATCCATCCGATCCAAAAGTTTTTGCCTTGAAAATTTCTGACATTCCACCTGAACCGATCTGTTCAAGCAGAAAATATTTTCCGAACGGTTGTTGAATAGAGCTCATCGATTCATCTTTCTTCCAATGGTTAAAACAAAGAGTGCCATGAAAAAGGCACCGACAAATCCTTCAGAGGCGCCGATCAGCCGGCTCCAGCCAATCGGATGAAAATCGCCATAACCGAGCGTCGTAAAAGAAACGACACTAAAATAGAGACAATTTAAAAAATCAAAAGCGGTTCCACGAAACTCGGTCAATAAACGAAACGAAATATCCCGATTAATAATTCCTTGAGGAGTTTGGATTCCGCCAAAGAGATAAAAAAAGGCACAAAAAAACATGAAACTCATCGAGGTTAAAATAACCCGCGTCGGTCGTTCACCATAACCGGAGGTGAGTCTCATAAATTGCAATCCCCAATTTTTTCCCTGAGCCATTTTTCGTCGACATTCCATTTCACCATAATAGAAATTTCCAGCGACTTCATAACTTCCAAAACTTTCATAACATTTTTTGATATGTCGACAAACCTCAGCCGCTTTTCGAAAATGGGGAACAGAATTCGTACGAATTGCATCGATTTCATCGCGACAGGCAACTCGAGCATCAATCATATTCCATTGGGCTTCATTGAAATCGACATTATCTAAGGAGGTATCGATAAAAGAAGCGGCGTGTAAATCGCCTTTCAGCTTTGCTCTCCCCCCATAAAAATAAACCCCTTGAAAAGAGAGATCATTTTGGTCTGGGTTGACGATAAAAAAAGACTTCTCTTCTCCTGCAAATTCGGTTTGATTAAAATCGGTCGTTTTATTTTCTAGCGTGAGTGGATAAAAACGCATGACCCGCGCATGAAAATTTGCATCGAGAAAATTCGCTTTTCCACGGCGAAAAACTACTTCTGAAAAATCAATTTCCTGACAATGAAAAGAGCTATTCATAAATGATAAATTTTCAAAATCAAATTGTGATCCCTGAAAACTGATCGATCGCACATTGAAATCAATTTCCGAAAACTTGATATGATTGGCTTGAATAAAAATGTTTTTAAACGAAACATTTTTATTCTCGAAATTCCCCTTTGAAAAATCAATTTCGTTTCCTTGAAACTTGGCTTCTGAAAATCGGAGATCGTCACCCGAAAAAGAGCTATCGGCAAATGAAAAAAGAGAACCGGTCGATTTTATTTTCTCAAACGATTGGTTTTTTGAATGAAACTCCGATTGATTAAAAGAGACTGTCCCTTTAAAACTTGCTTCCTTAAAACTCAGGGAATTTCCTGAAAATTTGACAGAGGCAAAACCAATATGTTTTCCATGAAATGAGCTAGAAACAAAGAGCGTTTCATCAGATTCAAAGATCACTCCATTAAAAAAATTAAAATCTCCCCCAAAATTTGCTTTAGAGAAATTTAACTTTCTTCCTTTAAAAATACTCTGATTGAATAAAACCCCTTTCTTGAATTGCGCACGATAGAAATTAGTTTCTCCTCCCAAAAACTGACAATTCTCGAAATTGACAAACTCGAAAAAAACCATTTCACGCAAATTGAGTGAAGAGGAAAAAAATGATCCTTCGAAATTATAGTCATTTTGACTTATTTTAAATTTTATTAACTTCAAAAGTTCCGCTTCTGTTTTTTGAAGATCTGGATCATGCAACAGACAGAAATTTAATCGAGAATTTGAATCAACCGGAAGTGAGCAAATCGGCTGATCCTGAATATTTTGATAAGAACATTTCATAAGATTTTTCTGTCTACCGCAAATAAATCAATCGTTCAATTTTTATCAGGCAAAATTCAAACTGTTCGATTTTCAGATGTCGACTCTCAATTAAAGTTCAAAAATTGAACTCGATTCAACTTTTAAAACTCTACAACGCATTAAAAGTATTTTCTTCTTTTGGTACCTCTTTTGCTTTTTCAAAATTTTGCAGCTGCAAAAATATTATCAAGAAAGGAGGTAAATTATGCGGGGTTCAATCCTCGATGTCTTTCTCATCACCGAGAAAGAGTCTTATGAAGAAGAGCCGGCAAAGTCAATATGGACAAAGATCGGCATCGCATTCATGAACAAAGACTCCTCTTTAAATGTCGTTCTCGATGCGATTCCTCTTCATGGAAAATTGCATATCCGGGAAAGAAAAATCATCAAAGGGAATCAGAAGTTCGAGACGAAAGTAGTAAATTCTTAATTAAAATTAACAAGATGAGATGAGGCAATGATGCCCTCACTCATCAAAAAAACAATTATATAAAGGAAATCTTATGAAAATATTCATCTTCGCAACCTTCGCTTTAATGGGATTTATGGTTTTGAGTTCTCCAGCCATTTACGCCAAAGCTTCCAAAAAACAGATCCATGGAAAGCTAAACTTGAACAATGCTTCGGCAGAACAGATTGATCAGCTCCCCGGAATCAGTCCGAAAAAAGCTCAAGATGTCGTCGATTACCGAAAAGAACATCCCTTCAAATCGGTGGATGAATTGGATAATGTAAAAGGATTTACGCCGAAAAGTATCACAAAATTAAAACCGTATCTCGCTACCGAAGGGGCGTCCAATCTAACAGTGGAGGGAGGAAGGTCGAAGAAAGGATCAAAGAAACAACACTTGGCGAAAAAAGGAAAGTAACGTTACTGTCATCCTGAGCGAAGCGAAGGATCTCAACCGGTTCGAGTGGTTTAGATTCTTCGGCTTCACCTCAGAATGAAATTCAATGGAAAAACAATCACCATTTAAAATCCACCACAATCGCATCATGATCTGAGACTTCTTTTCCCTGATATTCAATACCTCCAATGACTTGCGGGCTTTGAGGAATCACCTGAAGATTTTTTCCGGCAAACCAATCGATTTTGAATGAACATTTTCCCTGATTTTTTCTCAATGCCCATTCGATAAATTTAAAACACCATTCCGGAACCCAATCTCTCAAGTTTTTCATTTTTTTCAAATCTTGAACATCATAATGAAGAGTGCAAACTCCTGGAGCATTGAAATTTTTATAATCGAAACCATCTTTCTCTAAACTTCGAAACAACGATCTTTCAAACAATTTATCAGGATACGGATAATGTTTCTTGATCATAAACATCGGCCCAATCGCCACCCGCACCCAAAATCCATAAATCGCAAAAATCGCATGACGAGAATTATAGGTCGTGGTGTTGAGATCACCCCCAAAAAGAGTCGGCAATTCGGGAAGTTTTTTTAAGTAAGAAAGAACCGTTCTCATCTGATCACGGCGATGGCGTTTGGAAGAATGAGCATCGAGATGAGCACAAACAACACGAACCTCTTGACCAGGAAATTCAACGGTTGCAGCAAGAACCTGCTGATGACCCAACCTCTTTTCATTTCCACGCATTTTGTCTTTATTGTTTTTTAGAGGAATAAGATGGAAATCTTTCATCGGATATCGAGAAAAAATCGCGTTTCCATGAATAGCCAGTGTATTTTCCTCTTTCGCCTCCGCTTCAACCCCAGAGCCCTTTGCAAGATTGATATAGGTCGGTCCAAAAAAATAATTCAGCTTCAACTCTTTCGCCATATCTTGCGCAATATTCCGATTGGCGGATCTCGCCATCCCCAAATCAGTTTCTGGTGCTAAAATCAGATCAGCTTCTTTGAGTATTGGATTATTTTTGAGTGTTTCAACAATTCCCTCAAAGCAGATTCCTCGCTCTAAATTCCAGGTAACAGCTCGATAGGATTCTTTCGCTTTTGCAGGAAAAGCAAACACTCCCACTTCATGGCTGGTAAGAACTTTTTGAATTTCGGGTAAAAGTCGTTTGTAAAGTTCAGATTCTCTTAAATCTTTGGAGGAATCATGTTCCGCGAGCTTCGGGAAAAAAGAGTTTAGATTATGGGTTAAACTGTTATTTGTCATAAGTTAATCAATCGGCCTATCTCATAAAGAAGATGGACATGCTACGCTTTTCCATCCTACAAAAATGAATCATATTCTAATCGGTAGGATGGACAAAGCGCAGCGTGTTCATTACAAATTGGACTACCCCTTCAATAACTCTCCCCCTTCGACCAAATAATGATGTCCGGTAATAAAATCAGACTCCGCCAAAAACACCACCATCTTCGCAATATCTTCCGGATTTCCCCAACGCCCAACCAAGGTCTGTTTCGCGATTTTTCGTTTTTCTTCATCATTAAAATCAGGAGGTGGAAGCACTGGTCCAGGACAAACCGCTGTCACAAGGATTTCAGGAGCCAACGTTTTCGCCATTCCTTGCGTCATCGCAATCAAACCTGCTTTGGAGATGCAATAGGGAAGATAATCTTTATAAGGCTTTAACCCTGCCCAATCTGCGATGTTAATGATTCTCCCCTCTCCTTTTGTTTTCATCGGGGGAGCTAAATGTTGAGAAAGAAAAAACGGGGCTTTTAAATTGACCGTCAAGAGTTGATCCCACTCTGCTTCGGTGGTCATCGGAAGTGGCGTTTTAAAAAAAGCAGAGGCGGAGTTGACAATCACATCGACCCCTCCGAGATCAGCGAGAATTTTTCGGGTCATTCCTTTTAATTCAGCATATTTTGAAAGATCTGCCTGATAGCCTACCGCATCGACTTTCATCTCTTTGATTTCCTGGATCAGTTTTTTTGCCTCCGATTCGGAGGAGTTGTAATGGATCACAAGATTTGATCCTTTTTCGGCAAAACTTTTCGCAATGACTCGGCCGATTCTTTTCGCCCCACCAGTGACTAAAACTGTTTTTTCTTTGAGATTCATGCATCTTCCTTTCAAAAAATTGTGGTGACATTTTCCCCGTTGAAAAAAGGGGATTTAGTGCCAGGAGTTGGTAAAAAGAATATATTCTACTCCTTGCAATAAACTCCTCCCAACCTCTCTTTTTCTAAGGGAAGAGCTATAATTTGCAAAATTTAAAATTCAAATATATAACAATCCGCATGAAAAAAGAGCCGGTGATTGTCCTATCAAGTGGCGGTTTCGATAGCAATATCTTGATTGCAGAGATGGC
>CAZQOW010000029.1:7654-16614 GCA_964595045.1 uncultured Pseudomonadota bacterium
TGATTGTCCTATCAAGTGGCGGTTTCGATAGCAATATCTTGATTGCAGAGATGGCAAAAAAATATTCGGAGGTTTATCCGGTCTATATTAAGTCAGGGTATTTCTGGGAAAAAGCTGAAATTTATTGGTTGAAAAAATATCTAAAAGCGCTCAAAAATAAAAAAATAAAACCGCTGACAATTCTGGATTCTCCAACAAAAGATCTCGATAAAAATAATTGGGCAGTCACCGGGAAAAAAACTCCTGACTGTGCTTCAAAAGACGAAGAAGTTTATCTCCCTGGAAGAAATCTTCTACTTCTTTCGAAGGCGGCGGTTTTTGCTGCATCAAAAAATATCTCGAATATTGCCATCGGTTCACTCGCTGGAAATCCTTTTGCGGATGCAACTCCTAGGTTTTTTAGAACTCTTGAAAAGTCGGCTTCTCTTGCCCTCAATTTTCCAATCAAGATTCTCACTCCTCTTATTCGTTTAAGAAAGCTAGAGGTGATCAATCTTGGAAAAAACTTGCCAATCCACTTATCCTTTTCTTGTTTATCCCCAAGGCAAATATCACCGTGCCATAAATGCAACAAATGTGCTGAGAAAAAAAGATTCAGAAGTTCTTAGGATAAATTAATTAAACAGTTCGATATTGTTAAACTCCTTTAATAAAATGGAAAACCCCATATAACTCCCCAAATCACACTTCCCAGAATTCAAAACAAATTGAAACAACTCCCATGCTTTCAAACTCAATCTTTCTGCCGGCGTCGCTTCTCCCATCAACATTTTCAAGCGAGATGCCGCCAACTGAATCAACGCTTTTAAAAATTTTCCTTGAATGGTTTCTTTATCGACCTTCATCCAAAGCGCTTCCCAAACCTCATGCGCTTCATAAAAATAATGATGATTGAATAAATCGATTCCATAAACATACGCTTCATTTTCAAACCATCTTTTGGGAGAAATATTAATTGTTTTTATTTTTGGAATATCGCGCCGATGTTCATCTTTCGGCATTCTTCCAGGAATATAAGCATATGCGGGAAGTGGAAGATGAGGAATATAACGGTTCACTTTAAATCCCGACTCAATCGCGATTTATAATTTATTTTATCCCTCACTTTTGCTGCTTCCAATAACTCCTCCCGAAAATCCGGATGGGCAATTTTTATGAGAGCCAGTGGACGTTCTTCATCGGTCAATCCATAAAGATTCACTGCCCCATATTCCGAAACAATCCACTGGGTATAATGTCGCGGAGTCGAAACAATCGAACCGGGCGGGAAAGTATCGACAATATTCGAATAGCGCTTTCTTTCAATCATCACCGAGGATTTAATACATATAATACTTTTTCCATGAGGACTATGCACCACCCCCTGTAGAAAATCGAGCTGCCCACCAACGCCGCTATACTGTTTCTCTCCGATTGCCTCCGAAGAGACCTGTCCAGAAAAATCGATCATAAATCCGGCATTCACAGCAACCATATTGAAATGTTTAGAGATAACCGATGGATCATTTACATAAGAAACCGGCGCAGCAATCGCTCTTACCCGGTTTTTTCCGTTTTTCTCATCCAACCAATCGTAGAGTTTTTGGGAACCAAGCGCGAATGTAAAAACACTTTTTCCCTCGAGAAAACCTTTGTGAGCATTACTGATTTTTCCAGATTCGATTAAAGTAAGAAAACCATCGCTGATTAATTCAGAATGAATTCCAAAATCCCCTTTTTTGGTTTGCGAAAGAAGACGTGCCACTTCATTGGGAATCGCCCCAATTCCAAACTGTAGTGTATCTTTATCTTGAATCAGATCCGCTACATTTTCGGCGATTTTCTTTTCAACCTCGCTCGGCTCTAACGGATTTACCGACATCACATCCTGTTCATATTCAACAAGCGCATCAATTTTACTGATATGAATTTTATTATCCCCCAACTTCGGAATTCCATTCACCCAAGGCATTCGGGGATTCACTTCAATAATCACCTTTCGATCAGGATCTTTCGCAGCAGAGACAATCGTATTATAAGAAGCCTCCGAATTTACACCAAAGGAAAGATATCCCTCCTCATTCATCGCTGAAAGAGTCGTCATTACCACCCGCGGACTTTTTCGATCGGCGTAAACTTCAAACGCATCAAACGAAAGCGGAAGATACGCCATATTCGCCCCCATTTCATTGAGTGCACGCTCGACAGGACCATAATAGCCGCTGGTGACAAAAATATTGGGGTTGGCAAAGAGTGGATAAGGGAAGGCACAAAGCCCAGTAAATATTTCTAATTTTTCGATTTCTTTTTTATTGCTTAAGTGATTGAGTAGCCCGCGCGGTTGTCCGGCAGCAATCGAAGTTGCCAAAGAATCAACCGGATGAATTAATTCTTGAAATTCATCCAGCGTTTTTTTCTTAGACTGATAAAGTTTAAGTAAATCCATATTTAATCTGAGGGGATGAGTTCAAACTAGTTGTAACGATTTTAATCGTTTTCAATGAAACGATTAAAATCGTTACAATATTTAAACTCATAACTGTATTTTCATGAGACGGGAAGAAAAATTAAACAGATTTAAAAGAGAAATTTTTGATATTCTAGTGATTGGTGGAGGGGCAACAGGCGCCGGTATCGCTTTAGACGCAGCAAGCCGAGGATTAAAAGTGGCGCTCGTTGAAAAAAACGATTTTGCTTCTGGTACCTCTAGCCGAAGCACCAAGCTACTCCATGGTGGAGTCAGATATCTCGAACTAGCGGTTAAACAGCTCGATCGAGGACAACTTCATTTAGTCAAAGAAGCTTTGCATGAAAGAGCGACTCTTCTTAAAATAGCTCCTCATCTGACTCGCGTGTTGCCAATCGTCACCCCACTTTATAAATGGTTAGAGCTCCCTTATTATCGAATCGGATTAAAAGCTTATGACTGGCTTGCCGGAAAAACAAATCTTGCTCCAAGTCGGGCAATTTCTTGCAAAGAAATTATTTCCTACTTTCCTCATCTTAACTCCCACCATCTTAAAGGAGGAACTCTCTATTATGACGGACAGTTTGATGACGCACGAATGGCTGTCTCTCTCATTTTAACGAGTATCGACTTGGGTGCGGTTCCGTTGAATTACATAGAAATCACGGAACTCATCAAAGAAAACGGAAAAATTCGAGGGGCAAAAGTTCATGATTTAATCGATGGGGAAAAATTCTCGATTCGAGCCAAATCTGTCATTAATGCCACAGGCCCTTTTGCCGATTCGATTCGAAAAATGGATGATCCAAAGATCTCTCCTCTATTAAACGCCAGCTCCGGAATTCATATTATTTTAAATAAAAAACTTTTGAGTTCGGATGTCGGATTATTATTTCCAAAAACCGAAGATGGACGAGTTTTATTCATGCTCCCCTGGCTCGAGAATACACTGGTTGGAACAACCGATAATCCCGCAAAAGTCGAAGTGAATCCAAAACCGACGGAAGAAGATATTCAATATTTATTGGAACATATCTCAAAATATCTGGATGTTCCGATTCATCGAAAAGGTATTCTTTCAGCCTGGTCCGGACTCCGTCCTCTCGTTTCCAACTCCCATATTTCAAGCACTTCCAATCTCTCGAGAGATCATTTTATTGAAGTGAGCCAATCCGGTTTAGTCAGTATTATTGGAGGAAAATGGACGACTTATCGGAAAATGGCAATCGATACAGTTAACAGCGCAATTAAAGAAGGAAATCTTTTTCCGATCGGGCCATCCCGAACAGAAGAGATTAAACTCATTGGAGCGGAAAACTATCGCACTGAACAGATCCAAGAGTTGCAACGAAAATATAAAATTGATCCGGATATCGCCCAGCATTTGAGTCATTCTTATGGCGATCAGGCGGAAAAGGTTTTAGAGATTGAAGAGGGAAAATATTTGGCGCGTCTTGCCGATCAACATCCCTTCATTGAAGCTGAACTTTTTTATGCAATTGAAAACGAAATGGCCGAACATGCGATTGATATTTTGGCCAGAAGAATGAGATTCGGTTTTTTGGATATTCAGGCGATGCTAAAATCATTGCCACGAGCGATCGAACTGATTTCTCTCAAGCTCAACTGGAATGAAGAAAGACAAAAAAAAGAAAAAGAATTTGCCTCAAGCTATTTTATTTCTGGTTAAAACCAGCACTCATCTTCAACAATCGAATCCATTCTTGTAAAAGCTGCGGGTCCCACTGCCCCATTTCACTTTCACTCTCAAATATTTTAATCGCCTCGGAAGGAGAAATTCCTTTTCGGTAGGGCCGATTCGAGGTCATTGCATCATAACTATCGGTAATAGCCACAATGCGGGCACCGATCGAAATATTATGAATCGAAACACCATCCGGATACCCTCCACCATCAATCCGTTCATGATGATGCCGGATAATGGATAAAGAATTTTGAAGTGATTTAAGCGATTTACAGATTTCACATCCCCGAGCTGGATGGGAGCGGACATGCGCTAGCTCTTCTTGGGAAAGCTTTTCTGGTTTATTCAAGATTGATTCGCGAATACCGATTTTGCCAATATCATGGAGAAGGGCTCCGCGACGAATAGCTTCCTGATCTGCGTCGCTCAACCCAATGAATTTCGCCAGTTCAATACTATAGCGGGCCACACGTTCTGAATGACCCCGGGTATAAATATCTTTTGCCTCGAGCATCTCGGCGAGCGTAAAAATGATATCTTCACTCATCTCAACGTTGTCATATAATTCTTTTAATTTTAATAAAGAGCGAATTCGTGTTATAAGTTCTAACTTATTGAACGGTTTCATCAAAAAATCATCTGCTCCCATTTCAATCGCTTTGATTTTATCGTTCAGCTCTTTTAAAGCGGTAATCACGATCACCGGAATCAGTTGAGTTTTCTTGTTTTTCTTCAGTTTTTCACAGATTTCATAACCGGAGATTTGGGGCATCATTAAATCAAGCAAAATCAAATCAGGTGGATCAGTTTCAATTTTTTTTAAAGCCTGCTCTCCATCGAATGCGGTCCGGAGATCATAGTTAAAAGGTTTTAGTTGAGCACATAAAAGCTCAACATTAGTTGGATTATCATCAACAATCAAAATCGCCTGTTTTTTAGGAAGAGATTCTCCCAAATTTTTCATGGATGAATCTTATCAAAGATTGATCGAAACTGTCGAGGAGAACTACAAAATAAAGATGACTTAAAGCGTCATAAGTCAAAAGGAATCATTCATGTTTAAACTTTTCAAAAGAATTTTTCAAATTGCCATACTTTTTATTATTTTCGCATTAATTTTTAATCTAAAATATAATGGAACAAGTGCCAGAACCTATGCGGAAGAATATGGAACAAAAGCGTTCGCTTATCTTTATCAATTGGGAAAAAACCTGGTCGGAAAAGATTTAAAAGAAATCGGCCCTGAGATCATTCCGACCGTGAAAGAGAAATTCAAAGAGTTCAATAATGATTCTGAAAATGAAAAACCGTCAAAAGAAGCTGTAAAAAAAAATGAACCCAAAAAAGTATCTCAAGATAAGCTGACTGATGAAGATCGTGAAAAGTTAAACAAATTACTAAAGGAGAAAAATCAGAAAAAATAATTTCAAAACCATCAAAAAGGAGGGGGGAAGCATGCAAACAGCCGAAGCAAGAGGGTGCAAGGTTGAGAAATGCAAGAGAGAGTATCGTGCAAAAGGGTTTTGTAATGTTCATTATAAGAAATGGCGACAGGGGGAATTCGGAAAGCAGAGATATAAAACCTGTCATAGCGAAGGATGCCTTAAACCGGTTCACCAATCGGGAGTTTGCGAAGCCCATTTCGGAGTAAAAGCTCTCAAAGTAGAAGAAGCAGCACCAGCGGCTGAAACCAAAAAAGAAGAAGCTGCTACTGAAGTAAAAGCGGAAGCAACACCTGAAGCTTAAACGTCTTTTTTCTATACCCGCTTCGTAATTGAAAGAGGCGGGAATGGTCAGAGAAAACAGTCAATAAAATCTTAATAAACTTTAAAGGACTACCTTCATGAAATCTTTATCAAAATCAACCCTACTCATTCTCCTCTCACTCTTTATTTTCAGCTTCTGCTCTAAAAAAGATCAAAACAACTTTTCATCCGAAGATGGAAAGTTCAGCATTCTGGTTCCGCAAGGATTTGAGACTCCAAAAAAGGAAACAACGATCATTCCAACCGAAGTTGGAAAAGTCGACATCACCTCTTACCTGACCCAAAACTCCACCGGATCTTGCATGGTCATGTATAATGATTTTCCAGAATCAATTTTTAATGAAAGAGATTCAAAAAGAATGTTCGATGAAAGTCGAGATAATGCTTTAAAGACAGTGAACGGAACCGTTGAAAAAGAAGAAGAATCTTTATTTCAAGGTTATCCGAAAAGAACGATTTACCTTTCAACCACGGTTGAAAATCAGACCCTTTACTCAAGATTTGATTTTATTATCGTAAAACCAAGATTATACCAAATCGCTTTCGTCGGTTATAAGAGATCCGATTTAGATCAAGAATCGATCAAAAAATTCTTTGATTCATTCAAGATTAAAAAATAATTTTAAACGGAACCAACCACCGACAAGACATATCGGTCTAAATCAATATACTTCTGGGCAATCTCAAGCACCTGTTGTTTTGTCACTTTCAGTATTTTTTCAGGATGTTTTTTTACTTCTTCAATTCCCAATCCGTAAAGTTGATTAAAAGCGAGCTGGGCCGCAACATTTGAATTCTTTTGCAGATCGATTTCATACGATCCAACAATATATTTCTGTGCCCGATCGAGCTCGGCATCACTTACTAAATCAGTTCTTATTTTTTTCAGTTCATCCAAAATCCCTTCGATCGATCGGTTTGTTTTTGAGGATTCTGTCGCAATATAAACCGAGAAAAAACCACGCTCGATTCCTTCTTGGCTATAGCTGGTGACTGAATAAGCGAGAGAATGTTTATCTCGAAGTTCTAAAAAGAGTCTTCCCCCCTGCCCTGCCAAAATATAATTTAGAACATCCATCGCATATCGATCTTCGCTACTGATTTTTGTCCCCAAAAAACCTAAAACGATATGACTCTGCATTTTCGATTTTTTCAGATCGGTCCGGATGATTTTTGAGGGGGAAATCGGATCGTGTAATTTGGAAGTCAACTTTGGGAGTTTTTTTAAACTTCCTAAATTTTCATCCATCTTTTCCTTAATCTCGTCCGAGTCAAAATCTCCCACAACACTAATTACCATCTCAGAAGGATTTAAAAATTGCTTATGAATCTTTATCAGATCCTCTCTTTTCAGATTTTTAAGAGTTTCTTTGGTTCCGAGAATTGGCATTCCATAAGGATGATTGGGATATAAAGAGGCAAAAAAGTTTTTATAGGCGAGCGTCGCCAGCTGATCTGTTTCTCTTTTCAAAACCTCCAAAACATTCTTTTTCTCTTTTTCAAATTCGTTCTTTTCGAACGCAGGATTCAAAAGAACATCATAAAACAGATCGAGACCTTCAGTTAATTTTTCACTTAAGAAATCCCCCTGTAAACCATCGACATTCCTACCAGAATAGGCATTGATTGATCCGGCGATCTGCTCAATTTCAATCGCTAATTGTTCTGCATCACGACTCTTCGTTCCTTTCATCATCGTTTGGGCAAACAGATGATGTCCTCCATTTTTTTGCTTTGTTTCTGAGCGTAAACCACCCAAACTGGCAAGTCGAATCGAAACTAATGGGAGGTTGGAATTTTCTTTCAAAACCAACGTCAGTCCATTTTTTAGTTTGGTCACCTTCGTCTCTTTTTTCGATTGAATGATTTTTTTCTTAGATGAAGAATCAATTTTCAGTGAATTCAAAAAGAAATCGGCATTCATTTTTTGTGAATCAATTTTGCTCGATTCGGGATAAAGAACCGCCACATTCAACTTTTCAGGGCTAAAATAACGAATGGCGGTCTCTTTGAGCGCAGATGGATCTATTTCATCGATTTTTTGATAATACTTCTGATCAAAGTAAAGATCTCCCAAGGTCGTTTCAAAATATCCATATTTTCTAGCTAATCCTTCGACCGTTTCTTTTTCATACCACGCATCACTTTTGATATTTGTTCGGGCTCGCATTAGTTCGGCATGAGAAATCTTATCTTCTTCAAGAAGAAAAATCTCTTTTAAGATTTCAGTCGTCGCTTTTGCCACTTTTTTCTCGGAAGTTGTAAATCCAACCACAAAAAGCCCAGGATGTTTAGGAGAATAGGCATAAGTATAAACTGAATCGACCAACCCTTTTTTCTCTTTTATTCTTTGTTCGAGACGAGAGCTTAACCCTTCTCCCAAAATATGGGAAAGAAGATCGAGCGCTGGGATGTCGGAATGAGCCAGGCTCGGAATCGGAAAAGCGAGCTGAACATAATATCCCTCGAAGGTTTTTTGAACCAATACTGATCTCGGTTTTATCTGCTCTGGTTCAATCGGAAGAACTTTTTCAGGCGTATGGTCTTTTCTGAAATTTTTGAACAGATGAAGGATTTTCTTTTTGGCATCATCGGAGGAAAAATCTCCCGCAACGACAAAAACCAGGTTTTTCGGGGTATACCAATGATGATAAAACTGGAGAAGTTTCTGCTGGCTAAAGCTTAGAACGGTTTCTTTGGAACCAATAATCGGTCGACCATAGGGATGGGTCTTATAAACCGTTTTAAAAAGCGATTCGGAAAGAACTTTACTCGGGTTATCGTGCGAACGATTCATCTCTTCTAAAACGACAATTTTTTCTTTTTCAAGTTCATTGGCATCAAAAAGAGGATTTAAAACGGCATCGGAAAGGATATTCAACCCTTCTTCAAAATATCGAGAGGAAACAGTGCAATAATATACAGTCTCATCAAAACTGGTGTAAGCATTGATCTCACCCCCGGCTGCCTCGATCGCACCCGCTATCTGGCCTGTCGTGCGGTTGGGAGTTCCTTTAAAAATCATATGTTCGATGAGATGGCA
>CAZQOW010000030.1:0-16325 GCA_964595045.1 uncultured Pseudomonadota bacterium
CCAAGAATAGCAGAAGATCTCAATCAAATTGTTAGAAATATTTATGGAAACCCTCAAGGAACGGCTGCTGGCCGTCCAGAGCTTGCCTATCAACTTGTGAGCGTTGCCATGAATGGCGCGACAGTTCCAAGTCGTGGAATTGACGTTTCTCGTTTCGTTCAGGCGGTTCATCAATTGGCTGAAAGAGCGACTTCAGAACTCGTTCAGGCTGTGGATGCACTTCTGAACACTCAACCTGTTCAGGTGGATGGGGTGCTTCGTAGTGCTACTGCGCTTAACTTTGGAGAAGGACATCTCCCGTTAATTTTATTGGCAGTGGTTCGAGGTTGGACACCTGAAGCTGTTTATGAGCTCCAAAAAAGAATTGCCGATGGTTCAATGACTCTTGTGATGGAAAATGAACAGATTTCCATTCGAGAAAGTGGCAAAGCACAAGGAGATGCACAAGGATTTAGCGGTGGTTCGCAACAACAAGAATCTAGAGAACAAGAATCGGAACAGCAAGAAAATTTAAAAGCCACCCATGGTACTGAGCAAATGGCTGAGTTTGTCAATTCAGTAAATAAGTCTTCTGCAAGATCTAGTATTGTTACTGCTTGGCAGAGTATAGTTCAGGATCTGGCTGAGCTTATTGGAAAAAATCCTTATCCCGAAATAGCACAAGAAAGAAGAGGAAGATTAGAAGCACTGGCAGCTCAAGATCGAGCGAATGGAAAAGAGAGCATTGGAATTGCTCCGATGATGTCTATTTTAGGACCTTTGGGTAGAATTTTAGGTTTATTTAAATCTTCTTCAACTGTTCAAGCATCAGAAAACAAAGCTTTAACCGGTGAGTCTGAGAGCGTAGCATCGACTCAAGTTCAACAGTGGCTGTTAAGTGACGCAGAATATTTTGACACTCCTCATCTCCTGACTTCTCAAATTCCTGGACTAACCTCTGAACTAGTTGAAATGTTTTTAAGAGGGACAGTAGTGAATAGAGTTCCACGTGGGGAGATGAAAGGCTATGAAGCTACTGTTTACATGGAAGTAGAACGGCCTAATGGTGCAGAGACTATTTTTGGGAATTTTGGGGCTAGTAAAGAACTCTATCAAATTTATCAAGCTTGGAATAAACGCCTTGGTTTCCCTAAAGATCAACAGGAAGATGGTGGAAAGACATTTGATAATTTAGTTAAATATGCTGCGGAAAGAGGTCTTAAAATTGAAGGCCATGCTCAACCTGCACAGGCTGCATATATTCATGAGATTTTAACTAGATTGCCTGATTCTTTTATTTCAAGATCTAAGAACTCTGGACTACAAGGAATTGTATTAAATGGAAGGCGGATGAGTGCTGCTGGCGGCTCCGAGTTTGCGAATGATCAGGCCATAATTTTTCAAGGCGCATTTGATGGGCCTCGCATCAACTTACTCGGTTTTCTTGTGCATGAGATGGGACATAGTAGAAGTGATGCTCCTGAAGTAACTCAAGTGGTTGGGCCAGCTTTAAATGTTATTAACCGTCATCAATCAATTTTTGCCTTAGATTGGAAAGGGGCAGGAGGAAAGGATTATCGTGCCGGTTATACGGGAAGATCTCTTTCTGAATTTATTGCCGAGTTTCACTTAATCTATTTTGCAAAAGGAGATGCAATTCGATCTCATATTAATGAGTTGCGGCGAATGGGGCAGTCGGAAGCTGCGCAAGCTTATCAAAATGTATATGACCTTTATAGAGATTCAATTTTTGATGGTATTGAATATTCTAATGGAGAACAAATACCTGCGACGCAGGTTGCTTCCCCACTTCATGAAATGAAGACAGTCATTTTTGATAGTATTAAATATCCAAACAAAGAACAAACAGCTGCAAAACCATTGCAAACTACTTCTACTCTTCATGAAATGAGTACAGTTGTTTTTTCTGAACGTTTGCCCGTTGGAAAAGAGTCATCCATTTCAAGAATGACACCTGTGAAATTAGACTCTTTGCGAACTTTAGTGAAGAGAGGAGATCTTACAATTCCTGAGGATGCAGATGTTTCAATCAGAAAAACAATGATTCGCGCAACTCCTGAGGCTTCTACTTTAAGAGATTTTGAAATAGGAGATCGATTACAAACTTTATCAAATAAAGAAACTGAACTGCGAGCACTGGGAATGGTCAAACAGTCGAATGGGATCTGGAAATTGACTCTTTCTAACCGTAAAGACAATGCAGTTAATGTTCCGAGCTTAGGAGTTACAATTTGGGGAAATATAGAAAATGCTAATTTATATATTCAGGATGAATTAACTTCTACGCAAACAATTTCAGCAAGTCATAGAATTCAGATTTATCGTGAAGGGGAAGGATGGTTCTCATCTAATAACTTTCAACTTGTTACTTCTAAAGATGTCGTTTCAATCGATGGAATACAGTTTGTTTGTGAGTTGGAAGGGAAGAAGGGTGGCGGAACCTCTGGTAATAATCAAGGCGATTTTTCGGGTAAAGGATTATTACATAAGGCTCAGAATGTTGGAGAATTGGATACTTTACCTGGGACGGAGCCTATACTGGGCGTACCTATATCAGTTGCACCTTTATTCGAACCTCCTATTTCTAACAGAGTTGGAAAAAAATTAAATAGAGCATTGAATCGTTTATTTTCTCAATTTCAAAAACTTGGTTTTGAAAGATGTGGAGAGTTTCCGCTCTACGAAAAAGATAAGAGTGGAAATGAAGTTAATTGGAAGGTTTGGCAGCGAATTGCGTATGGCCCAGAGCGGTTGAAAGATAGTCATAACAGTTATCGGGGTTACTTAATGGTAAATCCCACGGACTTCCCTCAAGTATTAGAAGTGCTTCAGAGAGTTGCCATTCAAAGAAGTCAAAATAATAAAACAACTGAATTCAAATGGTTGTTAGCAAGTGGGCCAACTCGAGAACATATTTATGATGATGGTCTTCAAATTGGAAAATATCTAGAATTGGAGGCTTCCGACTCTAGAATTGTAATTACTGCAGACTCGTCCTCTGAAATCAAAGAAATTCTTACGGCTCTCTCTATTCAACCTGAATGGAAAACAATTGAACTAAATAGAAATGATCAGTTTAAATTAACTCTTCCAAGAGCTCCTAGAAGGACAGGTACCCATGCATTGATTGTGGAACAAGGAAAAAGACGAGTCGAGTGGAGAAGTTTAAACTATAACGACAAGCCTGGATACTCAGAAAATGAGGCTCAGGATCCTAATTGGAGAGATCATAAAGATGGAATGGCAACACTTCGTCAAAAAGATGATTCTGGGGGTAACTTTGCTCATCGATTAGCCTCAAAATTACAGCATAATCCAAGATTAATTGGGGGGCTTTTATTGTCGGTGGCAGCAATTCCAACAGTCAGTGAGTTGGTGTCTGCGATACCTGAGATTTTAAGCCGACATGGAGGGTTCAACTTCTCTGCAACACTCGAGTTAGCAAGTCATTTCTTAGTCAATTGGGGAAAATCGGTTGCAGAAGTTACAGGTGGAGCTGGATTGGTGATGGGGAATCATCTGTCGGATGCGAACTCTACAGCTAAGTCTAATCCTCCCATACAATCTCCAATGGTATCGGCTAAAGTAGGTGAACCTTTAAGAGATTCTACAAAAAATCCAGTCGAGTTGTTTTATAGCAGTTCTGTAAAGTTAGGGAGTGATCCAGTTATCCCGGCTATCAGTAAATCAATTTCAATTTCAGGAAATATTGAACCCGAACATACGGAGTTTGTAAGAGATGGAGAAGGAAAAGTTTATCTTAAAAATCTCTCAGTAATTACTGGGACTCACGTTTTGGTAAAAGGTAAATGGATCAATATTGAAGATGGCGGTGCAATCACCTCAGTGGAAGGTTTACGTTATCCCGTTGAGCCAAATCAACTAATTGCTCTCGGGGATCCTACAGATTCAACAACTCCTATTATTACAATTAAATCCGAAGATCATAAAGAAGGCCGTATTGAATTCAAAAAAATGACTTTGCATTGGGTTGAAGGAGCGATCCAGGGTTCGAAGGAAACTGTTTTGGATCCTACGTTTGATGTCGCATCGAAAGAACTAGAGCCTTTAGAATCTCCATGGGAAGGAGAAGTATGGGATGGCCCTCCCATTACACTGCAGCAAAAAATTGCTCAAAAGAGATTGGAGCAGCAGCAAAAAATAACAGCGGAGCAAGAAGCTGCTCGAGGCCGTGTTCAGCAGTTAAGAGAACAATTAGCAGCACGAAAAGCATCTCCAGTATCTCAGAATATTGCTGAAGCAGTTCGATTAAAAGAGGTTCCTCCACCCCTTCCGGAAGCTATACGTCATTCTTCGATTACGGCTAATACTCCTTCTAACGGGGCAGTATCTGTTGCATTTGAAGGCCCCTCTTCTCAGTCAATTCAATTGGCTTCCAATCGAAAGTCCATTCTTCCTCCTATAATTGCCAGTATTGGAGCAGGGTTTGTTACCTTGCTAGTGACTAGATCAGGGTTAAGCGAAGAGTTAAATAAAGGCGTTCAAAAAATAGCTGAAGCAAGCCATCGGGGTGCTTGGGCGGTTGTGGCGACGGCTGGTGTAGTTTTGGCAGGATTAGCTTATCATCAATTTCTTCGTCCAGGAACTGTGACAGATTATGTCCCTGTAGATTTCATGCCAGTCAATATGCATGGAAATCCAGTTCAACCTGGTGAGTCTGCTGTGGCGCAGGTTTTCAATTTTGGAAGAGATAAAATTTCCTACTTAAGCAGTTTGACAACAAGATTACGTAAAGGTTCTTTCAAGGAGCCTGCGGCGGTAAGTGAATTTCATTTTAAAATTATTCAAAGCTTGTCAGATGATTCGATGCAATTGATTGATGGGAATGGGATTATTACTTCAGAACATGGGACTTATGTCGAGAGAAATGGACAATGGGTTCGTTTGCAGGCAGGTGAAAAGTATGCGTTGCGACCAAACGAGTATTTTGCCATCGGTTTTGGCCCTAATCCAAAAGATACTTTGTTTTTCAACTATAATCCGGTGACAAAACAGTTGGAACATTCTGGAAATATAACTGAAGGGATTGCAAGAGCCAATACTCCTCCTCCCTTTCGACAAAATCTTCGCACTTCTAGAACTGCAATGATTGAAGCTGCTGAAGGTCGATGGGTCATTGGAAAAGGGGAAGTGTTAACTGTACCTTTAAATGATCAAGCAACACAAAATTTTAGTGCTGAGGTAAAAGATAGAAACATCAAAGTTCCACTTTTTGCAGATGAAGCAGAGGATTTGGCTGATCGGCATATGGAGATCGTCAGGGAAAAAGATCCTCAAACTCGTAAAATTAAAACTCGATTGATCAATCTTCATAATGATCCTGTATTTGTCCCACATGAAAAAGGTGTTTATGAAAGAGACGGTAAAAAATATACTGCTATAGAAAAAGGAAAAAGCTTTGAACTTGCAACAGAGGCGACACAAGTAGAAGTTTTACAAGGGAGTGCCACTCAAATTCAAAGAAGAGTTGTAATAAATTTTGCTCGTGTGATTGATATTGAACCGACTTTTGGTCTCCGATGGGGTGTGGTAGGGAATATTTCATATGAGGCGCTAATTGTACAAAGAGTAAGAGATCAGAATAACGAAGAAAGAATTTATCTTTCTCCTCCTTATGCATCTATCGGGGAAAAGGTAGAACTGCTTCAACCGAATGGAAGGTGGAAAGAGATATCAGAATCTTTACCTTATGAATTAGATTTGGGTACAAAAAAAATCGAATTGAGAATTACTCATCAAAATCGAGAAACTGGAGAGATAAAGAAATCTCTAGCTCAAGTGGATCTTTCTCATTTAAGGCCGCTGTACGAAGAGGAGAATTTACCTTTCGAACCTCCTCATGGAGTTTTAGAAAGTATCGAGCCACAAGGCATTCCTAAATCAGTGCCTATATCGATGAGCTTGCCTTCTTCGGATCATCCAGTTGAAGGAGTTTCGTTTAATCGTGAACCTAAAAAACCAGTCGAGATTAAGAATGAGCTGGGACAATTGCTTGGATATAAAAGTTCAGATCCTACAGATCCAAGAGACTATGATTGGCAAGTCACCAATAACCAAGATGCGCCACTTCTTATTCAGAGAAGAAAGCGTAATGGAGTTGTAGTTCCTCCAGGAGGTGTTGCAGCTGTTCAAGATGGAGATATCTTATTTAGAGCAAACAAAGGATGGAAATTTAAAGATCCTCATGCTGTAGATAATTTGGGTAAACATCCTGAAACAGGTGTGGTGCAAGAAGAAATTTCTTTATCTGGAAAGATAGAAAATTATTTAGATCAACCAGAAACTCCAGGCCCGGCAATTCAATCAGAGTTAATACTTTTTGCTGAACTTCACAATCCAGGCGAAACTTACGTTCTTGTTCGTCAAGGAAAACAAGGTTTGCAACCGAATCAGATTAATATTCCTGATCGACGATTAAGTAGAAATCCCAATGTAAGCTTGGTGAGACATTCCACAGGTTATGAAGTAACCCCTCATGATGTGAACGGAGAAGGGGTTGTGTGGATTAGAAATATTGAATTTCAGGCGGCTCATCCTGAACTTACTCCAGAACAAATCTCTTCGAGAGAAGATCTGCATACAGTTCAAAGAGAAGACGGAACAAAAGAGGTGTCAACAGGATGGATAAAGCTAAAGCCAAATGAAAAAACTAATCTTCCTTATGGCGCTGAGTTTAGAGTTGGAGGGAATTCTTCTGATGCAGCGCTCCCTCTTGTTGTTGAAAATAACGGAGGATTGCATTCTAAAAAATTAATTTCTGAGGTCTCTCAAAAAGAGGCTAGAAGAATTGATAGTGAAGGAAAAGTTATTCAAGCAGCGCAAAATTTTTCTGAACCTGACTTGGTGAATGTGAGAGCAGCAGTTCAGCCTCATAGGGGAAAAGATTTTCAGTTTGATAAACCGTCGGGAGAAGGCTCTGTTTATATTCTTGGTCGATCCAAAGAAAGCGATATTCAAATTAAAGATGGTTCCGGAATACAAGCCGATCGAACAGTTTCTAGACAGCATCTAGAGCTTACTGTTGATCATCAAAATAAAACCTTAAAAGTAAAAGATATCAGAGATGCGAACTCCCAAGCATTGCCTGCTCGTGCGCGAGATGGGCAAATTAATGATGTTTCAGTAATTTTGATTGGAATAGGAGAAGAAGTTACTTTGCAGCCGGGAGATACTTTGGCTGTAGGATATTCAACTTTTAAAGTAGAGGTAAGCCCTGAAGGGAAAATATTTTTAGCTAAATTAGATACTCAAATTCCCGATCTTGCGGCTACCCGAGTGAATGATCAACAGAAAACTGATCATACAACTCCTCCTCCAGGTCTTTCTGGGGTGATAGTGGATAATCCTTTTTATATCAAAGGATTTAATCCTAAAAAGATTCCAGTCGAATGGGTTGGCGTTGAGCAAATTGCTCGACCTTCAGATGTTGCAAACATTGCTTCAGAAGATCTTCCTGACAATGATCTTGAGCCGGTAGAAAATATTTTCGAAGCACCTCTCGTTTCAGCAGGAAAAATATTACGACAAAAAGGAATTAATTCTATTTCTTCTACTGCAAATGGATCCAAATGGCCACATACAGATCTTATTTTTCGACCTATGGATCTTTCAGCTAATAATATACAAATTCTCATTACAAAGTATGGAGCAGAAATTGAGGAAAGTGGGTATGGCAAAATTTATCGATTAAGTATCGATGCTACAAATTTGTCTCCTGCAGAAATTGATGCAAAATATGTAGAGGTTGTAGAGGCTTTAGAATCTCAAAAACCTGAGATAGAAATTGAAGAAAAAACGGTTCAGGCAGTTTCACCCTTTCATAGAGCGATAGAAGAATCTTTGATTTCACCATCAGTAGTAGAATCGATAATGACTCCAATACCTCCTGCTCATACGGAAAGAATGAGAGCGCGAGAAGAAGCGGTGGTAGTAAAACAACCCAGTGTCATTGATCTAAATCAAGTGAGGTTAGGGGTCGAAGCTGTTCAACTTCCTGATTTGCCTTTTACGGTTGCTCTTCGAGGTAGTTCTCTAAAATTGTTTGCTCGTTCGGGTTATGAAATTAAAGTGGGAGATCAGCGAGATTCCCAAATGCTCGTTGAGATGAACACTGATTTTGAAGTCGCTGGAAAACTTTATAAATTTACAGATACATCTAAAACCCATTCACATCCTTTGCCGACTCCAACTCAGCTATACTCTCCACAACATCTTGCCGCTAGAGCAAGATTTTTGGGAAATAATGAAGGCAAACCGATCGATATTTATGCTCAAGGGACTCCATATTCAACTGAATCTGGCCTTCGAAGATATATTCCATTCATTTCAGATCAAAGCATTAGGCTTGAGGTTGATTTCCAAGGAAGAATGTATCTTATTCGACCTATAGGCGTAATTCAAGGAGGGAGTTACTTTCGTCTTCTTCATCCTGTTGGAAATGGAAAATGGAACACGATTGGGGCTGTAACCTCTGCTCCACCGACTGCGCTCATCAGTTCTGAGTTTAATGTTGGCGATTGCATCATGACCGGTCAGAAAATAGAAATTGATGGCGTATTACACGAACCTTATTATGTGGTTCGCATTGAAGAACAAAGACTTTTGCTCGATGTTCAATTTAATCCTTTGCAAAAACAATCCCCCTCCTCTTCAGGTTCATCAGGAAACGGAGGTTCTTTTGCCTCAGGTAAAGGAGAATCGGTTACAGAAGTAAAAACACAATCTATTGCAGCTGAAAAAGCTGAAGCGAGGGCTGTAGCTAATGACCCTATTCATGTAAAACTTCCAAGCTTGCGAGAAGGGGAGATAAAGCAAATATCTGGAGCTCATCCATTCGCAGTTCGATTAGTAAATAATCAATTATGGATTTTTCCTTTGGATAGATCGAGTCAATTTCAGGTTACTAAAGAAACTCCGTTCTCTTTAAATGGCCAAACCTATCGATTGTCCGATTTGAATCCAAATGAAGTTCGATTACCTGAAGCCCGCAGTTCCAGAAGGTCTGGAAGTTCTCGGGCTGTTGCTTCTGCCGCATCTTATGCAGTTACTGTTGGAGCTGCAGGAGGTGCTACCGCTTATACAGCCAAGCTGGGTGCTCCACAGGCAAAAACGATTCAACAAGCAGCTCATGAAGATGCTAATAAAGCCCAAAAAGTTGTTACAAAAGAATCGAAAGCAGAGGTTCATCAACCAACTCCAATTGATGTTCCACTTCAAGGAGAAGGGGGAATTCTCGCCCCTTTGACAATTGCAGCATTAGCAGCTTCTAGAACAGGGAGAAGTCGCTCTCATCTTGAAAAAGCTAAATATAAACATCAATTAAACAGGGCGGGAAAGGTCGGTGATTCAAAGCAAGAATTAGGGGAAGAAGAAAAAGTAAAGTCTAACAATCCTGAGGATACTTCATTGAGTGATTCTCAAACTGATCGTGAGAAAACCGCTCTTCAAATTATTTCCGATTTTCAAAAATCAGATACTCGAGAAAATCCTGATCGTCCAGTAGGGGGAGACCATCCCTCACGTTATTTAGAGCTGCGCGAGGGAGAGTCTGTTCATGATTATTCTGAAACCAATAACGGAAGGTACCAGTCCTATAGGGTGATGCTTGATAATGGAAAGCGGGCATATCGGGTTGCCACTGGAGAGAGTGTTACAGTGAAGGTTAAAGAAGGCGAGTCGATTACTTTGGCTTCGAAGGATTTTTTCAGTTGCGCGGCAATGGTAGCTAAGGGACAGAATCCACAATCTGGAGATCAAGTGTTGATTTTCAGTCATTTGGAATGGGATAACTCTCAAGGTCAATATGATCGTTTGGTTGGTGATCTCAGCCGCTTAGTAGAAAGCGGAGTTACCGATTTGCAAGTTTATATGAATATTGATCCTGCGGCAGCGAAGCTGGGACCTAAAAGAGAAGACTCCCATGCATCCTTCTATACATTCCCGGATCCGAAAGACGAAACTCGGTTAAAAGAAAATTTAAAACAAGAGATTTTTCAAAAAACCGGTAAAAACGTCGATCTTCGTATCTTAAAAGCAGATCTGGCTATTCTCGATGTAGAAGGACATCCTACTTCTCGAAATATTTATGTTACGGAAGAAGGGGTTATTGTTAAAAATGATATCGACGATCAACCTGTTCAAGTAATTAACTTTGTTAAACCGTTGAGTAGAAAATCTCTCGCTGTTGAAAATGAAGTTTCTCCTGAAATCTCTCAGCCAACGATTACTTTGGGGGATTTAGTTCGCCAAGAAAAACAGCGGTTTCAGCTATCGACAGAAGGGAATAATTCTTCACCTTCAGAAATTTTGAAACCAACATTTCGTAATAAGCTCTCCTTGCATAACAGAAGAGCGCATAATTCTGATATAACTGGAGGGTTACTTCTTGCGGGGATTTCTCTTCCGGCAATCTTTGAAGTGATTCAGGCTGCTCCAGAAATTTTGGCTCGTCATGGTCGTTTAAATCTTTCTTCGGCTTTTGAGCTCGCAGGAAGATTCTTTACCGCATTTAGAAATTATGTGGCTGAAGCGACTGGCGGTCTTTCATTGGTAGCCGGGATGAATCAATCTGGAGGCAAAGCAGAGGTGACTGGGCTTACGCTAGATCAGTTAAAGTCTGCCAATCGACTGATTACTTACTCGGGAATTGATACAACTATTATTAACATTCCAACTCTAGATTCAAAAAACCCTGCTATAATACAACACATAAAAAATGGTTCTGTTAGATATACTATTGGAGGTTCAAATACTGGAAAGCCGGCTGAGCAAATAGTTGATATAGAACTTCCAAGTTATAAAGGTCAACCGTTTGAGATTGTCGAAACACTTGAAACTCCTCCCAGACGTTTTGTTCATGGTTTGATTCCGGGGGTCGCTGTTCGTGCTTATCATACAGATGCTGCAACGACGGTTTATCGTCAAAGTGAAATGGTGACTGATGCAGCAGGCACCGTCTGGATTCCTGTTGAGAGAAAGCCATTAGAGCTTAAAATAACCTCTGGAAGCAATCAAGAGATTCATTTAAAAATTGGTCTGCCAGTTGATATTTCTATCGAAGGTATTTCCCCTGTACCGGAAGCTCCAGTCATTGCTCCAGTGTCTTCTTCCGCTCCTGCAGTTGCAGGCGGACTTCGTACAAAGACAGCCGAAACGGTTGGTTATAAATTAACTCCAGATACCAAAACTCCCAATCGTTATTATTTGAATATTGATCCCAATAAAAAAATTACTCTTGGGAGAGGAGAACATCAAGATCCGAGCCAGAGAGGTAATGATATTATTGCTCCTGATCAAGCGACATTGATTTCACGGAGACATCTAGAGGTTTATAGTTGGGGAGGAAGTTTTAAAATTACAATTGATGGTTTAAATGGAGTGATAAAAGACGGAGTAACCTATAAACCGATTACCCAGGGAGATAGACAGATAGCACAGGAGCTTCAAGTTGGCGTGGGAGCAGAATTAAAACTTCCTGATGGTTCTGTTATTGTTTTGGGTTCTCCTCCAGACCCTGTTCAAATTGCCGCCGAACAGGCATTGGCCACGAGAATTCAATCGAAAGGATTTACTCTGAATGGAGATCTCAATTCTGGAAGTGCGACTTTGATTTTTGGTCATGCGCCCGAGGTGGTGATTGGAACTCATACGACCTTAGAGGAAACTGGAGTAAGGCTCAATTCTCAGTATAGAACGATTCAGCCAAGACATTGTATCATTCGTCGACGATCTTCCGGTTTTGAGATAGAAGCGATCGGTCTTGTAAAAGATGCTTCCGGTGCTGAGCATCACTATTCAAATTCACCCAAGTTTTATGCAAGTCCAGGGAGTAAAATTGTTTTGGATGGTGGCTTCACGATTAATTTGGAATTTCTAAAAGGGGATATTGATTTAAAACCAGCTGTCCCAACAACCTCAAAACCTGCTCCCGAAGCTTCTCCGGCAGCAGCCAAACCTTCATCACGCGAAATACCGATTTGGTCAATTAGTAATGAACCTATTTTGCCAGCTGGATATTTTTATTCGGATCATCCTGTTCCGCTAAGAGTGAGATGGGGAGCCCAGGGAGAAAGATCTCAAGATATTACCGATACAGCAGCAATCAGTCGTGATCCCAATAAACCAAGTTATTTGGTTTTAAAATCAGGAGCTATTGAGATTAGCCCATCAGCGAGTGAAGACCGTGAAACGACCACCTTGGCGGCGATTCATTATCGCCCAAGTCAAGGGTTTGAAATTGCCCCTCCATTTCGTACCTCTCAATTGAATCGTATGAATGTACGAAGAGATTTAATTCAGTCGAGAGTCGCTTTGAGTGGATCTGAATTAGAAAATGCGATGGTTGCGATTACTGATAAAGGGCCCTTTGCTTTCAGTATTACCCCTTTCGCTTTAGCACCCAAAATTCCGAAATTGGAAATAACGGTCGGTGACAAGGGTAGAATGGTTGATACCTCTCAAGTAGCTACGGATCGAAATAGTCCAAGCTATGCTTATATTAAAAATGGAGTTTTAATTATTGAGAAAACAGAAGGGCCTAGAACTCAATTTAAGATTCATTTTGATCTGAGAGATGGTTCTTTAAAAATTAGAAAATCTGATAATAACCCTGATATTTTTTCGAAAGATGGAAGAAGAGTGGGACGTGATGTAGAGATTTCTCTTCACGAAGCAGCAAGATTAGAACTTAAATCCTCTGATGGTGTATTGACAAACTTTACTCTTGTTCAGGAAGCAAATTTGACCGAAACTTCTTTAGCTGCTTCTTCGATTGATACAGGTATACAGGTTTCTTATCGGCATGTGCGTGAAGGATATGTTGAAATAGTAGGGACAAAACTTACTTTATCCAAAGAAGAGACGGGGAATTCTTGGTCAGAACCTACTTTTGCAGTCGTATCTGACGGAAGAGAAATTCGCTTTGTTAAAACAACGGCCCTTCCTCCGTTATCTACTGGGCTGTTCAAAATGATAAAAGTTTCAGATGGATATCGTTTGCAGGCTCTAACAAATACTTCGTTAACTGTGGATAATCTTCCCTGTCGTCCTGGAAAAAACATCACGCTAGAAGCAGGAAAAACTTACAAATTGAAAGCCGGAGAGTTTGAGATTATTTTAACAACTGATGAGAAGTCTGAACCTCCCAAACCTTCTGGAACGCCCGGTGGTGGAATGAATCGGGGTGGGTTAGGATTTGGGGGAGTGGTCGCAATGACAGGGACATTGCTACTGGGTGCATTAGGAATGGCAAGTGCTCATGAAGTTGGAGAGGTGGTTCATCAGAATGCCCCAAATATTGTTGGTCTGCTGATGGCTTTTGGAATTGTGGGAGGGAGTGTTTTAGGAAGATTACGCTCGTCTCCTGTTCATAAAGAAAAAGCTCCTGAGACAGTTTCTTTTGAAAAAGTTTTAACCAACTCTGGTAAATCTGTTGTGAAACTGAGAGAGACCATTACAGATGTTGAGAGTTGGCAAAATGTTGTTACTTCTCTAAAAACACAAGATTTAAAACCTGATGATTTGGTCTCTTTGGTAATTGATCGTAACAATGGGCATTATATTTATACAGTCGATACTTATGCGAATGTTTCAGCGACAGATTATACGAATGTAATCCAGAGACGTAAAAGATCAACAGCAGAGATTGAGTTTGTTACTTCCACCGATAGTAGTGGTCGAACCGTTGTTTACGAAGATTATGTTCATGTTGAATCTTCGAGCCAAAATGGTGGGCAAGGGCGGGTTTTATTTGATACCTGGGTTGAGCATGTAAAACAAAATTATCCAAATGCAAAAATTACCAGTCAGGTAGTGAATTTGAAAGTGTTTACCTTGAATACCGGAAAAGTAGGTAATTTAAGAGCGATGGAAATTCCAGATCCATCTCTTCACCCGGAGAGCGATTATCAGGTCGATCCACTCAAAACATTTTCACCGAAGTTTATTGAAACTTGTGCGTCAGTCGGCGTGATTAACAGAGAAGCTGCCGCTTGGCTCACCGCAAATTCTTCAATTCCCTCTTGGCAAAGACATAACGATTTTGTCAAAGCTCTTAAAGAAGGTTATTCTTCAGCCAAAAAAGAAGGGTCAACTACGGCTGAAAACGAAATTGAATATTTGGTTGAAAAAATCAAACAACATAAAGATCAGTTTCAAGAAACAAAAGGTTGGGGGAGTTTGTGGATTGAAGGGGATGTCGCAAAGAATTTTAACCTTCGTCGTGTTGAAGAAGCTCTCTTAATAGAAAAACATACGACTCGTTCGGAAAAACATTCTGGAATAGAAAGTACTCGGATTAAGAGAGGTGGAGTAGGACTAGGAGGGATGATTGCTACAATCGGTTCAATCATTCTCGGTGGTTATGCTGTGGCTCATGCAGCAAGCGAGCTAAAAGACATTGCAGGTGTGGCTGCCAATCATTTAGGCATGTTAGGAGCCATGGGAGTAGCCGGTCTTAAAGTTGCGATTGATTCTATTTCTCCAACCCCGAGAAGAACATTGCAGGGGCAAGATAATGATGCTTCACATGCTTTGACTTTATTACGACCCCAAGATCTATTACTAGAAATTAAAAAACTTTATAATGAACATCCAACAGCTTTAAATAACTTAACAACTAAATCTCCTGATAGAGAATTTTCTGATTATCTAGACGAGATAAGCCAAAAATTGCCGCAAGATTTGTCTTTAACAAGTTTAGACTCTCTACCTCATGAGCAAGCTCGAGCGTTGTCAGTTGTTTTAGCTCAATTGCCTCACGAAGTTTTAAAGAGTCGTTTAGGAGAAGATATATTAAATTTTGTACTATTTAATTGTCCATCTTCAAAAGGATTCGATGACTTGTTAAGTAGCATTGAATGGATGACCACGAGAGAAAAAGAGTTAGTCAAGATAGTAAGAGAAAAAAATCCTCTTGGAAATCCAAAGATTTCTACCTTGATTAGAGTAAAAACTTACGAACTATTTTTAAGGTTAGAGCATGGCGATTTAATAGAAAGTTCCAATTTGCATGATATCCTAAGACGGGCGGCTCAAAAAGATATCCCACTAGATAGATTGAAAAGATATAGTTTACAGGTTTTATCGACAGAAGATTTAGTTCAAGGAGGAGAGGATCGCGAATGGTCGTCCCCTTTACATCCGGATAGAAATAAGGAAAGATGGCAAATTTACCTTGATACTACTTTTGCGATTGCCCTTATGTATGATGGTAAACCAAACGCTATTGTTGGATTTGAACCTTCTTTTGATGTTGAAAATTTGAAGCTTAATCTAAAGATTATCCAGCTTCAAGGGGCGAGGCCTATATTATTTGATAAAGCGGGTAAGAGAATTGGACCAGGAAACTCATGGGGATTGAATCCAATAGATTGGAAAAAAGTATTGGTCGATATTACAAGCGCGTTTATACAAAACACGGGCTTTGATAATGTTGTTATCCAGAGTGGACATAATAATAAGTGGATAAATAATCAAAACACTCCTGATTTTTATCTCCCATTAGAAAAAGCTTTAACAATTTATGATGATTTGGCTCGGCGTTTAAATTTTATTCAAGGTCCAGATAGAAATTGGTATAATTTAATACCTGTTCCAAAATACTCTGAAAATCTGCAAGTAGACAAACGAGAAGGTAAAAAGGCTATCTCAAATCCAATATGAGTTGCTCCTAAGTTGTTGTCAAACATAAGTATGTTTTTATAAAAATTCAAATAGAGTTGAAAATCCCCTCATTTTCATAATGAAACTCCTAAATATTATAGCGAACAATGATGATATGAATGAAGGATGGGATCTTGAATTCTTTGAGGTCGACTCATATATCAAGAAAGCAATCAAATTTTACACCAATCTCATGAGGTAATAATTAAAATAACTTGATATTCTTTTGGATGAAAATAAATCTTCATTTCAAACATATTAGTTCGTTTATCAAACAGTTACGAGCGTACCTGGCACAAAAAAAAAGACCAAAAAAAAGAGAAACTTTTTCGCAACTTTTTTTCATTGCTTCCGACATCCTTTCCATCATTCCAATTTTAATCTGTTCTTTTTAAAGAATGAAAAGAGAGGATTTTTATGTCTAGCGTTCATGGTATTTCGGAAACGATTGTCGATATTTCATGCAAAGCAGAAGATTCGATTTCTGAGAATCAACTGCTTCTTTCCCAGACTCTTCAAACCTTTTGCGCAGAGGCGACCTCGCTTTCCGGTCTGATTGGAATGTCCGCTGGCAGAACTCTTGCCTGTCTTGTTAAAGCTCAAAGTTTTAAATTTCTTCCCCAAATTTTTGGAAATTCTGCCAC
>CAZQOW010000031.1:0-16258 GCA_964595045.1 uncultured Pseudomonadota bacterium
AAATAGAGTATTGCAACGAAGAAGAATTCAAACAGAAATTCTCAGTCGTTTTAAATCACCTGATTATAAAATTGATACGATTTTAGAAACCGAACTTTTTTTGATTACTCCCAAAGGAGAAAAACCTTTCTATCTTCGCATTGGAAGTCCGGATGATAAAATCAGTACAGTTTCTGATAGCCAACTTCCGGAAAAAGTTCAACCGCAGGTTTCTCCAAGTTTAGTAAATCCTCCCATTGTTACAGTTCCCTCTTCTTTTGAATCAGCAGCTGTCATAGATCCAAATCAAGTTACGAGAACTGGTTTGGTAGGTTCAGCTCAGAAGCCGGTTTCGATAGTTCGCTCTTTAGAGCTCGAAGTGCGTCAAATTCCTGCCACAGAACGGCTTGGTCCTATCCAGATGGTTGGAATGAAAAAGCTTGCCGGCAAATCTTCTGGAGATGCACTAGTTTTAGTGCCGTTTGTCTTTCAAGTCAAAAATCAAGATGGAACGATTCAGATCGTTGAAGAAAATCATTTGCTGGCAATCGATGCCCTTGAAGGAGAAGGGTATGATGCCGATGTTGCACCACTGGTGAGCCAGGTTTATTCGATGGCTCTCCGTCGTTTAGTTGGAAAAAGTGATAGTTCTGTTCATTCAATTGATTTAAATACTGAAAGACAAGCATTAGAAAAAGCACAACTTGCTTTATCTATTTTTAGAAGAATTTTATATCCGATCCCTCAGTTTGAAAAAATAATTCATCCTCAGGAACGGGTCGATGAAGCAGTTGCAGAAGTTCTTTGGATTGCTCAAGAAGATAGATTGGAAGCGGTTTGGCAAGAGATTCCGATGAGGACAAGTTTAAAAGATGAAAAAACTCCAACCCCTTCGGCCACAGTAGCGACTCTGATTATTCGAAGTCCCCTGATTGCAGGAGCAAAGGCTACCCTCAATGCGAATGCGCTCGGTGATTCAAGACCTCTCGTAATTCGCAGAGCCGGAAATCGACTTCATGCTATTACGACAGAAGCGAGAACTTTGATCACTGTAGCTGATCGAAGCATTCATGGGGTTAGCGATGCACTTGGATTTCCACAGCCTTTAAGATTAAAAAATATTTTGAATGGCAAATTGATTGATTATTCCAACGGTCAGTTGACAATTTCAGAAGTACCATTATCGCTTCAAAGAAATGATCTCGAACTTCAAAAAGGGGATATTGTTTTCTTGGCAACCGATGGGATGGATGCAATTCCGGAAGAACGATTGCTCTGGATTCTCAATCAAATGCCTCTTGAAGCGACCGATCAACAGATTCGAGAAAAAATTGAATCGCTTCTTAAGGCGAGAAAAGAGATGTTTGAACAACTCTGGATCAGATTTGGAGTCGCTGCAAACAGCTCTGCTAGTTCAGGTATACTCATTGGGCTTTCTTTACTTAACTCCGAAAAAATTCTTCCATTTGAAAATGATTTTAGTAATGCGGCGATTAACAGTCGTGATGCAATTCTTTATTTTGATAACCACGGGAATATTTTTGAAGAGGTTGATATTTCAACTTCTGATGAAGCAACTTCTTGGATTGATCGGAAGGTCGAAAAAGAAAATTATCGAATGCATATCGTGATGGATCCTCAAACAGGAAGAAAAACGGTTTATCTCTGGGTAAAAACAGAAGACAAAGGAATTGTATGTCATGGAAGAGTTTTTAAACTAGTCGATCATATTAAAAATGATGATTCAAATTTTATTATTTATCAGCATGCGCCGAATGGGATGAGCCAAACTCGAGTGATAGATCCTTTTAGTAGGCAAATTGTCCATCCAATCACAGGAGTAGAGCAAGCTGCAAATATAGCTCATGCTTTTGCAGGCGATGAGCCGGTTATATTTGATCGAGCGCGAGTAAGACTTCCTCTCTCGCAATACGCAACTACCGAAGAATATTTAGTACAATTTAGTCCTGATTTGAGATCGAGCTTAAAAGGCCAACTCGGAGCAGCGGCTGCTCGAGGGGATTATGATATCCAGTTAAAGCCAGATCCGCAGATTATCGTCGATGCCTTTGTGGCTTCTATCCGGCAATATTTGACCGTTCTGCAAGTCCCCGAGAGATATAGAAAAGCTTCATCCTTTAAAGAAAAATATCAAACGAATTTAGCCGTTTTTTTGGAAGCTTGGAAGTATTTAGAGAACGAAGAGGATATCCGGGAATTGTTTATAAAAACGCTGCTATCAAATGCAAGAACACTTTTGAGTGAAGAGTTATTATCGTTGATGGATCAGCTTTTTAATGAATCCAAAGAAAATTATTCATCTGAATATGCCTTATTTAAAGAGCTTCGAAAAAGATTAGCTTCCGGTGAGGAGGAGATTTTTCCTCGTCCTAATCACGCAGATTCCTCTTTGACAAAAGTTTTGCCGTTTTCGTCCGATGTTTTAAAGATCACGTATGAGAATTATATAGATAAAGTGAAAGAGGGAGAACGTCTTCTGTATGCTCTGTTCATCGCAGCTTTGGGACAGCTCGATGAGAAAAAACCAATTGATTCAAAAGTAATTGCCAATGCATTTATCGCCCTTTTTGCTCAAGCTTTAAACGAATGGATCTCATTATCTGCTAAAAAAGAGTTTGCTCCGCAAATTCCTTTACAAAAAGGGGATAGGATTAAGCTGTTGAATAAATTACTTCGATTTCTTCAAAAGAATGAAAACGATTTGAATATTCTTGAACCCGCTTATACTCAAATAAGAAAACAGTTTGATCGATTTAAAAATGAGCAATCTTTTTCAGAAGAAGATTCAAAAGCTCTTGAGGCTATCGAAGCAGCATTGCAAGATCTTTCTGCTCATATTCAAAAACTAAAATCTTCCCGAGGAAATGGCGGATCAGGAAATGGAAATGGCCATGTTTATTCCGCTATTCCAGTTGTAGTTGCTTTGGATTCACAAACTGGAAGTAGACAAGCTCGCCAAGAAGCAGCAGAGCTCTCTCGTGAACGTTTTGGAGTTGCGAGACTTTTCGGTTCTCCTCAAACATCAAAAACTCAGGCTTCCGTTCCACCTCATCTACTTTCTCAAAAAAAACAGGCTCCCCGAAGTTTGGAGTTGGGAATGGGAGTTCCAGCGAATCGAGATCAAAGAAGAGTTTCGAAAATGATTCCGCTATCAGCAAAAGAGGATGCGACTTCTGTTCCAGCGACTGCAGTTTCTGAAACACCACCCACCGCAATCTCGCAAGCTGAGATCAAGGGCTATCAAGTCAGAAGTGATCTCATCGTCAGCGGAATTCCTGAGGAACAGGAAGCGCTCCAAAGAAAATATCATGAATATTTAAGACAGGCAGATTCTACCCAGCGTGAACGATTTTATGAAACGCTTCGCACCTCTTTTGGGAAGGCAGATTCGCGGGACTCTGTCATCCGCTTTTTAACGGTTTTGCTCACAGAGGTTTCTTCTGACTTTCCCATTTCTCATCAGGAAGAGCTTCAATCTCTTTTGAATGAATGTCGTCAAAAAGCCGATACTCCAAAAGACAATCCTATCGATCAATCGCAAAGTGCTGATTTGTTGACTTCCTCGGATACCTTGAAGAGAAGACAGTTTAAAGATTATCTAAGAGAAATGCCGGAAAGCTTCAAGGAAGTTCTTGTATCCCAAATGATTGAAGAGTCCTCCAGAGAACAGCTTTTGTATGCAAATGCGATTCCCTCTCTTTTTGCGCGCGGGTTTTTTGGAATGATCAACAATCTCGTGATTCAATTGACCGTTTCAAATGATGGTAAGGTTCTTTTGGCTCTTGAAGCTGTTTTCGAATTTCTGCTGAATATGGAAGGAGAGTTTTTTACCGAGATGTTTTCCCTTTTTGTGAATGGTTTCAATTTGGGCGGAAACAACAGCTGTCTAGGATTTTTCAAACCCTCCTCTGCCTTCAACGGAACAAGAGCCTATGATCGCGTTCGTAGGCAAATTTTGCAAAGATGCCCTGACGAGAAAAAAGCGCAAATCACCACTCTACTCGATCGGGTAGAAGAGAAATGCAAACAGGTTTATAAATCCGACGATGAGGGTGGCGGAACTGATCCCTCCGGTTCTTCTACTCCTCACTCAGAGAGTAAATGTAGTTCTACTTCGCCCTCTTTCACTTCTTCTCAAGCCAGAGAAAACTTGGTCACCGATGTGGCCCAGAGAACTCTAGGAGAAAAGCCGGCTGTTGACAAAAAAACGTTTAGACAAGCGGGGGGAAATTTCTTTAACGCTTCCCAGCTTCAACTTCAAATGCTCGGCGAAACAAATCTCGATTTGAGTGCAGCACAACCGGTTGTGATCGATCCTGCAGAAACTACTTCTCGAGATCGTCACCAGAGAGAAACAGGAAAAAATGCTCGTGATCGATTCGCAAGTCGAAGAGGTTCCGAAAGCAGTGATTCCTTACAATCAATCCCGCTCATTATTCCGGCACAAAATGATGGTAAGGTGTGGGTAGGGGGAGAACGAGAACAGGGGGAAAAAAAATATAAAGTCATTCCACCAATGAAATTGGGAGCTGCATCAAGGACAAATGGAATGCATCGACGTTTTTCAAAACTTGATGAAGAGATTGCTCAACTCCTTCAAGCGCTTACTCGCCTGTTGACTGCTGATCATAAAGATAAAAAAGGGTATCCCGGAAAGATGGCTAAAATATTGAGTTTAGCCGATGGTATGATCTTTCGAGACTATATGCTTGCTCGCAAGGCGATTCCCATTGATTTGCTGAAAGATTTTGCAACTAGAATAAAAGAGACGATAGAAGAAACTCGTCAAAGAGGTGAGGTTATTTCTGCCGAGCTTGAAGGAGTCGTAGAGAGTTTTATTGCGGCGGTTCAGCTAGAGCTTGACTCGAGAAAAATATCAATCGATGTTGAATCCCCTTCTCTCCATATAAATTTGGAAAAAACGTTTCGTGAATTAAAACGAATCTTCAATCTATCAGATCAAGATTTGGCAGATCTTTTTGGTTATTCAGTTTCTCATTTTTTAAAAAAAACTAAGGCACGTCAATTCAGTTTTAAAGATATCGAGTTTCTTATTCTTAAGTTGTCGAATCATGTAAAATCTGATTTTACAGAAGAACAAAAAAAGATTTGTAAAAAAATAATTGAAGAAATTCTGTTTTATTTTAAAACAAGAATTACAAAGAGTGCTCTTTCTAAACTAGTTTATAGCTTAGTAATAAGCGCTGAAAAAGATTTAGATGATATACAGAAAACTCACCTTTTTCTTTTTATTGGATATCTTGTTCAGGCAATTCGAGCGAAAAATTCTTTGGAAAATTTTAAAAAATTTCTAGATGATTTTACTGCAGATTTAAAAGATACAAAAATGTCGGATAATGAGGCAGCTTTATGCAGCAAGCTGATTAGTTATTTATCCGATTATTTGCAGATAGAAATTGTGAATCCGTTTAAAAATTCCCCATCGAATGGGGGTGAGAACTCCGGTGGAGCTGCTCCTTCAAGCTCTCCACATGGAACGCCGGTTTCATCCTCTTCAAACCCACAATCACGTGCTCATCAAAGTCGAGAAAGAAGAACCGTCTCTTCCGCAGCTAAAATTCAGCTTAAAATGAGTAGAGTAACAGAGGTCGATCTCAGTGCCTCTCAACCCGCAGCTGTTGATTTATCAACTTCTGCACAATCTGTCAAAAAAACGACTTTTAAAACTCGAGGAACTGCCGCTCTTTTTGCTACATCGAAAAAAGATGCCTCTACCTCCGGAAATCGACTGCAAGGAAGGATGTTTGTTCCTCATTTTGCAGAGGCAAGAGTCAATGCAGGAGGGGAAAGAGCTTTAGAGCCAAAAGGTTTAACAGTGATTCCTTCAATGAGTGCGACCGCGGAAGGCGATGAGAAAAGTAATAGCGAAGATAGAAGAAGATTATCGAGAGACGATGAAGAAGATATGGCAGAAGTTCTTTTTCCTGTTCCAATTTTTTCTGCTTTAACAATGAATGAGAAAGATCAATTGAATCTTCAAATGGCGACTGAAATTGTCGATGGAAAATTGGCTGCTCCCGACGAAGTTGTCGCTGATGCGGTAAGAATATTAATTGAAGCGGCAGAAGATAAGGGCGCAGAAACCGAAAGGATTGGAAATAGAATTTCGGAGGGAAATCCTAATCGTGTTGCCATTTGGAACGTATTGATTGAATTAGCTACGATTTATCCTGGCGTGAGAGTGAGTATTCGAGATCTGTTAAGAAGAAAAATGCAAAGTTCTTCAATCTTTGGAAGAGCTGCTTTAATTCCATTTTACTATCGTTCTTGGTTGCAGGTAGAGTCGAGTTTTTTTCAGCGAACAGAAAGTGATAAAGAAGTTTTAGGTGCAGTATGTCTAAGGCATTTATCCGATACTGACCCTGAAATTGTCATCGCTTCGATAGAGATGTTATTGAGATACTCACTGCATCGAGAAAAGGTAATTGAAAGATTACAAGACTTACTCAATCACACTCCCGATGACTCTATTATTTCGCTAGTCCTTCAGGCATTAGCTAGAAATAGAGAAAGAAACCTGATTGAGCTTTTACATGTATTTATTAAAAACTCCAATCAGCAAATTCTTCCGTTTCTTCAGATCATAGAGGACGATGCCGTATCGGCAGAAATAAAACTTTCTGTTTTAAGATCTTTAAGATTGATGGATCGAGGAGATTTGTATCGGCCGGTTTATCAATCTATAAGAGAGCGAATCTGGCAAAAATTTGAAGCACTCTATCTTAGAGCAGCACAGAATGAGTCCGGAATCGGCATTTTCGAAAAAATGTTGGCGGCAGAAGTGCTTTATAGCTTTCTGATTCAGGGATCGGATCTTTCGATTCGAGAAATAGATTCCGCACAAGCGGAATTGGAAAAATTTTTAACAACTACCGTAGAATTAACAACGGATCGCGCCAGTTTGGAAGAGATCGCCAGAACTTTTGCCTCAATAGGAAATGAGGAAGAGGCGTTAAGAATACTAATCAAGCTGAAACCTGAAATGGGAGAGGCAACTTTTCTAAAAATTTGTTTCGAGTTGGAACTCCTTTTGCCGATTTATCTTCCTGATTTAAATTTGAGCGTGCAGAAAGTCCGAGAAATGGAGAAAGGTCTTGTTCACGCAGATCCTCAAAGAAGAATCGCTGCGATTATTTATCTGACTACTTGCGAATTCCGAGACCCATTCTTCAAAGCACTCACTCAGGATCCGGTGTGGGAAGTAAGAATTACAGCTCTTCGAGCACAAAAATACTTTGCTCATTTGGAGAGGTATCGTTACGAAGAGACAACTAGAAGCGCTGCCATGGTAAGAAAAATTACCGAGACAGATTATTTGAGTGCCTATAAATTGGCTATTGAAGAGAGTGTGACTCCAGCCTCTGATTCTGAGGTAGAAGAGTTTTATCGTCTTCATCCCGAAGTAAATTCAGTTGTTCCTCAACTCGCTTTGTTAAGAAGAATGTTTTTGGAGCAGGTGAAAATGGATTCTGTTGATCCTGTTTCCGAAGAGTTTGCTGAACAACTCATCAATGCTTTTGTCAGTCTTTTTTACCGAAGGATGAGATTGTTGGCAATTCACCTTCGTTATCTATCCCAGATTGCTGAGAAACAGCATGAAACTGTTTTTGGATTATTTTGCATGAGAGAAGGGGTTTCAGATTTACTCTGGTCACTTTGGGAAGATACTCAGGTTTTGCTTGCGGAGGTTCCCGCGTTTATTTTTGTTTTGTCCCCTTCAACGAATTCGTTTACCCCGTTTCAACTCCAAATCCTTCATGAAGTTTTAGCTCGCCCAAATTTTAGAGAAGCCTATGACTTTTTTGCTAAACAACTGAATCAATTGCTTGAACAGGGAAAAAGTTTAAATGGATTGATTGGAATCATGAGAAAAAAAATAGGCAAGATTGATACATTTGATGATTTACAAAATAATATCAAAAGAGAGTTGGAAAAAGTAAAGCAAGCTGATGCTATCGTTACAGCTCCGGCAGTTGCTCAACAAGTAGAAAAGTTGAAACCGATCGATGCGAAAAAAAAGGTTCAAGATAAGATAGTAAAGTATCTCGGTTTGGCAGAATATCAAAAAGCGTTTCAAACTCTTGTGGATGAATGCGGGATTCCATTTGACCTAGACAAGTTGAGTGATTCTGTTGCTCGAGGTAAAATGTTTGCGCGTGGAGTAGAGGCTTTGTTGATAGATCCAAAAAAAATAGACGACTCTACTTCTGATAAAATTAGAAGAATTCATGAATTTTTAGAAACTGCTTATGCACATTATGATTTACGAATGGTGAAAGCTTTTGCGGAAGGACTTGCAAGAAAAAGTGGATTAAAAGGTGTTTATCATGCGATTCTCGATCAAATTTGCACCAAAGAAAAAATAAAAAATGGAATTGATGTCAGTTTTTCTTTTTTTGAAGAAATGACGACCGAGTTGTCTGGAGCGATTGTTATTCCCCAAGATGACTTCTGTAGAGATACTTTTGTTCGTCAGCTTATTTCGAAATATCAACCTTTATCGATTCAAAATACACAAAGGTTATTGACTAATCCGGCAGATCTTGGGGTGGTCAGCGCAGGCGTTTGGCGAAGTCGGCTGGTAGTATTTAATTCAGATTTTTCCACGTTTATCCAAGAGATTGTTGAAATTGAGGCACAGATCCACTACTTAAAGACCGGAGAATGTTCGAATCAAGAAATCCAAAGCATGACCTATCTTCAAAAAGCAATTCTCCTGGCTGCCCGGATTTCAAGATTCTACTTGAATTTGATAGTGGGTGAAACTACAGATTCATTTTTTAAGGAGTTCATTTATTGCCTTTTGTATAATGAGATCTCCGGAATGTTTGTTAAAGGAGCTTATCAAACGATGAGCAGAATTGTATCAGATGAGAAAGTCGATTCTCAAATAAGAGAGTTTCTTGGATTAGAAAAACCGAAACTACAGAAAGTCTTTCAGATTGCGCAGGAAATGAAGGCGAATCGATAAAGTTTTGCAAAATGACATAACGTAAATCAGATAATTTTTTCGATTATTATCGCTTATTGATTGAGAAATTCTTTCGCTTTTTCTTTCATTCCATCTTTAAGTGCATTTTCTAAATCCTCAATCCCTTTCTGCTTTGCATATTCCCGCACTTCTTCCGTAATCTTCATTGAGCAAAAATGCGGTCCGCACATTGAACAGAAATGAGCCACTTTCGCCGAGTCGTGAGACAAGGTTTCATCATGAAAATCTTTCGCGGTTTCCGGATCGAGGGATAGATTAAATTGATCTTCCCAGCGAAATTCAAACCGGGCCTTCGATAGCGCATTGTCCCGCATTTGCGCGCCTGGATGTCCTTTGGCAAGATCTGCCGCATGGGCTGCGATTTTGTAGGCGATAATTCCCTGTTTCACATCTTCTTTATCCGGCAACCCCAAATGCTCTTTGGGGGTCACATAGCAGAGCATCGCACAACCAAACCAGCCGATCATCGCTGCACCGATTCCGGAGGTGATATGATCGTATCCTGGAGCAATATCAGTAGTGAGCGGGCCGAGGGTATAAAACGGAGCTTCGTGGCATTCTTCGAGTTGTCTCTCCATATTGACTTTAATCATGTGCATCGGAACATGCCCAGGTCCTTCAATCATGGTCTGCACGTCATGTTTCCAGGCGATTTTGGTCAGTTCACCGAGTGTTTTCAATTCTCCGAATTGCGCTTCGTCGTTGGCATCAGCAATAGAACCGGGGCGCAGCCCATCTCCCAATGAAAAAGAAACGTCATACGCTTTCATGATTTCGCAGATTTCTTCGAAATGGGTATAGAGAAAATTTTCTTGATGATGCGCTAAACACCATTTTGCCATAATGGAGCCGCCGCGAGAGACGATGCCGGTCATCCGGTTCGCCGTGAGCGGCACATAGCGAAGCAGCACCCCCGCATGAATCGTAAAATAGTCGACCCCTTGTTCAGCTTGTTCAATCAGCGTGTCGCGATAAATTTCCCAGGTGAGATCTTCGGCTTTTCCTCCGACTTTTTCGAGGGCCTGATAAATTGGAACGGTGCCGATTGGAACCGGACTGTTCCGGATAATCCACTCTCTCGTTTCGTGAATGTTTTTTCCGGTCGATAAATCCATCACCGTATCGCCTCCCCAGCGAATTGCCCAAATCATTTTCTCGACCTCTTCTTCAATCGTGGAGGTGACGGCGGAGTTTCCGATATTCGCGTTGATCTTCACCAGAAAATTTCTGCCGATGATCATCGGCTCAAGCTCCGGATGATTAATATTTGCAGGGACAATTGCTCGTCCACGAGCCACTTCATCCCGAACGAATTCGGGAGTGATCTCTTCTGGAATCGAGGCTCCAAAAGAGTTTCCGGGATGTTGTAGCTGTGCGCGGTCGTGCGCCGCTACAAATTTAGATTGATCAGAGGAAGATAAATTTTTCAAATTCTGCCACTTCAAATTTTCCCGAATCGCAATGAACTCCATCTCCGGCGTGATAATTCCTTTTCTCGCATAATGCATTTGCGAAACATTCATTCCACTTTTTGCCCGTCTCGGAGTTCGATTTAAATGTTCAAAGCGAAGTGGTTTTAAATTCGGATCTTCATTTCGGTTTTTTCCGTAAAGAGAAGTGACTTGATTCAGGATTTCTGTGTCGTTGCGCGATTCAATCCAGGGAGAGCGAATTTTCAAAAGCCCTTTTTTTAGATCGGTTTCGATTTGTAAATCGGTGAATGGGCCGGAAGTATCGTAAAGAGTGAGTGGCGCATTCGGTTCTTTCAGATGAACGATTCGCATCGGAACCTGAATATCTGGTCTACTCCCCTGAACATAGATTTTATGCGAGTTTGGGAATGGGTCCATTTTTATTTGGGGAGAGATATTTATTTTTTTTTGTAAAGATTTGCTCATTTTTGAGTCCCTTCATTAAGACATGTCAAAGCTGGATTCTATTTTTTTATCTGATTTTTTAGGCTCCAGGATCTTCTTTGATTCGAAAAATGGTAAAATATTGATTGAAAGTCAACATGGCATTTTCAGGAATGAATGAGAATGAAATAAAGGAGGATTTATGAATTTTGTCGAGAGATTCAAAAAAACAGCTCTAGCTCTCATCGTACTACTTTTGGTGTTGAATGGAGGAAGCATCTCTTTTGGTCAAGAAAATGGGGAGCCAAAAAGGGAAATGGAAAGAAGCCATATATCCGATGAAGTCCGCTGTCCAGAGCATCGAATACATCCTGCTTATCTCAAGGGATCCGAGTGTATGACTGCCGGAGAGTGTTATCAAAATTGTAGCGCTTCCGGTTTGGAGATCGCCTTTTGCATGAAAGCTTGTGGTCTGGGAATGATGGAAGAACCATGATCAGACAGCTTCATGTTCCTATTAATCCGTCGAGAGGACTAGAGGCCGAAGCGTATAGTTTTTTTGGAATTCTCCCTGCCTCATAAGAGGCTCGCCCTGCCTGAACACCAAGCTTCATCGCCTCGGCCATCTTTACCGGATCTTTGGCACAAGCGATCGCTGTATTCATTAGAATCGCGGTACAGCCGAGCTCCAACGCTTGAGCGGCATCGGATGCCTGTCCAACACCGGCATCGACAATCACCGGGATTTTGGCATTTTCGAGAATAATTTTTAGATTATAGGGATTTCGGATTCCTAGGCCTGAGCCGATCGGTGCGGCGAGCGGCATTACCGCAGCGCAGCCGAGATCTTCCAGCTTTTTGCACATAATTGGGTCATCATTTGTATACGGTAAAACGACAAATCCTTCTTTAATTAAAACTTTTGTCGCTTCGAGCAGCGCTTCGTTGTCGGGGAACAAGGTTTTTTCATCGCCGATCACCTCAAGCTTGATCCAGTTGGTTCCTAACGCTTCACGCGCGAGCAGTGACGTCTCAATCGCATCTTTTGCGGTATAGCAGGCGGCTGTATTCGGAAGCAGCACAATTTTATTGGTATCGATATAGTTGAGAAGCGATTCTTCCCCTTTTGCTTTCAGATCGATTCTGCGGATGGCGACCGTCACCATCTCAGTCCCTGAAATTTCATGCGCCTGTTTCATGATTTCGAAGTTGGGATATTTTCCGGTTCCGACGATTAAACGACTTTTGAATTTTTTTCCGGAGATTTCATAATGAGACATAGTTTTTCTTTCTAGAAATCCGACATTTCCGTTTTTACCGATCGGAATTTTGAGAGTTGTTTTTTCCATTTTGCCGTACTTGTAGGGGCGCATGGCCATGCGCCCCTACCATGATCATCCCCCCGCCACCGGATGAACAATTTCAATTTCATCCCCTTCGTTCAAATAAACTTGCGCGTATTCCGATTTTGGAATGACCGAACGATTCAAAGAAACAGCGAAATAGGGGGTAGAAGAGGATAAAGAATTAGTCAGTTGAACGAGGTTGATTTGGGAATCAATCTCTTGATTTTCTCCGTTGATTTTTATCGTGATCATGGAATTTTATTTAGCATTCTCGCGGGAACTGTCAATGGTTTGAGAGGGTTGTTTTTTGCCCCTACAGTACAATTTCTTTCAATCCATCGCTGAACGAATAACTTTCCCCCACCTCCAAAATCTTCACATTCTCAACTTTCTGATTCTTGATCTCTTCATTAAAAACTTCGAGCGATTTATCAGGCTGTAAAAAGGGAGAGTGAAAGGTTCCCCAGTGATATGGAATCATTAATTTCCCTTTCAAATCTTTGAGCGCCATTAATGCTTCTTTGGGATTCATCTTCCGGTTTTTCATCAGCCATCGCGGCTCAGAATTTCCGATCGGTAACAGTGCAATGTCAATATTGTGAAGATTCGAAACTTCCTTGAAATGATCGCTATAGGCGGTATCGCCGGGAAAATAAATCGTTTGATCGGATTTTGTAAAAAGATAACCAGTGCTTTCCCGCCAACGCAGTCCCGACCAACGAAAACCGGTATGTTTTACTGGAACTGAATTAATTTTCAGAGCTCCAAAGAGATGCTCTCCCCAAGCTGGAAGTTCGATGATTGGATTTCTCAAAAACTTCTGCAAAAGTTTTCCCAATCCGTGAGGAGCGATGATCGGTGTTTTTAATGAAAAATATTTGAAGCTAAAAAAATCTAGATGTCTATAATTGGAATGAGAGATCACAATGCAGGTTAAATCGGGAAGATTTTCGGGTTTCATTCCAGGGTCTTGAAGACGTTTCGAAAAAAATGTTTTCTTTGAAAAGTTCGGGTCGGTTAAAATAAACTGACCTTCCATTTCAATCAGAAAAGTGGCATGGCCGATATAAGTGATTTTTGATTTTGACATTTGGAAAAATTGATTAAAATAGTTATCGATTAAATATTTTTTTTATTTCAATACCCATAACTCATAACTCATAACTCATAACTCATAAACTAAAATCTATGCCCTTTTTTCGTCCAACCCTTTGTGAAATTGACCTATCCGCCCTAAAGTTCAATTTTCGTCAACTGAAGCAGCGCGCGAGCGGCCGAGAAATACTCGCAGTCGTGAAAGCGAACGCCTATGGACATGGGGCTGTGGCTGTATCCCGCGCCTTGGCCAATGAAGGGGCTCAAATGTTTGGTGTCGCAACAATCGAAGAGGGGATTGAGCTTCGTCGGGGCGGGATATCATTTCCCATCCTCTGCTTTGGCGGCTCTCTGGGAGCCCAAGTTTCAGATCTTCTAGAATATGGTCTGACCCCAACTATTTTCAATGAAGAATCGATTCGCGAACTGAATCAGCAGGCGCAGAGTTTAAATCAAACGTTGGGAGTGCATCTCAAAGTTGACACCGGCATGAGCCGATTGGGAGTTTTACCTTCTGAATTAGCGAAAATGATTGAACTTCTGACACAAAGCTCAGCTCTGGAACTAAAAGGGGTTTTTACCCATCTTGCCCAGGCAGATGAAACGAATGAAGAACCGACCGATGCTCAGATAGAAAAATTTCAACAGGTAGAACAGGCAGTTCAATCCTCCAGTTTTTCAGTTCCAATTTATCATCTCGCGAATAGTGCTGCCTTGATCGACGGAAAACTGGAAAAAACTAATATGGTTCGCCCGGGGCTTGCACTTTATGGTGCTTATCCAAATCCACGTTTTGAAAAAAAGGTTCAGCTCAAACCGGTGATGAGTCTGAAAACCCAAATCGTTTCCATCAAATCGGTTCCAAAAGGAACCGCAGTTTCTTATGGTGCAACCTTTACAACCAAACGTCCGAGTCGGATCGCGGTCATTCCGATTGGCTATGCGGATGGATATTCTCGCTCCCTTTCGAATAAAGGAGAGGTGTTGGTTGCCGGCAGAAGAGTTCCGGTGATCGGTCGAGTTTGTATGGATTTGACGATGATTGACCTCACCGATATTCCTGCTTCTTCCATCGGAGATGAAGTAGTTCTGATCGGTAAACAAGGGAACGATTCGATTCGTGCCGAAGAGCTTGCCGAGAAAGTCGGAACCATTCCGTATGAAATTTTCTGTTCTCTCTCTTCACGGGTTCCTAGATTGACTGTCAGCAACGAATAAAAACTTTTTTGGTCGAAAAAAAGGGGAAGCCGCAATAAGCGGATTCCCCTTTTATAAAACCACCCTTCCATACACCGTCTTCTGAAACAAGAAGTGTGATTGAATTTCAAAAGCTAGAAGTGAATCCCGATTCCCCCACCTAACGAGTAATAAGAAGAGGGGGTATGAACCATTTCAAATCCGTGGGTGTATCGTCCATCCAATCCGACGCTCAACCAGGGCAAAAGCATGAAATCAACCCCTGCACCGAAGTTGAGCCCAAGATTCAAATAAGTGGAATCATTCGATGGGGGAGAAACAACCAGAAACGCAAGTCCGATCGGCATGAAATAAGGTTTAAAACGTCCCAAAGTATCAAATCGAATTTTAGGGCCGACCCCTACATTCAATTCGGTGATGTTTACCCGGCTGTTGTTGCTTCCACCGAGTAAGGCGCTGGTGGTTTGCCGAACCCATTGATCCGAAAAACGAGAATATTCGACACTGATCTCTCCCTGAAGAGAGGCGACTCCCAGAATCAGTTCCGGATCTGTCATGCCTAGATCGACTCCTCCCATCACTGAAAAACCCCCTTTTTTGTTGTTGAAGGTTCCGCTTGCACCAGCGGTATCAGTGAAAACCTCGTTCCCGCGGGAAGAGGTGAGGCTGGAAAAAGCACCTCTAAAAAAGACCTTATGGCTTTTTTGGAATTTTCCCTTTTCTTTTTTTTCTCCCGCCACAAGAGGGGAGGTAACGAACGAACATAATAGGAGCAATGCGGCTCCCTGATACAATTTTTTCATAATTGTAACTCCTTTCTAAGCTCGTTGTATTCGAAAGGAGCGGGCGCTCATATGATCTGGATCAGTATTTTTGGTATTTTTAGAAGGTAGAAAAAATAAAACTGAAACAAAGTCTAATCGAGAAGATTTGCAATTTCAATTAATCGGGGAACATGGTGGAGAATAATCATTTTTCCTTCGGTGAGAATCAGTTTTTCTTCTTTAAATTCGGTGATGAGTCGAATGAGGGACTCTTGGGTAGTTCCAATGAGATCAGCCATTTCTTGTCGGGTCAATTTTATTTGTAATTCAATTCCCTTCTCGGTTTTTTTTCCGAATTTGTTTTTTAATATCAAAAAAAGTTCTGCCAGACGTTCTCGAATGGTTTTGTGAGAGATGTTCAGTATCTGTTTTTCCGCTTTCCCTAAATCGGTTGCTAACAGGGTAATGACATGGGAAGCGGTTTTTGGATGGGTTTGAAGCAGATGAAAAAAACTGTTTTTATCAATGAAGCAGATGGTTGCTTCTTCGAGAGTTTCGGCGGTTGCCGTATAAGATTCACCGGAGAGAAGGCAGCGGTAACCGAGGATATCGCCCGGTCCTGCCAGTCGAACAATTTGATGATGCCCTTCAGAGGGATCGGTTTTATAGATTTTCACCTTCCCAGAATTGATACAATAAAGTCCGTAGGGATGGTTTCCTTCATAAAAAATGATTTGGCGCGGTTTGTAAATATTGGTTGTTTTCGTCGAGTCAATTTCTTGGCAATGCTTTTCAGACAGATCACAAAAAACACTTTTTTCCCGCTTGTCACAGGTTTCGCAATGAAGAGAGGCTTTGGTTTTCGAAAAGTTGTTTTTCATAAAACTATGTAGATTGAAAATGAAAGGTGAAAAATAACTGATTTAGCTCATATTTATTTTTGTCATCTTATTCTATCTTTTTCCGATGGCCTTAGTTCGGAAACAG
>CAZQOW010000032.1:0-16150 GCA_964595045.1 uncultured Pseudomonadota bacterium
CGCGGATTGACCATTATTTGACACTCCTTAAAGCAAGAGCGATTGAAAATCAGTGTTTTGTAATCAGTGCAAATAAAATGGGAAAAAACTCCTTGGGAATTTTGTATGGGGGAAATAGCGTGGCTTTTGATCCTTGGGGAAAAAATCTGGGGGAATTAAAAGAAAAGGAAGGGACTCTACAAGTCATGATTGATTTGGAGGAGTTGCATCAGATTCGAAAAAAGTTTCCTGTGTTAAAAACACGAAGAGAGAAATTATATTAATTTAATGAGTTGAGTTGAACCCTTTTCTTTTCTTGATCTGTTCTAAAATTTCACGAATATCTTGATGTTCTTTTTTATTTAATTTTTCTTCGATTCCATAATTCGAATTCATATGTTCTCTTGCTCTAATAATGAGATGATAGTATTGGATAAACTTATCATCATACTTTCCATCTTTATTAAGCTCAATAAATTCTTTACTTATATTTTTATCCCAACGTCTAAAAAATTTATCATTTAAATTATCAAAATCAGCTAATAAAAGATCAATAAAACATTCAGCTGAAATCTGACTTTTTAAATCAGGTATTACTTCTCCATCTTTTTTCTCTTTCGATTCAGACTTATTCAATAAATCTGGTGACTCTTCTTCAACAGGTAGGTCTCCTTCCGAGAAAATAACTGGATAAGGTGTAATTTTTAACTCCCCTATTCCAACTTTCTGGGGATCAGATATAAGATCTTTCACACCATTCTTTATTCTTGAAGGTTCAATTATTTTTAAAAAATTTTCTCTTTTTTGATGAGGTAAATTATTAATAAAATAAATAAATCTTTGTGGATTAGCATTAATTTGTTCTTCTAGTGTTTCTGTATTCTCATTAAATTTATTCCAAAAAGGATGATGACTAGAAAAGTAATCATTAATTTTTTTACTTGCATCATTTGCACTATCATCGGGAAAGCGTAAATCCTTCCAGAATTCTTTGTCAGGACCGTAAACTGCAACCTGAACTCGAAAGACACCAATATATATTGTTCTTAAATCTGTCTTCAACTTGGCTATTTGAGCCAACTGATCAGAAGAGTAGTGATTGATTATCTGGTAATCCTGAAGAATAGAATTATAAATGTCCGCAGCAGAAGAAGTAAAAGTTTTAGAAAAGTAATTATTTGCTATTCTAAAAAGAAACTCTCTTTCCAACTGATCATTTTTCAGCTGACGATAATCATCTCGTATTTGTTGATCTTCAAATATAATGTTGTAATCTTGTTTTGGCTCATATTGGCCTGTTTTTTCATTCAAAACTCCATCTTTGTAGACAGTTTCAATAGAAAATCGAAGCGGGTTAGCTTTTACTCTTAATTCTAAATCTTTTCTTCTTGCTTCATCATCTATTTCACTCAGTAGAAAAGCCTTATACGAAACTTCTTCAATATTTTTTTTTCCCAACGCTGTTTCTTTGACTTCTGCGCCAGCGTTGAAAAATCTGGTAAATGGAACCTTTTTAGGTGACACAGTCTCAGATGATAATATTTTTGGAGAAACTGGTTTTCCATAAGCATCGGGTAAATCATATGCCTTTTCTGGAGGAGGTTTATCTAAATACCAGCCAGCTCCCGAAAGAAATTTCAATTTTGAGTTGCTCGGTGGCATCACATATTTCGCAATCCATGAACCAACTTTTTTTGACCAACTCACATCCCGAATTAGCAAACTTTCTTCACTCACCGGAGCAGTAATTCCCTCTCCCTCCAAATAGGCGTGGACAAATAATTTTAAATCGTAAAGCGGAGCTTGCGGCTCCCCTTCTGTAATGACACCGGTCAGCAGATCCCAAACTTTTTCTTTTTCTCCCGGAGCGTTTCGATAAAGAACCGTTTGGATATGATCATGAAATTTTTGTGCAACCGGTCTCCAACCCGAAGGAATTGTCCCAGATCTCATTGCAAACGAGGTTAAGGCCAGGGAACGTGCTTCGCAGTTTCCCCCGAGCCCTTGAATTAAACCAATGAGACGTGCTTGAAAGCTCCAATAAAGCTTCATGTAGTCTGCCCGCATCGCCATCACCGGTTTTTCAACCTGCTTTAATGGATCAGTTTCTCTCTTTGCAAGTGTTTCATACTTATCTAATTGTGAATCCCACAAGTTCTGAAAAGCCTCGATCGTGCTCCTTAAAAAACCGAGAGAAAGATTCTTTTTGGTGCTGAAATTATCGAGCAATTCCCCTTTGATGGTGAAATGACCGGGATTGAAAGGAGTTCTCCCCTTCAAAATATCAAACGCTTCTTCAACTTGTTCTCTTTTTACTTCATCAAAAGGGGATAAAACTTGATCGACAGACTCTATTCCCTCGAAAGAAATGGGATGAGTCAACCGATGTAAAGCTAAAATTCCTAATCCATTGATACCCAAAGTTCCAACCAAGGCGATCGATCTGCTCGCTATTCCTCCTACACCTAAACTAGTTCCACCCAGAATGGCTCCTCCTCCAAGAACAAAAGCGGCTCCACCAAAAATGATAGAAGCAACTGTTCCCCCGACACCGACTTTGAAATAAAAATTTTCTCCGCGATCAAGGGAGTTTATTTGATAATCAGAATAAGCGGAGTGATAATTTTGAACTTCTGAAAAAGCTGTTTTCTCAAAATCTTTTGCTTGTTGTAATTCTTGAGGACTATGAGTTCGCTCAAACAGTGTAAGATGTTCTTCTGCCTTTTGAAGATTTATTTTTGCAGCTTCGAATTGAATGGTCTCAGGCTGTTTAATTCTCAAAATCCAATCGCTCGCCCTTTGGAAGAAAGTCCGATCACTTTGTCTCTCTTCGGCAAGAGAGATCAGTTTTTGTACAGCTCCATTTGCTTTTTTAAGCTTTGCAAAATCGAGATCTTGAGAAGAAGGTTGATCTTGCTCTTTCAGATCAGCATGAGGATTAGGAGCAGAAGCCGTTGCGATAGGAGAATGTTCTTGATGAGAAGCCGTTAAAGAAGTTTGTAATGTTGTACCAGATGCCATAACTTGTTAAGAATAAGCAATTTAAGTGCCATAAACCTCAATAATCAAAAAAGAGTAGATAAATATTTATTATAAATTACAAGAGCTTATAAAAATGGAATCGTCGTCAAATATAGAAGATAAAAGGATTGGAGAGTCTTCGCCCCAATCATTGAATTTTATTGAGAAAAAATGAGGACAACTTAGGGCACTATTTCCAAACTAATATCAACCGCTTTCGCAGAGTGAGTCAATGCTCCCACCGATATATAATCAACGCCCGTTTGCGCCACTGCTCGAACATTGTTCAAATTCACATTTCCGGAAGCTTCTAAGATTGGGGCTAGTTTCTGCTCCCCTTTTCTAATCACCGCCAGATGCATATCCTCCAAAGTCATATTGTCGAGGAGAATCCAATCTGGTTTCGCGGCGAGCGCCTCTTCAAATTCATTCAGATTTTTCACTTCGACTTCGACTTTTAATTTCTTTCGATTCTGTTTTCGAACCTGTTCAATTGCTTTCGTGATGGAACCATAAAGCGCCAAATGATTATCTTTAATCAAAAAAGCATCATAAAGACCGAAACGATGATTCACGCCACCGCCGGTTTTGACCGCATATTTTTCGAGCTTTCTCCAGCCAGGCAAAGTTTTTCGGGTATCAAGAATTTTTGCCTTTGTGTCTTGGATACTTTGGGAAAAAAGATAAGTCAAAGTGGCCACTCCACTCAGATGTTGGAGAAAATTAAGCGCGACCCGTTCTGCTGTGAGGAGTGAGCCTGCATTTCCTGAGATAGAAGCAATGCAATCCCCTTCTTGGGCTCGGTTTCCATCTTTCGAAATTTTTTTGAATTTTATTTTTGGATTTATTTTTTTAAAGACCAACTCGGCTAAATCAATTCCACAAACAATCAGCGGTTCCTTTACCAAAACAATCGCTTCAACTTTAAGATTTTTTTTGCCGAAAAGAGTACGGGTAGTGATATCGCCAGAACCGATATCCTCTTTCAATGCGAGAGAAATTAACGATTGAATGGAAGAATCTTTTAATAACTTTTTCATTATTTTAATAACTCAAGCGCTTCACCAATCTCTTTTTTCTCGATCTCTTTCTGATGAAGATTTGTTTTTACCTCCTCAACCAATTCGGGTGGGGCATTTTGGATAAAACTTTCACTATTCAATTTCGCCTGAAGCAGCGAAAAATCTTTTTCAATTTTTTCTAGTTTCTTTTTTTGACGCGCTTTTTCTTTTTCGAGATCAATAAGACCTTCCACAGGAATATAAACACGAATATCGGTTCCCTCTACGATGCCCATGGCTACAGACTCATCCGGTTTATCTCCGGAGTCTCTTAGCTCAATTTCTGAAACTTTGATTAGCTCCGGAATTTTTAATTTGAGAGGAGCAAGAAAACTGAACGATTCTTTTTGATCTGCTGAAAGATAAATTTTTGGAAGAACTGTTTTTAAAGGCACTCCCGTTTCAGAACAAATACTTCGAATGACCGAAACCGATTTTATGAGAAGATCAAAGTTCATCCATGAATAATGATCTTGATCGTACTTATTTTTAGGAAGAAGTACTGGGAAAGATTGTATGGAAATTGAATCTCCTTCTTTATTCTTCAGTTTTTGCCACAACTCTTCGGTAATGAAAGGCATGATTGGATGAAGCAATCTCAAAGTTTTTTCGAAAATGTAAAGTGCAAAACGGGCACACTGTAATTTGTCTTTTCCTTCGCCATACAAGCGTGGCTTAATAAACTCCAAATACCAATCACAAAACTCATGCCAAATAAATTCATACAGCGCATGCGCCGCTTCATTAAAACGGTACTCTTTAATCGCTTGGCTAACTTTATAAATGCAATTGTGTAAGCAAATATTAATCCAAGCATCTTCATTGAAATCATCCGGGCTAGAAGAAACCTTCGCCTCCTCTTTCTTAATCTCCTCAAAATTTTCAACCAGCGGAAGTGCCGTCGAATAAAGAAACCGCGCCGCATTCCAAACTTTGTTGCAGAAATTCCGATATCCTTCGACACGATCCTCGGCAAGCTTGATATCTCGACCTTGCGCGGCGAATGCGGTCAAGGTAAAACGGAGAGCATCGGTTCCGAATTCTTTCATTAGGTGGAGCGGATCAATCACATTCCCCTTCGATTTACTCATCTTCTGCCCTTGCGCATCGCGGATCAGCGCATGAATATAAACATCGCGGAATGGAACTTGAGGATTTCCATTTTCATCTTTCATGAAATGCAATCCCATCATCATCATTCGGGCGACCCAGAAAAAGATGATATCGAAACTGGTAACGAGAACATTCGTCGGATAATAAGCTTTTAACAATTCGGTTTTATCTGGCCAACCCAAGGTGGAAAAGGGCCAGAGGGCAGAGGAAAACCAGGTATCGAGCACATCTTCATCCTGAACTATTTCTGTGGAATGGCAAGTGGAGCATTTTTTCGGATCTTCTCTCTCAACGGTAATATGCCCTTCGCCGCAATACCAGGCTGGGATTCGATGTCCCCACCAAATTTGACGGGAAACACACCAGTCTTTGATATTCTCCATCCAGCTGAAATAAGTTTTTTCCCAATGTGCAGGATGAAATTTCGTTTTGCCGCTTCGAACCGCTTCCATCGCCGGTTTGGCGAGAGGTTCGGTTTTAACAAACCATTGGAGAGACAAATAAGGTTCGACGACTGTTTTACATCGATAACAATGCCCAACATTGGTTTTATGATTTTCAATTTTTTCTAATTGGCCCGACTCTTCGAGCTCTTTCACGATCTGCTTGCGACATTCTTGTCGGTTAAGATTTTGAAAATGGGCACTATTTTCGTTCATTCGACCATCGGGAGTTAAAACATTGATTTTCTCAAGACTGTGACGTTTACCCATTTCAAAATCGTTAAAGTCATGAGCCGGAGTGATTTTGACCACGCCACTTCCAAAGGTAGAATCGACGTAGGAATCCGCAATGATTGGGACGAGACGATCGACAAATGGGACGATGACTGTTTTACCAATTAAATCTTTATATCGTTCATCGTCGGGATTTACAGCAACTGCCGTATCCCCCAGTAATGTTTCCGGGCGGGTTGTAGCGACAGTGACAAACTCGGCCGTTCCTTCAATCGAATAGCGAATATGCCAAAGATGTCCGTTGATTTCCTGGAATTCGACTTCGAGATCGGACAATGCGGTTTGACAACGTGGGCACCAATTGATCAACCGTTGATCGCGGTATAAAAGTTTTTCCTGATATAAACTGACAAAAACCTCTCGAACCGCGCGAGAAAGCCCATCATCCATCGTAAATCGTTCGCGCGACCAATCGAGCGAAGCCCCAAGCAGCTTGAGCTGGCGAGTGATCGTTCCGCCCGACTCTCCACGCCACTTCCAGACTCGTTTCAAAAACTCTTCTCGCCCCACATCATGACGAGAAAGATCTTCTGCCGCCAACTGCCGCTCGACCACATTTTGTGTGGCAATCCCGGCATGGTCTGTTCCAAAAACCCACAGCGCCGCATCTCCCTGCATTCGGTGAGTACGGACTAAAATATCTTGTAACGTGTTATTTAAGGCGTGGCCAAGATGTAAGCTTCCAGTCACATTGGGAGGAGGAATCACAATCGAAAACGGTTTTTTGTTTCCAGGATTTTCAGGGGCGATGGTCAATCCTTTCTCAATCCAGAATTGGCTCCAACGCTCTTCAACTTCGTGGGGGGAATAGATTTTTTCAAGTTCTGTGGTCATATTTTTCCAGTTACCCCCTCTCCCTTGACGGGAGAGGGAAAATCATTAGAGAAGAAACGATGTAACGAACCCCCCCTCCCATTGTCAAATTTAAAGTTGACGGATGATCAAATCCCCCTGATAACCACCGCTTCTATGAAAAAAACATTCTCCCTCATCAAGAAATTTCTCCCCTGGATCATTGCAGGAGCGGTTTTTTTCTTTCTTTTCTCCAAATATCCACCTGCCCAGGTTTGGAAGGCGTTTAGTTATGTAAATCCCCTGATTTTTGTCCCTTATGCCATTCTCTACTTTTTGTTTGTTTTAATGGTCGACAGCTGGAGTTTGACCTGGGTGGTCAACCGCTTCGGGACTCCGGTTTCGATGAAAGAATTGGTTCCGGCGCGAGTTGTTAGCTATCTGCTATCGGTGGTCAATTATATCGCCGGACAGGCAGGTTTTGCCTATTTTTTAAAACGGACTAAAAACGCCTCGTTTTTTAAAATCCTCGGAATTATTTTGCTGATTTTTTTAATTGATCTCTCTTGGGTGGTTCTCTTCGCCTTTATCGGAAGTTTTTTCGTAAAAATAAAAATTCCGGTTCCATGGGGAATTTTAAACTTGAGCGATTGGGTTCAGAAAATCGGATTTTTATTTTTCATCGCTTTTGCAACGCATCTTATTTTTTGGCGACAATGGGTTTCAAGATTATTCAAACTGAAAATTCGGTTTCGTTTTTTTGACTGGATTCGGGGAAAACATCTTTTTCAGACTTTTCATCAGGCAACCACTTTCGATTATTTAAGGATTGCGTTCACGCGACTCCCGATCCATCTGGCAATTATCGGATCGCAATATATTGCGATTCATGCGTTCCGTGTGTCGATTGCTTTTACCGATGTGCTCACCACAGTTCCGGTGATTGTCTGGATTGGAACCATCCCGGTCACTCCCGGCGGGCTTGGAACCGTTCAAGCAGCCACGGTCGAGTTGTTAAAAAACCAGATCCATGGAGATTTATTGACGCAAGGAATCGTAAAACCAGAAGAGATTTTGCTCGCTATCTCTCTCTCCTGCATGTTTGCAAATTATCTTTTGAAGGCGATTTTTGGCACTTTCTATCTCAGAAAAATGGGGAAAAAACTGTTCCATTCTGATGAAACCACCGAGATTTCTGAATAAATTCTAACAATTCTTAACGCATCGCAACAACTCCTACAAGAATTCTGCTTTGAGTTCCTTTTTAAAAAGTTTAAAATTATTAAATAAAGTAAGTCGTTTTAGAAAGAGAGGGCTTTTTAAAATGGCTTTTTTATTTTAAAGAGGAGGTGAGTGAATGGGAAACGAACAGAAGCTGGTGCAGGAATGCCCAAGTCTTCAGCTCTATTTTCATGAACTGATCACCGAGGCAATCAAGCATCAAAATATTTCGGTCGATGATCATATTCCTTATTACATAGTCAATCTGCTTTCTCAATTTATCCATTCTGATCGGATTCAGCGAACGGATGAAAATATTGAAACTCCACTCGCAACTCTTTTATTCAAAGCCCAAAACGGAAACATTCAAAATAAAACTGAAACCTTAAAATATCTCGGAGATTTTTCTCTCTTCGTTTCAGGATATTTTCAGGACAGCTTGAATCGTAAAATAGTTGATCTTGATTATTATATCAGCATGGGAGAAGGAGCCTACGCACAGCTCTCCTCTTTAACTACCCAAACGAAACGCCAGATGATTTTCAGCGGAATATTTTCAAATCTGGCGGATCATTTCGTTCAATGGATGGATGTGATTTCCGAAGTCAGCGAAACTGCTCAGCTCAAACATCAGGCAAATCTTTTAAGACTTTATGAAAAATGGCTTCGAACCGGAAGTGAAAGAATCAAAGAGAAATTAGTGAAAGAGGGAATTTTTCCGGATGAAAGATTGAACACCAATTTTATTCAATAATTAATATATGCTCACCTCTATCCAACAAGAAATTGAAAATATTTATCAAATCAAATGTTCTTTTTCTGTCGATGATTTCCTGCTCGATGAAAAAGAACGTTCGAAATACTCAAAAAAATTTTCCTGGCTTAAGAATTCCGATGAAACTCTCCTGATCCGACAAAATGAAAAATCGATTGATGTAGGACTTTTATTAGACCCTGAACTATTGGATTGGAGTAGAAATTTAAACTGGAGAGAAATAAAAAATCCCGTTACGACACATGGCGATGCGCCACAACCCTTATTCAACAAATTGGGTTCCCTCGTCGAAGGGGTCAGTCATTTCGTTTATTTTTTGTGGAAAGCAGAACGCGAGCAATCCCTCACTCAACTTGAATTAGAGCTTCAAGCAGAAATCGATAAATTTCTTCTTTTTTCCCAAACCATTCATCCAAAACATCTAGGGAATTTAATTGATTCACTTTACGAAGAATCAGAGTGGATTCCTACTTTAAGCTCTGAAGAAAAATCGCGCTATGAAACCTCGGCCAAACTTGCCTTTAAATATTGTCACCATTTGAGAAAAACCTACTTTCATTCCGATCAAACTCATGCAATTTATTCGGAAATTCGGGCTTTCTACCGAATGTCGCAAACAGAAAAAATTCACTGGATTGAAAATTAGGTTTCATGAAACGTTATCAGATCAAAGTAATTCCGCGATCGTCGCGAAATGAGGTTCAGGAAATTTCACCCGATCAACTGAAAGTAAAACTGACGACACCGCCGATCGACGGAAAAGCGAATGAAGCGCTCATTGAAGTTTTAGCAAAACATTACAAGATCAGAAAATCATCCATTCGAATCGTGACAGGATTTCAATCGAAAACAAAGGTGGTAGAATTTGATGAAGCGATTTAACTTTTTAAACCAAAAAATTCTGGCTCTTTTTTTTGTTTTCTCATTTTTTTTGTTTTCGAAAGTTTCCCAATCCGAAACCATCGTTGAAAATATTCAAAACGCTTCCTTAATTTTAACCGCCACAGTTGAAAAAACCGAAAAATGGAATAACCGCGAAGATTTCATCATCGTCACTCTGAAGCCGGTGCAGATTTTGAAAGGATCTTACTCTCACCCGACTCTCAAACTTTTGGATCAAAAATTTTTTTCTAACAGCACTTCACTTTTTCAACCTTCAAAAAAGATTCTGATCTTTTTAAAACCGCTTCCATCGTATACCGCCTGGCAAGAGATGATTAAACAAGGGGTTCAATTTGAGTTGGCCGGAAAAACTCATGCATTGTTTGATTCTGCCGAAGATCAAAAACCGCTCATTTCATTTGTCAGTGATTTTTTAAAATTATTCGGTTCAAGCAAGAATGAAGCAGAGCTGAAAAAATTCTATCTTAAAACCTTAGAGCAAAGTTCTCTAAAGATTTTACAGGAAGATCTGATCAAAGATTTTTTTGCCCTCGAAAAAACATCAGTCAGTTCAGAAAATTTGACCACTCTTTCAAGACTGGTTCAATCTTCACAAATCTCCGATGAAACAAAAATCACTATCGCAAAAAAACTGACCCAAATTCAATCTCCCGAAATTAGCTCAACCCTAAAAAATTTTTTCTGCATCTCTCCCGAAACGGTCTGCCTTCTATCAGCCGAATCCCTTGAATCTCAGAATCTTCCGATTCCCATCACCGACTATATAAAAACGCTCGACAATGCCTCCAATTCACTCAAGGTCGGACTCCTTCAAATTCTTGGACGACATCAGCGACGCGACGCCTATCCCCTCTTTGAAAAAATCATCGCAATGGAAAAGGATCCGATCCGTGCATCTGCCATGATTGATTCTTTGGGAGAAATGGGAGGAACAGAAGCAGAAACTCTTTGCCTGAAATATGCCAAAGATCCGCGATATTATGTTCGATTGGCAGTAGTGAAAAGTTTGGGAACCTTAAGAAGTGTCAAGGGAATCCCAAGCCTGGAAATCGCCCTGAAATCAGCCGATCCTTCCATGGTCAACATCGCCGCAAAATCTCTCGAACAAATCGGAACCAAAGAGGCTTTGCAAACGCTTGAAAAGTATTATGAAAGATCTCCCCACGGATTTCTCGAGCCGACCGGCCCCCAGCATTTCAATTTGCCGAAATAATTCCACAACCTTTTTTGATTTCTTCCGATATTTTATTACTAACATTCTTTTCTATTCGACCTCTATGGCTGATTCGATCACATTTTCCGACTCACTCATTGGCTGCAGTTTGCTCAATGAAGAAACGATTACCACCAGTCAGCTGGCGACTTCGCAGATGATTCAATCGTTCTGCCCCCAAGCGGTCGATGGCTACAGCTTGTGTGGAATGATCGGTGCTTCCCTTTTTGCCTCAATCGCACGAGTAAAATGTTCGCAGGTTTTGTCCCTTTTCATCCAAGATCCCAAAAAAGCCTATCTCATCAAAGGTGGATCTGCCTTTGCCGCCTGCCTCGCAGAAGCAACAGGAATTCATTCGATCCCCAAAATATTGAAAGAACGGGAAATCCTCAGTGGAAGAGTCGAAGAAGGGTGGGGAGGATGGATTCACACCAGCCTCACGATGATTATCATGAAAGGAAGCGGCATCGTTCTCCCTCCCAACCTCGTCCTGCAACATTTGGCGCAAGATGCGCTGATGGTAAAGTTGGATGAGGTCTGCGTCAGCTTTCATCTGATCGAGGGACAACAGGGAAGTTTTATCGAAAAATTGGCAAGTGCCGAGGTGATGAGTTGCCAGATGATGGTGAGTGGAGCGTTGATTGGGATCTGTTTTTCGGAAATAAAAATGTACGAAGCGAAACAGGATTTAAAATATGTGATGCGTCAAAGAAAATCCTGGAAAGAAACCGGCTTCAATCAAACCGCTCAAGCAGCTGCAACTTTTGCTTCGTCTATTTCAGATCCGCTCCGAATGAACCAATTTGTAACTTCGGAAGGAGTTGAAATTCGTTTGAATGATTTTTCTCCAACAAAAAATATCCAAGAAAAAAGAAATCAAAATACACTGTTTATGACAGGTGGTAATGGAGAAACCTCTCGCTCCATCGATAGAACAGAGCGGGTGCCTGAAAAAGACAGAATAGAATTTAAACAGAAGTTATTGAGAAAAAAGAAAGAGGGAATCCTAGCTGAGTTTAGACAATTCGATGAGGAACCGGAAATATTGATCTATGAAAGAGCGCATCGGCTTTTCCCCATTGTTCGGTCTTTATTGAAAGATTCTGAAGTTGGAATGACCTGTTTGGAAATTTATCATGGACTATCCAAACAATTCGACAAACTATCTGGAGAAGAAGTCGAAGCTGGATCATGCTCGATATTTTCCGAGCTTCAGGAACATCGGGGAGAATCTGCACAAACCACAAGACTGGAAATTCTTGAACGTCTTTCGAGACAATGGACTACAGAAAAACCACCGATTTCACCCAAAGCTTTTAGAGAATGTTGGGAGCAAAAAGAAGAATTTACTGAGTTTAATCAACGTATCTACTCTCAATTAATCCTCTCTATTAAAGCGGGTGAACTTGAGGTTTGGGAGGGATCAGCTGCTTTGCTAAAAGAATTAACTCGTACCTCAGACGATCCTAGGTTAGCTGATCTTATTTTTAAAAACTATACTGCTATTTCAAAATTATTTGATCGGACAAACAAAACTCATTTGCTTTCCGAGTTTGCCTCCCTAGCTCAACTTCTCCCTGCCCTACCGCCATTTACAAGAAGTCTCGTCATAGACTATTTAACCGAGCTTTTTAAAAATTATCGCCAACAAAATCTATGGGGAGAAATGATTCCTCCCTGGCTTAAAAGTTTAGGATTTCCCGCAGATGCCCAAATGGTTTTCATGAAAAGAGTTGTATACGATAAACAAGGAATCTCTTTTCTCACTTATTGGGAAACTCTTATTCGCTTTCTTTATCTGCCAGATATGAGCCGAGTTAGAATCGTTACATCCTTACTAAAATCGAATGGGAAGCTTAAAGAGATTTACTCTGGAATTGCAGCTTTACTACTAATTCCGGAATATTTAAGAGAAGATTTATTTTTTCAAATTGCCCAGCAAATCGAAAAATGGCCAGCAGAAGCATCTTCGACTTCACCGGGGAGGGTGTCACGATTAAACACTTTTGTGAAAAGTTGCCTAATCGAAAGCATGGCGGAACAAATAAGACAGGATCCCTCCAAACCGCGATCATGGGAAACAAAAAAAGAACATCTGCTGCATCACTTAACAAAAGATGGTATATTAGATCTTTTTCTTAGAGCCGCCCATTTTATGCGTCCAGAAGGAAAACAAATCCTGGGAGCATTCTTAGATGATCTAGCTGATTGCCCAGTAGAAAAAGGCGAGATTAATTACTGGAAAAAATATCAACGAATGGTGGATAGCGGTTTCTCTCTCCCATTTACCCAAACATGGGCTCGCACTTTTTATAAAACAATCCAAATTCAGACTCCCCAAAACAGAGAAGAGTCCAGAGCAATAATTTTCAGGCAGGCAGAATTTTGTATTACTGGACGACTTTCAAAAGTAACTAAAAGAGGAAAACTAAGTTCATTGGTTCAAACCATTTATGAATTCACCCTAAAACTTCGAGAGGGATCACCCTCCATTGAACTAGAAATTGATGCAATCATTGATTCTTTTAAAGAACATTACCAGGAAATTAGTTCCCTATTGGGTAAGGATTTCTTGGAAATAAAACATGATCTGGTAAATTTAAAAAATTCCATTCAATTAGACTACTCCAGTTTTACTGGAAAACATTCTCTATCGATTACAGGTAAATATAGTGAAATAGCAAAAGGAGGACATATTCCCGTTGAAAGATGTCAAACACTTCTTCGTCTTTGGTTGGAAGAGACCAATGGTCGTGGCCAACCGCTCGAGCGTCTAAGACATGGAAAATTCAAAATGGCCTACTATTCTGTGAATGATAAACCGGTGGCAAGACATTTGTTGGAAGTAAATCGCGATGAAATGGGAGAAACCATCTTATTTGTATACCCTTTATATGCCAATGAAAAATTTCTTTGGGGAGAGGGTTTTAAAAATGAAATAGAAAACTATGCTTTAGAGATTGGAATTCCAAAAACACGCATCCGATTCCATTATGACGACTGGGATTAAAAGTTCAAAATATAAATGAAAGAAATAAAACTAATACTTCATCTTCACCCGTTTCACCTTTGCTCCCAACTTCCGAAATTTTTTCTCAATTTTTTCATAACCGCGATCAATATGATAAACGCGTGCAATCTCTGTAATCCCTTCTGCAGCAAGCCCGGCAAGGACTAGCGAAGCAGAAGCGCGAAGATCGGTCGCCATGATCGGCGCGCCGGAAAGGGAGGAGACCCCTTTGATCGTCGCCTTGTTCCCCTCAGTTTTGATATCCGCTCCCATTCGAATCAATTCACCGACATGCATAAAACGGTTTTCAAAAATGGTTTCGGTAATGACGGAGGTTCCCTCCGCACAGGTCATCAGCGTCATAAACTGCGCCTGAAAATCGGTCGCAAAACCTGGATAGGGAGAAGTTTCAACATTTACACTTTTTATTTTTTTCGGGCCGATGACCTGAATGCCACCATTTACCTGCTGAACCTTCGCTCCCGCTTCCCGCAATTTCTTCGACAATGCTTCGACATAGACCGGATTAATTCCATCGACCAAAATTTCTCCACCCGTCAAAGCGGCTCCAATCATGAATGTGCCGGCTTCAATTCGGTCGGGCATTACCTCATATTGGGTTCCTTTGAGCTCTTTAACCCCTTCAATTTCAATGCGACTTGTACCTGCCCCTTTAATTTTCGCCCCCATCAAATTTAAAAAATTCGCGAGATCAACCACTTCAGGTTCCAAGGCACAATTTTCAAGAATCGTTCTCCCCTCTGCGAGAGTCGCTGCCATCATAATGTTTTCAGTTCCAGTGACTGTCACCGATTCAAATTTTATTTTTGCCCCTTTCAGTCGTTTTGCTTCTGCTTCTACATATCCTTTTTCAATTTTGATTTGTGCCCCCATCACCTCCAGTGCTTTCAAATGAAGATCAATCGGGCGGGCTCCAATGGCACATCCGCCAGGCAAGGAAACTCGTGCTTTTCCGAGGCGAGCAACGAGAGGACCCAGCACCAGAACCGACGCTCGCATCGTTCTCACTAGATCATAGGGAGCAATAAAATTACTGAAACCGTTGGTGTGGATTTTGACCCGTTTTTTTCCAAACTTGACTTCGATTCCCAAACCTTCGAGAAGTTTTCCCATTGTGCGGATATCGCGTAGTTCTGGGAGATTGCGGATATCGCTCCATCCAGTAGCAAGAATACAGGCGGTCATGATCGGGAGTGCGGCATTTTTTGAGCCGGAAACTTTCACTTTTCCCCTGATTTTTTCCCCACCTTGAATGACAATTTTATCCATAATTTTTTTAACCTGTCTTAAAATCCCTCATGAAAAAGAAGGATGAATCAGAAGAAATCTTGAAAAGGTTCAAATGTGGGGGTCGGTTCTAACGGCATCTTCCAAAAGAATCAATCGGCAAATGAACCATTCATTATTCTAACCACTCTCGGATGACCTGCCAAATCTAATTTTATTTCGAAATTGTCATTTCCAGTCTTTTCAAGCAGTTCGCGAATTTTTTTCTCCTGATCAAAGCCGATTTCAAAAAGAGCGATTCCTCCCTTTTTGAGATGGAGAAAGGAGGATGGAATCATCGTTTCATAATAATCAAAACCTTCTTTTCCCCCATCGAGCGCAGCTCGCGGTTCGAATTGGATTTCGGGGGTAAGCTTTTCAATTTCTCCGGAGGAAATATAGGGAGGATTTGAAACGATCAGATCAAAGGGTGAAATTTCTTTAGACCACTCCTGCTTTAAAATATCCGCGTAAATAATTCGGACTCTTTCTTGAAGCTGGTATTTCTCCACATTTTTTTTCGTGATTTCCAATGCTTTTTCAGAGAAGTCGATCGCCCAGACTAAGGAATTTGGAATTTCAAGCGCCAAGGTAATCGCAATGCAACCGCTGCCGGTTCCAAGATCAACCATCTGAAGCGTTTCCCGATCTTTGGCAAACGAGATCGCCTCGTCAATCAACATCTCGGTTTCAGGGCGTGGAATCAACACATCAGAAGTCACTATAAAATCTCTCGAATAAAACTCTTTGCTTCCGACAATATAGGCAAGCGGTTCTCGCTTGATCCGACGTTGGATAAAGGCTTTATAGTTTTTTAACTCCTCGTCCTGCAACGGTTGATCAAACCGGGTATAAAGCTGAACTCGGGTAAGCCCCAAAACCTTCGCAAGAAGGATCTCCGCATCCAATCGGGAATTTTCAATTTGATGGGAAACAAAATAATCAACGGTCCATTGAAGAATTTTTAGAATGGTCCAGGTTTTAGAATCCATCTTCCTCTTTTCTTCTGGTTATAAAAATTAAACAACTTGTTTTTTG
>CAZQOW010000033.1:0-8298 GCA_964595045.1 uncultured Pseudomonadota bacterium
CAGAACAGGTACTCGAAATCGTGAAAAAACCTTGGGAGTGATAGACCTGTCCTTTTCCGTGACATTGCTGACAAACATTCGGTTTCGCAGAAGCGGGATGGCCTCTTCCTTCACAAGTTTCACAGATTGTATCTTTCAAAAATCGAATCTCTTTTTCGACCCCTTGATAAGCCTCAATAAATTGAATGGGAAGATCGTAACGAAGATCATCTCCACGAGTAGCGCGAGTTCGTGCTCCTCGCTGCCCCTGCCTTCCACCAAATCCGAAAAAATCCTCAAAAATATCCCCAAATGAACTAAAAACATCTTCGACATTTGTAAAAGGATGAAAATCAGTTCCGGAGAGGCCAGCATGACCATAATGATCGTAAACCTCTCTTTTTTGCTGATCGGATAAAACCTCATAAGCTTCAGAGGCCTGTTTGAATTTCTCTTCGGCTGATTTATCTCCGGGGTTTCGATCGGGATGATGTTGTAAGGCTGCTTGACGATAAGCCTTTTTAACTTCCTCAAAACTCGCTTCTTTTGTAATATTTAAAACTTCATAGTAATCGCGTGTGTTTGACATAAAATCTCTACTATTTAAAATGAATAAAAAAGGCAGAATGTATGAATTACATTCTGCCTTGTCTAAATAATCATTCTTAGAAAATTGTCGAGAGATTTTACATTCTTTTTTCTAAATTAATAATTCTTGAGCGCTTAAAATAAAGAAATAAGAGGGAAATCCCGATAAAAATCAAACCTAAACTATTAGATTGTTGCTGAGACAAACTACATCCAGATCCCTCCACAATTCCCACTATCAGAGCAATATCAGTTGTTAATCCAGGACCTTCGATCAACAAAGTTCCATTATCGCTGCCTCCAATATAATTAACAGTAATTGTGCAAGTTGCCCCTGCAATCAGAATAGACCCGCAATCATTTGTTTGAGTAAAGCTTCCTGAAGTTGAAATATTAGTAATAACCTGAGCACCATTTCCCGTATTTGTAATCTCGATTTTTTCTTGAACCTCATTATCAAAAACTACCCTACGTTTTCTGATAACTACATTGGGTAAACGAGTAATAAATAACCCCAAAGAGTACGGATTGTCTTGAATTGAAACGGTACTTGATAAAGTATTTCCTGGAATAGCGACTTGACTCACACTATTACCGACCGAATTCGCAGTATATAAAAAACTACCATCGGGTGTTACTGATACCCCAAATGGAGAGCTTCCAACCGGTATGGTATCAACAACTGTCAGAGTGGTGACTTCAATAACCGTAATAGTATCTGTTGTTATATTTGAAACATATACATACTTTCCGTCAATCGACGCTACTACTCCTCGAGGAGCATCTATATCTAAAATATGAGTCAAAAGAGTGTTATCAGAAGTTTGAATGACAGAGACAGAATTTCCATCTGCATTGGTGACAAAAACAAGACTTCCATCCGGAGTCACAGCAACCCCTGTCGGTTCATCTTGAACATCGATATTTTTAAGAACCGTATTATCAGAAGTTTGGATGACTGAAACAGTATTACTTCCCAAGTTTGCCACATAAACATAGGCGCCATCAGGTCTGATCGCTATCCCCGCAGGTGAGCTTTGAACGGTGATCGGGGGTATATCTACTGTTTGAGTAGCAGTCGTGATGACAGAAACAGTACCATCTCCGGCATTAGCAACATAAACAAATGTTCCATACGGATTTACAGCAACTCCATAAGGACTTGTTCCTATTCCTGTCGTGATCGTACTGACAACTAGATTGGTACTAGTGTTAATCACCGACACAGAATCATCATCGCGGTTGGTAATATACACATAATTTCCAGTGGGACTCACTGAAACCCCTTGCGGATAACTTCCAACTCCCACTGTTGACACTGAATTATCTGCCGAGTTGATAATAGAAACCGTATTACTTGCAGAATTCGGAACATAAGCAAAAACATCGACCGCGTATCCCATTTTTGTTTTCATGAAAAAAGTGAATATTAATAATAATGATAACCTTAAACAGACTTTAAACTTCATAAACCCTCCCTTGTATGAGCGGTGAAAATCACTCCATTAAATTAAAAAATTACTTTTCTAGTTACGTCTACTTAAACACTCTTCAAACCAAGGATAAGCAACCTCCTCCGTCTCCGGATACCATCCATGATCTCTTCGACAGATCCATTCTGTCGATTGAGCAACGCAGGCATCGTTCATTCCTATCCCGGTAAAGCGAGCGATACATTCAGATTCCGATTTCCCTTCTTTTTGCCGACAGTCGTCCCAAAAAAGTTCATGCGCACAATAATAGCTAATCCCGCTTGGCTGTCTGGCCACACACTCAGAAGTCATTCCAAGCAACGCGTAATTAGCAAGACAAGCAGTATCTCCCTTTTTAACGCATTGATCATATCCGTCGGAGATACAAGCGGCGGTGCCCCATTCCGCACGACATTCCGGAGTTTTGCCTGATTTAATGGTATGGTACGCGAAATCCCCTCCAATGGCAGAGTAGGCTCTTTCCGCTTGATTCATGGCAAAATCAATTCGATCATTTTTAGGGGCAATAGTATCATCTTCGATGAGAGATAAGAAAAGTCCTCGAGGTGCCACCATCGCGTAAAGTTGATGCATTTCAACTGGCAGATTTTCAATATCGTTATTAAAAAATCCCAGACCTGGGAGATACCCAAAGCCTGCCCAGCGAGCAATTCCGGGCGCTAGTCCTAAATAACCATCTACTTCTCTTCGAATCAGATTCGGCCCAGCATTAGAAATGGCACATTGGATGCGACGGTCATATGCAGCGCTAAATAAGGTTTCTATTCCACCATTCGAATGACCCATCATCCCAACATGATGTTTGTCGACAATCGAAAGAGATCTTAAGAAATCAATTCCTCTCTCAACATCCGAAATTCTTAAACCGGTGAGAGTCGCTTTCGGAAAACGGCTGAGCAAAGGAGCTGCATCGGAATATTCAATTCCTGTTTCCCAGGAGTAATTGGCTCTCTCACCAAATCCAACAGAATCAGGAGCAAGAACCACGTAACCTTTTCGGGCAAAGTCACGAGCAAAATCTAAATTCGAGCTTCCTTGTAGGCAAACTCCTGCAGGTTCTTTTTTCCCACAAATAGGAAGCGATTGATGCATGACTAAAATGGCTGGTCTTGGCTGAGTAATGCCATTCGGTATTAGTAAAAAGGTAGGGATTCTCTCACCATGCGCCCCTCGATAACTGAACTTTTTCATCGTATAGGCAGCTTTATCAATCCCTTTTTCTTCATCCGGAGTTAAACCTAAGGGTTCTTCTTGCGGATCGAGAGCGACACAAGTATGAGGAATTGGCCCAATCATGTTATTCCAGGCTAAACGAAATTTAAAAATTTCGAGGAGCCATTCGAGCCAATTTCCCCCTTTAAAGGGAGCTGGATCTTTATTTCCTGACTGACTCGTAATCACCTTCGATCTTTCTCCGGCATGAGCAGTCAACCAATTATTTAAATTCCAATGAATATCATAAGGTGTTTCGGAAGGAGGATCGCATTGGCGAGACTGTTCTAAAAAATCTTTTTGATCCTCTGGTTTGATTATAATATTCGACTGTTTTTCAGATTCAACTTTCGGGAAGCTTTGACCAAACCCGAGACTTGAATATCCAACCAGTAGCAAAAATAGAACAAACCACGAACACCCACGAAAATAGATCTGCATAACCCCCCTCTCAAAAAAGGCTAATGGATTCTAATTTCTGATGAACTGAATTGAAAAAATGTTAAAAAATTCTCAGATAACTCTTAAATAAATATTTCTCTAAATCTAAAGACGATTCGTCATTCGACTAAAAAATCAAAAAACCGTTTTTAAATTATAGAGTTTCATATGATAAGAGCTTGGTCTGGGTGATCTGATCTGTTTCAGATAAGTAATGAGCGTTTCCGTCATGAATAGAAAAAGAACAAACGCGAAGAAAAACACGATAAAGGAAGCTCGCCTTGTCATAACCTACCCCCTCTTGACTGATTTAAAGGTTAGCTACGTTGTGTGGATGAAAAACTAATTTAATTTTATTTATTATTATTAAATTCTACTAAACAAAATTGGAAAGAGAAAGAAAAAGTTCAAAATTGTAAAAGAAATTAGTTAAAGGCGGTTGGGAGTTATGAGTTATGGGTTATGAATTAATTAAGATTTGATAAAAAACAAAAACTCCTACCCCAATCCCCAACTATTTTTCGAGCCTCTTCTTGACATTCTGGTTCAGCGACTTATATGGAGTGACGAGACCTATTTTATACATTTAAGCTCATAGATTTTCAGGGGATTTAGGCTAACAAATCTTTCTGAAAATTCATCCTAAAGAAAGGCAAATCATGGCAAAAGGAAAAATGATCGGAATTGATCTTGGAACTACCAACTCGGTTGTCGCAATTATGGAGGGGAGCGAACCTAAAATTATCCCCAACCAAGAAGGGGCAAGAACTACCCCCTCAATCGTCGCTTTTACAAAAGATGGCGAAGTTCTCGTCGGCCAAGTTGCCAAACGACAAGCAATTACCAACCCTGAAAATACTATTTTTTCTGCAAAAAGATTTATCGGTCGCCGTTTTGATGAAGTCGGCGATGAAATGAAAATGGTACCATTTAAAGTGGTAAAAGCTTCCAACGGCGATGCAGCCATTGAAGCCCAAGGAAAAAGTTATTCTCCCCCAGAAATCTCGGCTCATGTTTTAAGAAAATTGAAACAAGCGGCTGAAGATTATTTGGGTGAAAAAGTCACCGAAGCGGTCATCACCGTTCCTGCTTATTTCAACGATGCCCAACGTCAAGCAACTAAAGATGCTGGTAAAATTGCCGGGCTCGATGTCAAACGAATCGTCAACGAACCAACTGCTGCTGCCCTCGCTTATGGACTGGATAAAAAGAAGGATGAACTGATTGCCGTTTACGATTTCGGCGGTGGAACCTTCGATATCTCAATCCTCGAAGTCGGTGAAAATGTCGTTGAAGTTGTCTCCACCAATGGAGATACGCATCTGGGGGGTGACAACATCGATCAGGTAATCATCAACTTTTTAATCGACGAATTTAAAAAAGATCAAGGAATCGATGTCAGCAAAGATCGACTCGTTCTTCAAAGATTAAAAGAAGCGGGCGAAAAGGCAAAAATTGAACTTTCAAGCACCTTAGAAACCGAAGTGAATCTTCCTTTCTTAACGGCTGATGCCTCAGGCCCCAAACATATGAATATCAAGCTTACCCGGGCAAAGCTTGAATCTCTTTGCGAAGATCTGATTTTGAAATCGTTTACTCCAGTCAAAAAAGCTCTCGAAGACGCGAAGAAAAAGGCGAGCGATATTGTGGAAGTCATCCTAGTCGGTGGACAAACCCGTATGCCGCGCATCCGCGAAGAGGTGAAAAAGTTCTTCGGTAAAGAACCTCATATGGGAGTCAATCCCGATGAAGTTGTTGCCGCCGGAGCCGCAGTCCAAGCCGGTGTCTTGACTGGGGATGTCAAAGATATGCTGTTGCTCGATGTCACCCCACTTTCCCTCGGAATCGAAACTTTGGGTGGTGTCATGACCAAGATCATCGAAAGAAACACCACCATCCCAACCAAGAAATCTCAAGTCTTCTCAACTGCTGCCGATAGCCAGACCAGCGTTGAAGTGCATGTGCTTCAAGGGGAACGAGAAATGGCGAGAGATAACCGAACTCTCGGAAAATTTATTCTCGATGGAATTCCTTCGGCACCTCGTGGAGTTCCTCAAGTCGAAGTCGCTTTTGATATTGATGCGAACGGGATTGTGCATGTTACAGCAAAAGATAAAGCAACTAACAAAGAGCAGCATATCACCATCACCGCATCCAGTGGGCTTTCGAAAGATGAGATCGATAAATTGGTAAAAGATGCGCAAGGACATGAAGCAGAAGACAAAAAGAAACGAGAAGAAATTGAGTTGAAGAATCAAGCTGACTCGATGGTTTATAGCGCTGAAAAAACCTTAAAAGAAAATCAGGATAAACTTCCCGAAGCAGAGAAAAAGCAGGTCGAAGATGCGGTCGCTGCCTTGAAAAAGAGTATCGAAGCAGCGGATAGCGATCAGATCAAGAAAGATCTCGAAACACTGACTCAAGCTTCTCACAAAATGGCGGAAGTTCTCTATAAAGCAACCGCCGCTCAGCAACCAGAGGCAAAGCCTGAAGGAGCTGAAGCCGCCGGCGGAGGACAAACAGAAGAAACAACTCCTCCGAAATCAGATAAAGATAATGTGGTGGATGCGGAGTTTACGGAATCTAAAGATTAAAAAATCCGTTTTCTTAATGCATTAGTTCATAAGGCGCATCATTAAAAGATGCGCCTTATTTATTTCTATCTCAGATATTTATTTACGGAGTGCAAGCAACCGAAACATTCGTTACATCTGCATCTGTAATGGTGCCGCTACCGTTCGCTACGACGGTGCATTCTCCTGGGAACGGTTGCGTAAGAATAGTCACCGAATAAGCAGCCCCATTCGCGAGCGGTGTAGAAAAGGTAAAACTTCCATTGGTGGTTAGGCTCAGATTATCTCCCCCATTATTTTGTAAGACTACCGCTGCCCCGATACCGGTAATTCCTGTAATCGTTCCCCCCACCGTAAATTGAGGAGTATCGGTGCAAGTCACTAAAATATTAGTGACACTTTCATTTTGGATGGTTCCACTTCCATTGGTGATCACACAGGTCTGTCCAACCGGCTGGGTAAGAACTGTCAAATTATAGTTTACGGAGGTGGTAAAATAGTAGGGAGAGATAAAATCTCCATTCGAATAGATTCGTATCTCCTCTCCATTCACCGTATCTTCAAGAACCGTAAAAAGTCCGGTTCCAAGTCCGGTAGTCGTTCCTCCTAAATAATAATTAGGGATGTTTTTCAATGGAGTGCATCCTAGAGTTAAACTGAACAAACAAAGTAAAAAAATCATAAGATGATTCAATCTTAAAAACTTTTGGAGCATTTGCTCTCCCCCTTTTTATTTAATTTTCGGGATGATTTGGATTAGATGATTATAAAGTGATCATTTGATTAGGCAACAAAATTTACTGGGAAGAATAGATTTTACCGAAGAATCTTCCCCTTGATCTTTCTCAGAAGGAAGATTAGCGATAAAGGATGATCAAACTCGGCTCCGTCTCCTATATTAACGCACTCCCGCTTACCTCTTTTCTCGATCCAAAAGAGTTTGAAATCATTCATCTCCCTCCAGCCGAACTTTTATCTTTATTGCAGGATGGAGAGGTCGACGCAGCGCTTTTACCAATCGTCAATTATTTCGAAAATCCTGAGCTGTATTTAATCCCGAATATTTCAATTGCATCCAGGGGAGCTGTAAAAAGTGTGCAGTTGTTTTTTAATTCGAACGACATTTCTATTCAAAATGTAAAAAATATTTATCTCGATTCTGAATCAAGAACTTCGCAACTCCTTCTAAAGGTTTTGCTTCGAGATTTTTATCATCTTTCTCTGGAAAAAATTTGTTTCAGTTCGGATTTAAATAATCCCGAGCTCCAGGCAAAACTATTGATTGGAGATAAGGCACTGATTAAAAGCGGCTCTTCTTCTCTTTCTTTAGATCTTGGGGAAGTTTGGTGGAATTGGCAAAAAAAACCATTCGTTTTTGCTGCCTGGATGACGAAACAATCTCAAATGTTGGAGTTATCAGAATTATTGAAGGAAAGTCGTGATGAAGGGTTGAAAAGTATTGAAAAAATTATCGCTCAAATACATCTTCCCCTCACCCCGCCCCTCTCCCCAGAGGAGAGGGGGAAAGAAGAGGAATTCTCTCCTCTTCTGAACGATTACTTCACAAAAAACCTTCATTATTATATGGGAAATGAAGAACTTGAAGGAATTCAAACCTTCTACAAACATCTCAAAAATATCCAAGGATACACTCATGAACTCAATTTCCGATTTGTATCGTAAGATCGAAGAAAAAAATCGAATCAACCCCGAAGAGGCTCTCTTGCTTTTTCAACAGGGAGATCTCTTAACTCTCGGGCGACTTGCAAATCACCTCAACAAAGAAAAAAATGGAGAGGTTGTCGGTTATGTCATCGATAGAAATATTAACTATACAAACGTTTGTGTTCTGCATTGTAAGTTCTGCGCTTTTAGGCGCGATCGGGGCGAAGAAGATTCTTATGAGCTCACCTTTCAGAATATTGATGAAAAAATAAACGATCTGTTGACTCACGGAGGAACACAAATTTTAATGCAAGGTGGACATCATCCCGAATGGAAACTCGATTATT
>CAZQOW010000033.1:8398-15861 GCA_964595045.1 uncultured Pseudomonadota bacterium
GGAACACAAATTTTAATGCAAGGTGGACATCATCCCGAATGGAAACTCGATTATTATACGAACCTCGTTTCGCATATTCGAAAAACTTTTCCGATGATTACAGTTCATGCGTTTTCCCCTTCTGAAATTCACCATATGTCAAAGGTTTGTAAAGCTTCTTACGAAACGATTATCAAGGAGTTGAAGGATGCTGGATTACAGTCAATTCCAGGTGGCGGAGCGGAGATTCTCGATAATCAGATCCGCAAAGAAATCTCGGCCGGAAAATGTAATGCCGATGAATGGTTAAAGATTTGCGAAACCGCACATCAATTGGGAGTTCAAGGATCAGCGACGATGATGTTTGGCCATGTCGAAACCATTCAAGATCGGGTCAATCATCTTCAAAAACTTCGCGATCTGCAGGATAAAACAAATGGGTTTTTTGCCTTTATCCCCTGGACCTACGTTCCAGGAAATTCGCCGATGGGAGGAGAGGCAGCGGGTGGACATGAATATCTAAAAACCTTGGCGATTAGCCGAATTTTTCTCGATAACTTTCAAAACATTCAAGTTTCGTGGCTTACTCAAGGTTTGAAAACTGCTCAAATCGCGTTGCAATTCGGCGGAAATGATTTGGGATCGACTTTACTGGAAGAGAATGTGGTTCGATCGACAGGAATTCCAAATCAGACAAACGTTCCAGAGCTGCGAAGAATTGTGAGTGAATGGGGATATACTCCGCGACAGAGAGATACATTTTACAATACAGTCGCTCTCTGATCTTTTTATTCATTCAACATGACATCTCTTTCTTCTAGCTACATTCTATCAGCCCCCTGGATTCTTCCAATCGATCAGCCTCTGATTCAAAATGGAAGTATTGTGATTGAGAAAAATCGAATTCTTGATTTAGGCTCTTCCGAAACGATCCAAAAAAAATATTCTTCACAAGACTTTATTCGAATCGATCTTCCAGGTACAGTTCTTACTCCAGGATTTGTCAATGCTCACTCTCACCTCGAACTGACTTCGTTAAAAAAACTCGAATACCCAGGAAATTTTACCAATTGGATTCGGAAAGTGATCGAATTAAAACCGCAAACCTCCGATCAAGATTATCAAAATGGAATTCAGCAAGGGATTGATCTGATGCTTCAAAGCGGAATTACTACTGTGGGAGACCATGTCAGTTTCAATACCGATCTTGAGTTGATTTTGAAAAGTCCACTTCGCGGAATTTTGTTTATTGAAATTTTGGGAGTAGTCAAAGAAGTCGCTGAAACGGTGTTAAAGAATGCAGAAAAACTCGAACAACGGTTTCAAAATGACTCTTCTCTTTTTCAGATTTACGCCTCACCCCATTCGGTTCATGCCGTTCATCCAGAGATATTGCCAAAACTATTTTCAAAAGAACGAAAAGTTTTATCGATTCATTTGAGTGAGAGTGAAGAAGAAAACGAGTATTTTAAAGATCAATCGGGTCCGCTTTACAATTTCATTGCGAATCGTAGGGGCGAAGCATTTTCTCTCAGTACTGACCCGTCATGCTCTAACGAGGGAAAATGCTTCGCCCCTACAGCCATTCAACTCCTAGAATCGCAACATCTTCTCTCCAATCAAATCATGGCGGTTCATTGTAATTATTTGGATGAGAAAGATTTTGATCTTCTCGAAAAATATCAAATAAGCATTGTTCATTGTCCCTCTTCGCATGATTACTTTTCGCATCAAAAATTCAATCTGGAGGAGTGCAGAAAAAGAAATATCAACATTGCTTTAGGAACTGACTCGCTTGCCTCCGGTGAAAGTTTATCCATCCTAGATCAGATTCGTTTAGCGAAAAAAAATTATCCCGATATTTCTTCGGAAGAGTGGATTAAAATGGCAACGTTGAATGGAGCAAAAGCGTTGAAAATGGAAAATGAAATCGGTTCAATTACCAAAAATAAAAAGGGGGATATCGTTGGATTTAAAATCAAAAAAGGAAACTCTAGAGAAATGATTGAAGAGTTAATTGAATCTAAGAAAGCGTCTTTTAGGATGCTAAATGGAAAAGTTATCTTTAGAAACTAAAAGAAAAAGTTAAATTATTTCATCTAATTACTTGCTTATTTCAGACATTTCTTATACAAAATTTTCATTAATGAAAATTGAATAAATAAAACTTTTTCATAGCTGTTTGCCAAGTGGGAAAGCTTTCAGGGGGTATGGAATTTCAATATTTTATCTAAACTCTCTTAGTTGTTGTTTTCTTCTTTCGTTAGAAATCTAATGAAGGTCGAAAACAAAATTAATTGAAAAAGATATTCTTCAACCTGTTTACCAGTTTAATCTGGCAATCGAATTGAAGAACTTACTTACCACCTAGAAATCGATCTAACTCCAAGCAGTCCATGAAAATACCAAAAATCGGTTTTACCTCTATTTTTCATGAAAGGACTTTCTATGTCTGCTATTGGAGGTCTATGTAATTTGCTTTCATTTCCAAATACTTTACCAGATTGGGTCAACAGGTTTTGTAAGGAACTTGAGGAAAAGAATCTTTCTTGTAATAATTATGATTTAAAAAATGATCCATTTTCCAAATTTTCTAATTATGGAAAACATATTTTCTTTCCATTATTAACAGGGATATTAGGAGGAGTCACAAGTCAATTTCTCTTCCCATTTAATATTTCTGGACCTCTCGGAGTTATCTTCTCTTCTTTGTCAGCAGCCGCAGGAGAATATTCTCTTCAAGAAAAAAATGGCAGAAATCATATCGATTGGGGAAAAATTTCTTCTGCAGGTTTTTCCTGTCTATTTAGCATGGGATCCCAATTTTTATTCAAAGGTAAAAGCTCTTTTTTCATCAGAGCATCTTTCAATATTTTTCAAACTGCTTATTTTCAATGCACCGATATCGCTCTTAGTTTCAAACAACAGAGAAGAGACCTTTCCTTCAGAACTTTTTTTGAAGAATTCTATAATGCCGATATTTTCGCCTTGATCGGCTGTTCTATCATACAAGGAGAAGGATTTCACCACGGAGCAAAACTCTTTTTTAAACCTTGTTATGAGCAGAAATGGGCTGAAAATCTTCGTTTAAATCGAAAACATGACCGAGAAAAGTTAGAAAGTCTGGTTTGGGTAATGGAACGAAGAGGAGAAGATCCATTTAAGCCTACAAGATTTTGGAAATCAAAACCGTCTTCTAAAGGAAAAACTCCATTATTTGAAAATGATAATGCAAGCAAACAAATTGTGCTGACCGCCGAACTAGCAGAAGATTACGGACTTTCAAACAGTCGTGCTGATAGAGCTGACTTTAATTCATCGAGACTGATTACCGCACTGCCTAAAACACCGCCCAGTTTTCCAGAGCGGATGGGAGATATCAGTGCAGTTTATGAAAGCATGGGGATAAGCATCGGTGCAAGTCGAATGATCGATGAAGTCATCACTCATACAACTTCTAGAAGTGGGCCTCGAGGAGTTGTTTCAATACCGCCGCAAAGGACGATCGTGAGTGTTCCAAATGGGATTCCACGACCTATAGAGGAAAGTCCTACAGAAGCTCGGGCAATTACCGTTGCAAAAGAAAATTGGCGTGCACTTCAAATAACTCCCGATCGACAAATGGCAGCTCAGCTCATTGAAAAGGCTTATTACGACAATGATATGAGCGGCCTTCTAGAGCGGCTGCCATATAAAGATCATTTTGATCTTTATCAGAGAAGAGAAGTTGCCAACCTTCTCATTCCTACATTATTCGTTTTTCATCCAGGAAGAGAGATTGAGTTGAGAAGAAGGATGACACCCCCTGAAAGAGAATATTACTTAGATCGCTATGATACATCCGTTCCGGAGTTAGTCACTCTTATTCTGCAACAAGAGAAAGGTAAACTTTGGTCAAGCCGTCACGATTCCATTTTTCCAGGTCTAATCCGGAAAACGATTTTTCCCTATTTTCCGGAATTTTTTGAACCTCCTATTGCTGAAAGAATCTTGCGAGTAGAAGATGTTTCTCGACTCATCATCCCCTTAGCTGGATAGTTTACTATTAAAATCATTCTCCCTATTGCATCTCCAGTTAACTCCCTGTAGAATCAGCAAATCCCAAAGTAAAAAACTCACCCCCCTCCTGTGAGCCGCGAGGCCACACGATTTGAAGACTGATTGTCTTCATTTATCCAAAGGAGGATTTATGACTTTCATTGACTCAAACCATTCAGAAGAGTTTGGTCTTTGCCATTCATCGCTCGGTTTTTCTCTCTTTCAAACTGAAGAATCTCGTTATCTTCCTCCTGTTCCTGCCATCCGAATCGATTGTTTGCTCGCCGAGCCTAACCTCAGTCGGTTTTCTCTGGGTAGAAAAGTAACTCAATATGGATCCCATTTACTTTTCCCACTCACTTTCGGAGCGGCAGGAAGTGGGCTGGGAGGAGCTATCGGCCTTCTTCTCAAAAAAACTTTTTCATCCAATCCAAGCGAAAAAGGAACTCTTCCACTTCTTAAACCGGGAGTACTCACTACTCCCCTCCTTTTCGGTTTTGTTTTATCTGCCATTGGATCAGCAGTCGGAGAATATCTCGCTCAAAAATCTTTTGATCCCCAAGGAAAAATCCATTGGGGAGCAATCGTTTCTACCGGTCTGACAACATTTTTAGGTGGAGTTTCTGGATGGTATGCAAAAGGGCTGACCAATTATTTTCTTTTTAGAACCGCGATGAATTTTTCACTCACAACCGTTGGAACCTGCATCGATGCAAAGGTCGAAGGGAAAAGTATTTCCAAATCACTCTATTCAAAAGATTTTGCGATATCGTTGGGGCTTAGCCTCTGCATCGGAGAAACATTTCATTTTGGAGCAAAAAGAATTTTCAAAAGAAATTCGGTCAAAAAAGAACTGTTTCCTGAAACAGGACAAGAAAGCTCATCTTTTGCTGAACAGCAGTCAATCAAACCATCCGAGAAGCAAGCAGCATGTGATCACCAAAATTCTTCTCCACCACCAAAAAAGGGGGACGGGATACCGGCGATTGAAGATCCCGCCCCAAATCAGGTGATTGATGATGGTTCAATCTCGGACGCCTTGGCAAGAAGCTTGAGTGCACATCCACAAACTAAAAGTGGAAAATTATTGATAGAAGCAGAACTTCCCTCTTTGTTAGAAATAATGGACCCTGTTTCTCCTCCAGCTTCCGATCGCTCGGTTCGAGGAGATCCAGTTCCTGTCGCCATCGAAGCGGGATCACTTTTTGAACCAGCCACTCATCCTGAAGCATTGGGAGAACTTCCTTTAATTCCAGCGGAGTTTGACCCTATTCCTAAAGCTCCAATTCCAGTAAGAATAGAAGGCTCACATGATTCACACTTTCTTCTAGAGCTTTCTGAGATATTGGGGGATAGACATGACCCGCTCGCACACTCCGATGCCACTCCAGTTCCTGTGGGGGATCCTTTTCCAACCCCTATTCCTGGTGAACCCCCCAGAGGTTTTTCTTCTAAAACATTAGCTGACAAACAAGCAGAAAGGATCACCTCGGATATAATTCAAGAGCCCCCTCAAGATTTCTCCTCCAGATCTTCTCCCGATCCATTCGCCGATTTGGCGGCAGAAATGCAGAGAACAGGAACGACAGATCCCATCCTTTCTTCGATATCTCCTGCTAGAATTATCGGAGGAAAAGGATCCCAAAGACGTAAGTCACTCAATCTCTCGGAAAAAGAGGTAAATGATCCCAACGTTCCAACTGCGATTGAAAATATGGATGGAAGTGCTGCAGGTATAGATCAAACCAAAAAAATAAAAGCCGATGAGGTTCAAGCACTTTTAGACAAACCGGAGGAAAGTTTAGGGAATACCTTTGGTGGAGAAAGCACTCCTGTTCGTCTTTCTCCAGAATTAGCTCAACTGCTCGCAGATCGAGCGAACTATTACCCGGAAGTTTCTTCTATCGCAGAATTGAATCTTCCCGATCTGATTCGTCGGTCATTTTTTGACGAAAAAGCTTATAAAATTCTCATTGCTCTTTTAGGAGATACCACTTTTTTAATCCCAAAAACAAACGAACGAATTCCTTTTTTGAATGACTCTTATAAAAACGAAGTTTTTATCATTTTGAGAGAAACGCTTCTAATTTTTCATCCAACTCGGGGAAAATGGATTAGCTATTTAATGAAACATGTTTGGCCAAACGATTTTAGACCTGACGATTTTTTACTTCAGAAAGTAAGAGAAGTCAGAAAAAGACTTCAACATAATAAAGCCGCATTAAATCGATATAAAAATGACGAAGCTTTTCCAGATCTCATCAATACTTTGATTGGAAGTTTTATCGATTGAAATAGTTGCACTTCAGCTAATTCCCTTGCTAAGGGGGAGAGATGAAATTCAACTCTCTGCAAGAATTTATCGGTTTTCTCGAACAGAAAAATGAGCTGATTCGAATTCGAGAAGAACTCGATCCGATCCTCGAAATCAGCGAAATTGCCGATCGAGTGATGAAAAAAAACGGCCCTGCCCTTCTCTTTGAAAATCCGAAAGGATCAAGCTTTCCTCTCTTAATCAATTTATATGGTTCTCAAAAAAGAATGTCGTGGGCTCTCGGAGCTGAGAACTATGAAGCACATGCTGATCGGCTTCGAATGCTTTTAAAAACGGAGCCTCCCCATTCATTGTGGGATAAGCTTAAAATACTTCCCAAATTGATGGATATCGCAAAATCAATCCCCAAAGAGGTTTCTAGCGGACATTGTCAAGAAGTCGTGATGGAAAACGTGGATCTCAATCAACTTCCCATTCTTAAATGTTGGCCAAAAGATGGGGGTAGATTCATTACACTTCCGATGGTGATCACCCAAGATCCTGAAACCGGAATTCGAAATGTCGGGCTATACCGAATGCAAGTTTTAGATAAAGAGACCACCGCCATGCATTGGCAAATCCATAAAGTCGGCTCAAAACATTATCGTCTTTACAAAGAACGAAAGGAAAAAATCCCAGTTGCGGTGGCAATCGGCGGAGATCCGGTTCTCACCTACTGCGCAACGGCCCCACTTCCCGATCAGATTGATGAATTCATGTTCGCCGGATTTTTAAAAGGAGAACCGGTGAAACTGGTGAAATGTTTAACCAATGACCTGAAAGTTCCAGCGACCGCCGATTTTATTTTGGAAGGATACATCGACCCTCAAGAAGAATTGGTCGATGAAGGCCCGTTTGGCGATCATACCGGCTACTACACGCCAGTCGAGAAGTTCCCAAAATTTCATATTACAAAAATCACACATCGAAAAAATCCGATTTATCTGACCACAATTGTCGGAATTCCTCCGATGGAAGACACCTGGCTCGGCAAAGCGACCGAACGGCTTTTTTTGCCGCTCGTACAAATGACTTTCCCAGAAGTCATCGACATGAATCTCCCGCCAGAAGCCTGTTTTCATAATCTCTGCATCTTAAGCATCAAAAAGAGTTATCCCGGCCATGCTCAAAA
>CAZQOW010000034.1:0-2607 GCA_964595045.1 uncultured Pseudomonadota bacterium
TTTTTTTGAAACTTGAAATTCCAATTTTGATAAAACTAAATCCGAGTAGGAGGGAAACGAAAAAGGGGAGAACTCCACTCAAAGTATTCGAAAGGGTATATTTTCCGAACAGTGCAAAAATAATTCCGAGAATTTCATAACTGCAAAGTCTACCGATCTGATAAAAAATCATCGATCGTTTTTTTGGCGCGATCACAGCTGTTAAACCTCCGCACATTGCGGCACAATGCCAACTGCCGGCGAAACTGATTCCCAAAACCAAAATCGGAATTAGAATCGGAGAAACTGTTTGATCCAAAATAGAATAATCAAAGAGAAGGGCCAACAAGGGTGATCTTCTCCTTTCTGTCAAAAACATCTTTTGAATGATCCGAAGCAGCACTTAAACGGAGTTCAGTAAACGCTTTTCCTATCGATAAAATATTTTTTGGAAATTTAATGAAAAGATCTGCTCGAACGGTTTTTCCCGCTTCTATCAGGAGAGGATTGTTTTGCATGACTAGTTCAATTCCGCGGTTTTTTTCCGTTGCTTCGAGTTGAAAATAAAGATTCATCGTCTCAAAGCTTTGATTGCTGAGATCGACTTTATAGTGGTTGACGAAAAGAGAATTTCCTTCTGAGGTTGAAATCTGTTGATAAGGAGCTTCTTTGGAGCGGACAAAAACCGCTTCGATCTGTTGGCGGTGCGTAATCGTCCAGCCAAGTCCTCCGATAAAAAGAGAGAGAAGAAAAAGATAAACGACTGTTCTTGGTCGGAAGAAATAATTCTTTCTCCCTTTCAAACGGGCAATCGAATCGTATCGAATCAGCCCGAGAGGACGATCGAGCTTTTTCATTACGGTGTCACATGCGTCAATACAGGCGGTGCAAGCGATACATTCCATCTGGATTCCATTTCGAATATCGATGCCGGTCGGGCAGACCTCGACACAGCGATAGCAGTTGACGCAATCCCCTTCTAGATTTTCAGAAATTTTTTTATCTCGTCTCGGTTCTCCCCTTTTTTCATCATAGGTAATCACGAGTGATTGCGAATCGAGCAGCACCGATTGAAATCTTCCGTAAGGACAAACGATGGTGCAGAACTGTTCGCGAAACCATCCAAAATCAAAAAGAATTAAGGCAGTGCTGAGACTCATTACCAGGAATGGGGTAAAATTTTGAGAAGGTGATTGCTGCATCATCTTCAAAAGATTTTCTGCTCCGACAAAATAAGCCAAGAAACTGTGAGTGATGACGAGCGCGATGAGGAGAAATAAAAACCATTTGATTAGCTTCTTGAAAAATTTTTCAAAGTTCAGGTTTTCTTGATCGAGTTTACGACGCGCAATCGAATCTCCTTCAATCCATCGTTCGATTCTTCGAAAAATCTGTTCAATAAAAACAGTTTGGGGACAAGCCCAGCCACACCAGATTCTTCCCCAGATAGCGGTGATAAAGGCGAGAGCCAATGCGCTCCCCCCAAAAATGAAAAGAAGTAGAGGTGCATCATGGGCCCAGAAAGTGATTCCGAAGATAGCAAATTTTCGGTGGGCAATATCCAGGAGAATTGCGGGATGATTCTTGATTTGAATAAAAGGAAGAGCGAGAAAGATCAGAATCATGATCGCATGAATGACGATTCTTAAGTTTCTGAATTTTCCCTGTACATCGGCTGGATGAATATAGACCCGATTCCCCTTTTCATCGGTTGTGGTGAGGCGATCTTGGGGAATATTTCTGGAATTGAAAATTTGCAAGCTTACTCCGGTTTTATTTTTTGTGGGTGCGTTATGAGCGCGTCAATTTTTTAAATCAATGCGTCATAAATTTTGATTACTCCCTCTCCCCGTTAAGGGGAGAAGGGATTATTTTATCTCTTCCCCTTGTGGTGCCTTTGCATTTGCCGGCTTGCTCCCTTTCAAAGAATAAATATAAGCGGCCACTGAATAAAGCTCATCCTCCTTTAAAACAGCTCCCCAGGCAGGCATTCCTTTTTCGGCAAAACCTTCTTGAATACTTTTTGTGATGTCGGTGAGGGTTCCTTTTCCATGAATCCAGAAATGATCGGTCAGGTTCGGTCCAATACTTCCTTCCCCCTTGTTTCCATGGCAGGAGGCGCATCTTGTTTGGAAAACAGTCGCCCCATTTTTTATTTTTTCGGGATTTTGGGCGATCGCCAAAAGTTGATCCTCCGTGGGAAGAACCGTTTTCGGTTTTTGCCAAAGTTGAAGTTCAATTTTTGCCATCTCTTTGTTCAACTCTTCATTCAATGTCGGGCCATCCCCGAGAATATAATGAGCAAAGTAGATCGCGGCAAAAACGATGGTGATGTAAAAGGTCATCAACCACCAACTCGGAAGAGGGTTGTCCAGCTCGTGAATTCCGTCATATTCGTGGTTTGGGATTATTTTTTCTTCTTCATTTGATTTTTGATCATCCATATTGTTTTTTCTCCTCACTCAAAGGAAGTTGTTGCATGGTTTTATAAAGTTTCCGATTCGGTTTCCTGGAAATCCAAAAAAGCATTCCGCAGAAAAGGGTAAAAAAGATTAACAGCGCGATACAGGTTAAAATCGGCAGATGAAAATGAGATAAAACCTCTTTGATCATTTTTGTTCTCCTTCC
>CAZQOW010000034.1:2707-15791 GCA_964595045.1 uncultured Pseudomonadota bacterium
TTCAACATCTTCATCACTTTCATTTTTTTCTTGAGGATGGAGAAATCGGTTTTTTGGGTGCCGAGCCAAGGATAGGATGGCATGATCGAGTGGGGAGTTACTTCCCTCGGATCGAGCATATGTCGGTAATGCCAGAGATCGGGATATTTTCCACCGACACGAGCGAGATCTGGACCGGTTCTTTTCGATCCCCATTGAAAGGGATGATCGAAAATTGATTCTTCCGCTTTGGACTGATTTCCATATCGGAGAACATCCGAAACCATCGGTCGAACTAGTTGTGAATGGCAGACGTAGCATCCTTCGCGGATATAGAGATCACGTCCGGCAAGTTGAAGTGCGCTGTATGGTTTTATGTTTGCGTTTAACTCCACATATTGATCAGCCAAGAGTGCCGGAGTAATTTCAATGATCGTTCCTACTAGAATCGAGAGGATGACAAGAACGGTAAAAACGGCCGGCAAACCTTCGAGAATACGATGAGTTTTGTCGGGGCTATTGAAGATATCCTCTGGTTTTAGCCTTGAAAGAAGAGGGGCAGAACCGCTTTCAATGACCTCCTGTTTCGGAGCGAGACGGATGGTCTTAAAAATGTTGAAAATCATCAACAGGAAACCGAGGAGATATAAGGTTCCCCCCAAGGCTCGAACATAATAGAGTGGAACAATCTTGATGATCGTCTCGACAAAATCCGGATACATCAACTTTCCGGAATCATCGACGGCTCGCCACATCAACCCTTGAGTAATCCCGGAACTCCACATCGCGACGATGTAAAGAATGATTCCCAAAAGGCCGATCCAAAAATGATTGTTGGCGAGGCGATTGCTGTAGAGTTTGGTATTCCAGAGTTTTGGAACGAGATAGTAAATCATCCCGGCGGTGAGAAAACCGTTCCATCCCAAGGTTCCGCCATGGACATGGCCGATAATCCAATCGGTAAAATGGGCTAGTGAATTGACCGATTTGATCGAGAGAAGAGGTCCTTCAAAGGTGGACATTCCGTAAAAAGTGACCGCAGCGACCATGAATTTGAGAATAGGATCGGTACGAACCTTATCCCACGCTCCTCGCAGCGTTAAAAGTCCGTTGATCATTCCTCCCCAACTTGGGGCCCAAAGCATGACGCTGAAAATCACCCCGAGAGTTTGTGCCCATTCAGGAAGAACCGAATAAAGGAGATGATGGGGACCTGCCCAGATATAGATAAAGACGAGAGACCAGAAATGGACGATCGAAAGGCGATAGCTGTAGACCGGGCGATTCGCGGCTTTGGGAAGATAGTAATACATCAATCCGAGAAACGGCGTGGTAAGAAAGAAGGCGACAGCGTTATGGCCGTACCACCATTGAACCAGCGCATCTTGAACGCCAGCATAAATCGGATAGCTTTTCAAAAAGCTGACCGGAATTTCAATCGAATTCACGATGTGAAGAACCGCGACGGTGACAATCGTGGCGATGTAGAACCAAATGGCAACATAGAGATGACGTTCACGACGACGAAAAATAGTTCCGAAAAAATTGACGGCAAAGACGACCCAGATGACGGCAATCGCAATATCGATCGGCCATTCAAGCTCGGCATATTCTTTTCCCATCGTATATCCGAGCGGAAGAGTAAGCGCGGCAGAAACGATGATCAATTGCCATCCCCAAAAATGGACTTTGCTTAAAAAGTCGGAAAACATTCTTGCTTTGAGCAGTCTCTGGCTTGAATGATAAATTCCGGCGAAGATTGCGTTTCCCCCAAAGGCAAAAATCGCGGCGTTAGTATGAAGTGGACGAAGTCGGCCAAAAGTGAGCCAGGGGAGATTGAAATTGAGTTTCCAGTTAGCGAGCTGAAAAGCAATCACCACTCCGAGTAAAAACGCGACAATTCCCCAGAGGAGAGTGGCATAGATGAAGTTTTTTACCACTCCATCATCATAGCTGTAGGTTTGATTGAGGCGTGAATCATTTTGATTCATGTTTGTTTCCTTTCTTTCGGTTTCTTTTGTTTTTCGGATAAAATTGATTGCTGTGATTCATGATCGTGCTTTGTCCAACGTAGGGGTGCACGGCTGTGCGCCCATAGAGAATCTTGCATTCATTTTATTTTTCTTCCTCCAGCAAAATACGGTGTGCTGGGGTTTCCAGGTCATCGTATTGTCCTTTCGACGCTGACCAGATATAGCCGCTGACAAAAGCGATCACGAGCATCAGGGCAATCGGAATCAGTAGATAAAGAATGTTCATGCTTTCACCTTTCCAAAACTTCGCAATTTTTTGGTTCCCAAAACCGAAGAGAGAAAAACGGTGAGGGAGCTGAGTGGCATCAGCAGAGCGGCAAAAAGTGGATTTACCAACCCAAGTACGGCGCAGAGGCCACCCGCGACATTGTAGAAAAGTGAAAAATAAAAATTTCGATAAATGATTTTAAAGGTTTCTTTGGAGATTTGGATCAGTTCTGCCACCGGTGTCACTCCTACGCTCGAGAGATAGACATCGGCCGCCCTCAAGCTGACCTCGGCCCCCTGATGAACGGCAATTCCCACATACGCGGAAGAGAGGGCAGAGGCATCGTTTGCGCCATCCCCCACCATGATTGCTTTGGCAAAACTTTGAACGAACTCTTTTTTTCTTTCGGGATTTGCTTCTGAGATACGATCAGAAACCGGAATTTGCAGCTCTTTGCCAACTTCATCGACAATTTCTTTTCGATCACCTGATAAAATAAACGGAGATAAATTGATTTTTTTTAACTCGTCGACCGCTGATTTAGAATCAGGGCGAATTTTATCTCCTAGTTTTGCTCGGGCAACCAAGTGATGATCTCTCCAAACTCCGATTTCTGTTTCGAGAGTTAGAAACGAGATGTTTTTGGATCGAAGCGATTTGATTTCATAGAGATGATTTTCAATTTCTCCGGAAACCCCTTCCCCCAAAACTTCTTGGTAGTTTTTCACCTCCGGAATCGGATGATTTAGTTTTGGTTTCAAAAATCGGATCAAGCTTTTCGCGATCGGATGTTTTGATTTCGACTCCAAGGCAAAGACGGCGGCGCGAATCGATTCGCCTTGTTTCACCTCTCCAATCCAGTTTAAAACCTCAAAATTTCCTTCGGTAAGAGTTCCGGTCTTATCTAAGATGACGTTATTGGCTTGATAAATTCGCTCGAGAACCTCTGATCCCTTGATGAGAATTCCTTCTCTCGCCGTTTTTCCAAGCGTAATACTGATCGCGAGTGGGGTGGCGAGTGCCAAAGCACAAGGACAGGTAACGATGATCAATGCGAGCGCGCGGGTAAAACCCAAATGAATCGATTGCGGTGCGTAAAACAAGAAAACAAGCGGAGCAACGACAAGAACCAAAAAGATAAACCACTTGGAAAGCTGATCGGCGAAGGCGACTAGTGGTGCTTTTTTAAAGTTTCCAGATTCGATTTCTTTCAATATTTTTCCAAGTCGGGTTTCATTCTTGATCGCTTGAACTTCAACTTCGATCGAATCCCCTTCGTTGGTACATCCTGCATAAACCGATTCACCTGGATTGCATCTTTCTGGAATTGATTCTCCGGTTAAAACCGCTGAATTGATGGAAGCCGGTTTTTTCAAAAGAGTTCCGTCGACTGGAATCAGTTCTCCCTCGCCGACTTGCAGAATATCCCCTTTTTTCAGCGATTCGACGGAAACTTCCTCAAAAATATCTAATTTTAAATTGAGCCGTTTCGCGCGCGAAGGGGAGATGAAATGGAGAAGGTGGGAAGAACTTAAAACCTTTTGCTGCATTCTTCTCAAAAAATATCGGCTGGAAAGAAGCAGAAAAACGAGCGCAGCGAGAGAGTCAAAATAGAGATGTTCGGAATTTGTGATCAGGCTGATAAAACTGGCGATCGAACCGATCCAGATTGCTAAAACGATCGGTAAATCAATGGAAAGTGATTTCGCCTTTAACGCTCCCAGCGCACTTTTGTAAAAAGGGATGGCCGAATAAAAAAGAACCGGCAGAAACAGGAAAAAACTGATCCACCGAAAAAGAAAAGCTAATTTTCCGCTCGCTCCGCCATAAAGTGAAACCGCCAGAAGCATGATATTTCCGGCACAGGCGGCGGCTACCCCCAGTTTAATCAGGTGGGAATGGTTTTCCTTTTTCTGAAGCTTTTCTATTTCTTCTTCTTTTTGGATCGGATGAGGCTGATATCCGAGCTGAGCCAGTTTTTCTGCTGCCTTGGCGAAAGATCCATCCGAATCGATCTGAATAGTCACAATCCCTTTTCCGAGATCGAGCTTGCTTTTCCGAACTCCTTTCACCAAATCGGGAAGTTTTTCGACCAGCCAGAGACAGGCGACGCAATGAATTCCTTCGAGGTAAAACTCGATTGTTGAAGAATCGAGCGAATAATTTTTAATAAATTCAGGGTCATCTAAATAATCAAATTTTTCTTTTTTCAGCAGAACCGGTTTGGGGGTCCGAATCGAAAGACTTTCTTTTTTCAATTCGTAATAATGTGAAAGTCCGGTTTCTTTGAGAATTTGATAAACCGTTTCACAGCCAACGCAGCAAAATAAAGGGCCTGTGGTGGTTTGAAAAGAGTGATCGACCTCTGTTCCACAATGAATGCAGACGAGCGGGGATATAAATTTCTCGAGATTTGATTTTATTCCCATTCTTACTGAGTTTTATCAGCAGAAGTCGTCTGGAAATATGATTTAGATCAGGTTTTGAAGATTAGATAAAAAGAGATTAAAAAGGTTTATAAAAATCTATCATCGTGTAAATACTATTCTTTTTAGTTAACGGGATAATTTTTAATGATTTTGAACACAATCCATAATTTCTTCGACCAGCTCTTCTACATCATTTCCTTTATTCCAAAAAGTATGGGCGCCTGCCTCTTTCATCGCCTCTTTGACATATTTATCGGTAAAATTTGAGACACCAATAATACAGGTAAGAGGAGATTTCTTTTTAATGATTTTGGTCGCTTCTATCCCATTCATTCGAGGCATATTCACATCCATCAGAATCACATCGGGATGATAGAGATCGCTTTTCGCCACGGCTTCTTCTCCATTCTCTGCTTCGGCGATAACCTGTAAACCTGCCATATTACTCAATATATGAGAGATCACTTTTCGAATCATCGGATGATCGTCCACTAGCATAATTTTAATCATAAATTATTCCTAAGTTTTGTACGAATTCAGTATTTCCTCACTCTGTTTATCAGAAATACCTTTCATCCAATGTAAACATATTCCCCCACTGATTAATCCAATTAAACTAATTATTAAGATCATAGTTTCAAAATTCATAAAGTCCCCTTTCTATCTAATAAAAACTATAAGCTTAAATTAAGAAGATAAATATCAGGGAAAAGACGGTTTTGATCTAAGGGAAAACTGGTAAGACTTTTAGGGAATAAGCTTAGGGAAGAATCCACCGAATAAAAAGATTGGAAGGGGTATTTTATCTCTCGCTGTTTTAATAAAATTACCTATCTGTATATATCCTCTACAGATAGGTAATTAATGAACATTGGATGCTTAATCTCTTCGGTTTGGTCTTCTTTGTCTCGACTGTGAATTTCTCGAAAAAGTCTGTTCTCTTCTTGGAGAAGGCTGTTCTCTTCTGTGGGAGTGAGGAGAGGTGCTTGATTTTGGAGGGGGTGCTTTTTTGTAATCAAAATCGGGTAGAGTCACTCTAGGAAGAGAAAGCTTTAAAACCCTTTCAATACTTCGGACTAAATGCTCTTCATCGCGAGCCATCAGGGTGAAAGCATCGCCGGTCGTATCTTTTCGGGCGGTTCGACCAATTCTATGAACGTAGGTTTGAGGAGTTGCCGGCATGTCAAAGTTGATCACATGGGTGATATCGTTCACATCAATTCCGCGTGCCGCGATATCGGTTGCGACGAGAATTTGAGATTGTCTGCGACGGAAAAGATTTAAGGCGTTTAATCGTTGGTTTTGACTTCGATCTCCATGAAGAATCGAAACTTTCAATCCTTCTCTCTCTAATCTTCTCGACAATCGATCGGCAGAATTTTTGGTTCGGGTAAATACAATGACTGAATCAAATCCTTGTCCTTGAAGAATTTCCAAAAGAAGATCGGTTTTCAGATGATGAGGAACCGGGTAAACGGCATGTCTGATTCCTGCGGCTGCGGAGGTGTGTTGACCAACCTGAATCGTCAATGGGTTAATCAAAATTTTATGGATCAAAGAAGAGATTTCATTCGTCAAGGTGGCAGAAAAAACGAGGGTTTGTCGCTTGGTTGGTAAAGTTCGAATGATTCTTTGAATATCGGGCAAAAATCCCATGTCGAGCATTTGATCGACTTCATCTAAAACCAACACTTCAATTTGAGAAAGATTCAAGGTTCCTGATTGAAGATGGTCGAGTAAACGGCCGGGAGTGGCTGAAATAATATCGACTCCGCGTGCTAACGTTTGAATTTGAGGACGCATCGGCATTCCCCCGAAAATAGCGGTTCCACGAAGAGTTACAAACTGGGAGAGCGCTTTCAAATGATCCATCGATTGTAAAGCAAGCTCTCGAGTTGGTGCCAATATCAGTGCACGAGGATTTTTCTGTTTTGGTTTTTGGAGTAGTTTGTGAAGAATCGGCAAAACGAATGCAGCGGTTTTTCCGGTTCCGGTTTGTGCGCAGCCGATGAGATCGCGCCCCTCCAAAATAGCTGGAATCGCTTTTTCCTGAATCGGAGTTGGGCGAAGAAAGCCTAGATGGTGAATTCCTTTTAAGAGTTGGGGATGAAGCTTAAGTTCGTCGAAGGTAAAATTTGAATTAGATTCGGTCATAAAAGCGGTGATCGGTTATGAGTGATGTGTGATGAGTTTTGTTTTTCCATTACTCATCACTCATGACCCGTAACTTTCTTTAATTGCTCTTCATACTGTCGAGCTTCTTGTTGTCTTCTCCAGAGCAGAGCATATTCTCCATTCTTTTGAAGAAGTTGGTGATGGTTTCCTTTTTCTACAAAAATGCCATTTTTTAAAACTAAGATTTCATCTGCATCCATAATGGTGGAGAGACGGTGGGCAATCACGAGAGTGGTTTTGTTTTTAGAAATTTCTTGAAGAGATTCTAAAATCGCTTTTTCAGTCTGTGAATCGAGTGCGGAAGTCGCCTCGTCAAAAAGCAGAATCGATGGATTTTTAAGAAGTGTTCGTGCAATTGCGACCCGCTGTTTTTCGCCCCCTGAAAGTTTCAGGCCTCGCTCTCCTACCATTGTTTGGTACCCCATGGGAAGGGCTTTTATGAAATCATCTGTTTTAGCGAGTCTGGCAGCCTGATAAACCTCTTCTTCAGTCGCTCCAGGTCGTCCATAGCGGATATTATAGTAAATCGTGTCATTAAAGAGGACGGTATCCTGCGGAACAATGCCAATCGACTGCCGAAGCGAGCTTTGGGTCACTTGACGGATATCCTGTTGATCAATCAAGATTTGACCTGAATTAATCTCATAAAAACGGAATAAAAGACGGGAAATGGTTGATTTTCCTGCACCACTTGGGCCAACAATCGCGATTTTCTTTCCAGCGGGAACTCTCAAATCGATCCCTTTTAAAATGACCCGCTCAGGAGAATATCCAAAAAAAACCTTTTGAAAAACTACTTCTCCCTGACTGATTTGGAGCGGTTTTGCGTCGGATGAATCTTTGATTTCTGCGTTGATCTCCAAAAGCTCAAACATTTTATCAATGTCGACTAAACTTTGTCTCATCTCTCGATAAACAAATCCCAAAAAATTTAAGGGGAGATAGAGTTGGATTAAGAAAGTATTTACCATCACGAAATCGCCGACCGTTAATTTTCCAGAGACAACCCCTTGTCCTGCGAGAAGCATGACGAGCACTAATCCAATTCCAATAATTGTTCCTTGCCCGACATTCAAAAGCGATAAACTCGTTTGACTTTTTACAGCCGCTTTTTCATACCCGGCGAGAGATTTATCGAAACGTTGATATTCGTGTGTTTCATTTCCAAAATATTTAACCGTTTCATAATTGAGCAAACTATCAATCGCTTTTGTATTCGCTTCCGAATCTTTCTGATTCATCGTCCGTCTGAATTGGAGACGCCAATTGGTAATTGCCAAGGTGTATAAAATGTAGAGAAGGATGGTTGAGAAAGTGATCGCTGCAAATTGAATATTGAATCGATAAAGTAAAATCACCGTGACGAAAATAATTTCAAAAAAAGTCGGAACAATATTGAACAACATGAAATTGAGGACGAATTGAATTCCATGAGTTCCCCGTTCGATCACGCGAGAAAGTCCGCCAGTCTGACGATCGAGATGAAATGAGAGTGAGAGAGAGTGGAGATGCTGAAAGGTTTTCAGGGCGATCGATCTTTGGGCATATTGTCCCACTTTGGCGAAAAGAAAGTCCCGAAGCTCTCCAAATAGCTGAGCCATGATCCGGGCGAGTCCATAGGCTAGAATTAAACCTAACGGGAGAATCAGTGCAACCTCTCGAAAGCTTAAAGCATCGAGAGATTTTTTAAGCAGAAAAGGAACGTATACATTGATAATTTTGGCGGCGAGAAGTGCGCCAATCGATAAGATTACTCTAATATGAAGATCACCTCGCTGAGGAGGCCAGAGATAGGGAAGAAGGGTTTTTAAAGTTTTGAGTGTATTTCTTTCTTGAGGGGATGAGTTCATTCAATAGCTTTCATAATTTGATTTTCTTTTTTTAATCTAACTTTTTATATTCTCGAATCTCCGGAAATCTCCAATTCCAGATGGAAACAATTAGAACTGTTCCCACTCCACCGATCACCACCGCTGGGACAGTTCCAAATAATCGAGCTGTTACTCCGGATTCAAATTCTCCCAGCTCATTGGAAGCACCAATAAACACCGAATTCACCGCACTCACCCGTCCACGCATTTCGGGAGGGGTTTTTGTTTGGACCAAAACCCCGCGAATAATCACGCTGATCATATCCGAAGCACCCAGAACGACCAGAGAGAAAAGAGAGAGATAGAAATTTTTGGAAAGCCCAAACGAAATCGTAGCGACCCCAAAAATCGCCACCGCGATCAACATTGTTCTTCCCGCATTTTTGAATGGAGGAAGATGGGCAAGCACGATCGCCATGAAGGCGGCTCCAACGGAAGGGGCTGCTCTCAATATTCCGAGCCCTCCTGCTCCGATTTTGAGGATGTCATTGGCAAATATCGGCATCAATGCGACGGCTCCTCCCAAAAGAACCGCGAAAAGATCAAGGGAGATGATCCCTAAAATAACTTTCTTTTGATAAACGTATTTTAGACCGACGAGCAAGGTTTCAAGGGAGAGCGCACCTTTTTCGATTTTTTGCTGAATGACCTTCATCCGAGTAACGAGTAGCAGGGAAATCAAACGGAGCAAGCCGATACAAAAAATAACATCGATCGCTTTTCCACGAAGTGCATAGATTGCTCCTCCAAGAGCTGGGCCGAGCACAAAGGCGATATACATGGTTGAAGAATTCCAGGTAACCGCATTGCTGAAATGTTCAGTTGCCACTAAATCGGTCACCATTGCCTGGCTTGCTGGTCCTTCAAAAGCGTAGCTGATCCCAATTAAAAAAAGGATGGAGTAAATGACGGGAGGAGAATTGAAATCAAATCCGAGCAATAACACCAACAAAAACGCTGCAAGAAGTTGCATCAAGCGGCAGAGAAGAATAATGATTTTTCGGGGGTAGTGATCGGCGGTATGTCCGGCGAACAAGGTAAAGCTGATCTTTGGAATAAACAGCGAAAGACCCATATAACCGAGAGCGAGAGGATTGCGCGTCAGCTCATAAATATATTGTGAAATCGCAACGATCAACATTTGATGCGAGCAGAGAGTTAAAAATCGACCGAAAATATGAAGTCGAAAATTTCGATATCGAAAAGCAATGCGTGGATGATGAGCTTCACTCGGTCGGTTCATAGATTTTCAATGAGGAGCACCCCTTGAGCAGACGATTGAAAGCGCCCCGCTTCAGAAGCGGAGATGCGAACCGAAGAGCCGCTTCGCTGAACCTCAAAATTTGTATTCGGAGGGAGATTATTTACGATTAAATGAATTAAACCAGCCTGAGAAAAATCGAATTGAATCGGTTGATGGATCGGTTGTTCAGCAAAATCATTGGAAAAAAGAACCACCCATTGCCGGGTTGGATTTTTCAGAAAAACGCCTGAGATGTTTGCACCACTCACGGAAACAATCTTTTCCGCTTGTGTAACGCTATTCGATTCGGAAGAGGCATCAAAAACCGTTAGCCAGAGATGATCGGTTGTCCCTTTGGGTACATTGATTTTCAGACGCAAGACTTTATTGATTCCAAACTCTCCATAAAGATTTTCAACATTATCTAGTCGATTCTCAGGAAAAACTGTGAGCACTTTTCCAACATATTTTCCACTTTTTGTAAAACTATAGAACCCGACCCCTTTTTCGGAAAGATTGCTTCGCTGATCAGCTCCTAGATGAAAGTTCATCCATTGATCGAAGTTTGGATCAGAGACTTGGGTTCGATCGAACAGAATAAAAAGTTGATCATTCCGGAGGTAATTAACTTCTCGAGTCCAGTGCTTCATGAATCGGGTCTGCTCGGCATTGACTCGATACTGATCTTCCAGCCCGGTTCCTGTGATTGCCACGTATTGGTCGTCCTCTTCATACCGAGAAATATGGGAGTTTGAGATTTCAAGCGGGGTAGCGATTTGCCCTAAGCGAGAGCTGCTAATTAGGAAAATATTGAATAGATCCCGTTGATAGGGGCTTTTGTATAAATTATCATAAATGGCATCCGAGAGAGAGTAAACAAACTCTTTCCCGTTTTCATCTTTTTTCTTGATACTTACTTTACTATCTTCGAAAGGATTCCCATTGTTATCTTTGAGGCCAGGAGTATTTCGCATCAATGCTCCGATCGGATTGACCAAGATCGGAGTATCTCCTCTTCGAATCGCGAGACTTCCTTGATCGTAATATTGTTCACCCGACCACGAATTGTTCACATATTGGCCGGCAGTGAAACTTGCCCAAACCGCCTGTTTATCCCAGGAAGAGCGCATGGCAACGGTATTCATCCCAGAAGAAAAATAGGAGAGCGGTTGAGTTCTATAATCTTTTTCAGCGGCAGAGTCGTTCCAGAATAAAAATTCCTGCCATGCTGGCGAACGATCTTTGGTTTCTTGACGAATCGATCGAACATAAGATTGAAAGACTGGAGCGAAATCATCTTGCCATTCTCTTAAAACCGAGGTGAGGAAGGTCAATAAATAAACCGGATTTTTAGATGGATCATCTAGTGGCCTCATCGTTCCGCGATCATCAAGGCTTATCAGTGTTGGCCAGCTAAAATGAATCAATTGCTTAGCCTGATCGAGCGGGAAAAGAAATGGATGATTAGACGGTTTGAGCAGATCTTTGTCGGTTGCTGATTTGATCGCATAAGCTGGAAGGGTCATGTTATAAGTTCCGAGAGGTCCGTAATTCCATCCTTCAGGCCATCCTCCACCGGCGAGGTATTTTGCATAATAAGGCTGAACATTTTCCAAATGATCTCGCTGATAGAACTCATTCCAGATCTCTTCTGCTTTCGGATTATCGCCGTAAGTTGCCAGCCCGGCTAATCCTTTTGCCGCATAATATCCGGCATAATAATTTCCTTGCGGGTTCTCAGCATTCCATTCCCAATTATATCGAATTGCTCCAATCCAGCGATTGATCGTGTTGTAAGTATTTATTTTTTCTTCGGTGCTGAGAGAGGGATAGAGCCAGTCAAATCCAATCGCCATCCCGACGACCCGAAACCGAAGGGCGTATCCTTTATTCCAGAGCGGATCGAGGGAATCATTGACGATAAAAAGAAGATACTCTTTTCCCCGATTCGCATATTTCTCTGCTTGCGTTAGATCGGTGGTTCTGAGCAATTGATAACAAAGTCCGAGAGAATAGAGTTCATGGGCTTCATCCCAAACACCTATTTTAGCCTCTTTCGCTGTAGCATCAGCGACCAGATTATCGCATTTACCCTTCAATGCAATCCAATCACTGCTATTGCTGCGCACTTTATTGCGTAAAACCTCCAGGCGATTCGGAGATATAAGAATTCGAGGATGTTCTGAAAGAGAGGCTAGAATTGCCTTTGATGAATCAGATCCGCCTGATCCGTTTTGATTGGAAAGATTTTGGGAAGCTCCGCCGCAGTGAAAAATGGAAAATAAACCGATTAAAAAAAATGCCGGCAAGATAATGCGTTGGATAAGTTTCATGGTTTTTCCTCCGAGCGTTGGGATGATATCGACCGCAAATCATGATTGAGACTGTATGATAAGTTAAAGTACTCCCTGTGTCCGAATAAAATCAACACGAAAATTGACAATCATGACACGCCTTGTTAACCCTTATTTTATGATAAATACGAAAAGAGAGGTCTTTCTTGCCCATAGCCCTGATCCCGATGATGCCTTCATGTTTTGGGCCTTGGCGAAACACAAACTCGATACCCCCTATGAATTTAAACATGTCTTGAGTGATATCCAGACCTTGAATGAAAAGGCGAAAGAAGGGGTTTATGAGATTACAGCGATATCCTTTCATGCCTATCCTTCGGTGGCAGATCGTTATGCCCTGATGTCTTGCGGATCGAGTATGGGAGAAAACTATGGCCCCATGGTAATCGCCCGAGAAGAGAGAAAAGGTCGTTCTCTCTCCGATGTGACGATTGCAATTCCCGGAAAAATGACGACCGCTTATTTGGCGCTTCAGCTTTATGAACCGAATTTGAAAACAGTGGTAGTTCCTTTCGATCAAATTATTGAGGTAGTCGCTTCTGGTGAAGTCGATGCTGGTTTAATTATCCATGAAGGACAACTTACCTATCAAAAAGCGGGTCTATCGAAATGGATCGATTTGGGTGAATGGTGGTTTGAGAAATATCAGCTTCCTCTCCCACTCGGTGGAAATGTGATTCGACGTGATTTGGGAATGCCGGCAATGAAAGAGATTTCACAAATCCTCCGAAAAAGTATTCAACTCGGTCTCGAAAATCGGCAAGAAGCGGTTGATTACGCACTACAGTTTGG
>CAZQOW010000035.1:0-393 GCA_964595045.1 uncultured Pseudomonadota bacterium
TATCATCAAGCATTTCGAGATATCTGTGGAGAAAGTTCCGAAGAAGATAACACAGGATTTAAAAGATTCAATGATGCATATCAAGCTTTTAGAAACAGAGACATTCCTTATTCTAAAGCAAAAATGGATGTGAAATGGCGTCCAGCTCCTACAAGTTCGAGCACTAACCTGCGTTTTGGCACAGCTATGTATCAAGAACAGGCAAGAGAATTTGAAGATTGGCTGAGTTTACAAGATGGTAATGGTAACAAAATTAATTGTCCTCCTCCCTCATCACCAGCTCCTATTTCAGCATCTGTCCCAACACCCACACCAGTTCCAATGCCTAGAAAAGGTCCGATATTATTTTTTCAATCTATTGCTCAAAGTTTATCATTACTAGGACAAGCAGCA
>CAZQOW010000035.1:403-15374 GCA_964595045.1 uncultured Pseudomonadota bacterium
TGGGGTAAATAATTTCGTAAATTTTGCTAGTACTCATATAGAAGCGATTTTATATGCTGGTGCTGCTGGAGTCGTATTGGCCGCTAGTGCACGAAATGGAAATTTTAATACAGCCCAGGCTGTTCCAATGTTAAATCGAAGTGGACAGGTATTAAGCAGATATTGGACAAGAAGATAAATATCATCTAACTCACTAAAAGTCTTGCACTGCACCCCGTCAACTGGAGAGGTTATTCACTAAGTTGAGAGAGGTTGCCGCAGGTTAGTTTTTGTTTGTAAATTTTTTCGTATTTCTCTGGAGGTAAGTACCCCAAGAGAGAATGCATCCGCGTTTTATTATAAACCTCCTCGATAAAGTATGCAATCCTTTCCAACACATCCTTGAAGGTTTTATAATCATTAAAAGAACTTCTTCATGCTTTAAAGTTTTCAGGAAGGATTTCACCGTCGCATTGTCATATGGATTTCCCTTCCGAGACATTCTGATTAAAAATGAGTTTTCCTCTAAAAGCTCCACGTATTCTTCACAAGCATACTGGACTCCTCAATCCGAATGATGAATACAGCCAGCTTGAGGTTGTCTGTTTTAATGGCCATCTTGAGAGCCTCTAACAGAGCTCTTTGCGCATATGCTGAGCAATCTCCAACCGATTACCTTCTGAGAATACAGATTCAAAACCACTGCCAAATACACAAAACAAGTTGCAATCTGGATATTGGTTAAATCGGCTCCCCCAGCTTGATTCGGCCCGTTTACCTTGAAACTTTTCCACTGATTCTCATAAATCAGAAGCTCATGATCACTATCGGTCGTAGCTACCTTAAAGATTTTTGAGAACTCCGCAAAAAGCCTTTGCTTCCTGATGATCGGACGGATCCGTTTGCCGTGACCATCAACTCTTCTCGCTTGAGATGTTGCTGGATTCGACGATAACGATATCGGGGAAACTCGACCTGAATCTCTTCAATGCGATCTCTGAGATCCATGTCGGCTGTCGCTTTGAGATTTGGATCTCGTTTAGGTTTATAGTAATAGCTGAAAACGCTTATGCCGAGCATTTGACAGCCTCTTTGAACTGTAACAAATTTCTCTCGGTGACTACGCAAGAAATGGCGTTTCTCTTCCGCTGCCTCAAGGTGTTGAACTTTTTTTAAAAAATCGATGTGCATTGTCAGCTCACCCACATTCGCCTTGAGCTACTCATTCTCGACTGTCAAGGCTAAGCTTCTTTGCCTGGCTTCTCAATTAATGCCCCCACTTCAAACTCCTCTCTCCACGGACGGATCGCACCATAAGTTAATTGATATTTCCACAGGCAGCCGAGAGGGAAATAACTCCTCTCTCAACCTCCATTACCACTTGTTGCTTAAATCCAATTGTAAAAGATTTTTTGATCCGTCTCATAGGGACCTTCCTTTCTTGGAATCAGTCTAGCCTATTCCTTAGGCCCTGCAATTACCCCCTTGCAACTTTATAAACTATCATTCCAGTCTTAGGGTTCCATACCAAATCGATATGAATTTCCCCTTTTGATATCAAAGTGTTATGAATAGTATTTTTTTCAATTTAGAATTTTAAAAGGATTTTCCTGAACCTTCGTTTCAAAAATTCTGATTTTTTTCTTTCTCTTTTTTGCCCATTGTTTCAGTTGATCGGCCACTAATTTTACCATCCCGATTTCGGTTCCAAAATGACCTGCGTCGATTAACGCGATCCGCTCAGCAAGTGCATCTAAGGCTGTATGATATTTAACATCACCCGTGATTAAAACATCCGCCTCTTTCTTTTTTGCCTCGAGAAAATAGTTAGCGCCGCTCCCAGTCACGACAGCGATTTTTTTTATTGTTTGTTGTGGATTTCCGACGAATCGGACCGATTGGACAGATAGGACTTTTTGGACGAGTCTTGCTAGTTCATTTAGTGAAATTTTTGGGTAGTCTCCGATTCGACCCAAGCCGACCTTTTTATTTTTAGAATTTGAAATGAGTGGGTTTATTTTTTTAAGATTGAGCTGCTTTGCCAAGAGATCGTTCAACCCTTCTTTAGTTGAATCGAGGTTGGTGTGAAATGAAAGAATATTGATTTTATTTTCAATCGCCATCTTGGCGAGTCGACTAACGACGCTTGAATCATCGAGTTTTTTAAGCGATTTAAAAAAAAGCGGATGATGAGTAATCACCAAATTTGCTTGCAGTTTAATTGCTTCTTGGAGAACTGCGTCGGTGACATCCAACGCCACCAAAATTCCGATTACATTTTTTTTGAGAGAACCGATTTGTAATCCGACATTATCCCACTCTTCGGCAAGCGACGGAGGAGCAAAGCGGCAAAGAAAATCGTAGATTTCTTTTATGAGAATTGGTTTTTGCATTTCGGGATGGAGTTAAATTACAGATAGACCGTAAATGTCCAGCTCATTCTCAATTGCCCCTGCTTCAAGAATTGGGTAGGCGGAGCAGAAAATGGTGAAGAATCTCGAATGGTTTGAAGCGCTTCTTGGTCATATCCTCCAAGTCCCGAAGAGTGAATGACAAACAGTTCGGTTACTTTTCCGTTTTCATCCAAGGCAACTCCAATCACGCATTCGATACTCCCAGCTGAAAGCCGATTGGAGGCGAGATAGCTTTGAACGGCAGGAACCGGATTCCATCGCATCTTCAAGATTCGTTTCATTTTAACGAAATATCCGACATCCTGAAGCTTCATCACGTTGAGATAGGTTTTTCCGCCAACTTTATAGTCAGGAAAAAAATCGTGATTGAAAAGATCGGGAGTACTCGGATTTCCATAGCTTAAGCTAGGGCTTGAACTTCTCGAGGCAAAAGCTTTGGGTTGAGGAGCATCATTATTTTTCTTGAAATCTTTCTTGAAAACATCTTGGGGTTTTAAATTGAGATCGGCCGCAGTTTTTGGCAAAGCTGATTCGGTAGGAGTCTCCGTTTTTGCTACTTTTTCTTTTTTCTCCTTTTTTACCTCTTCTTTTTCCGCTTTTTCGGTCTGTTTTGGCTGTTTTTTCTCCATTTTAGATGATTTGGCCGGTTTCTTTTCGGCATTTTCCTTTGAAAGAGGATTTTCTTTCACCTCTTTAACTCGTGGTTTTGCCTTAGCAACCATCTCTTCTTTGGGGGCACTGTCATATTGTCCGGCAAATTTTGGTTTTTCAGGACGTTTTTCAACCGCAGGTCTTTCAATATCAGCAATTTGGGGTGGAAGTTGCGGCTCTACCCAGACGACTTTAGATTCTTCTTTTTTTATTTCATCCAATGCGGTTTTTTTTGGGACTAAGTAGAAAAAAGTGACCAATCCTATGTGAAAAATGAGAGAAAGGATCAGAAAAAGTAAAAGCGGGGATATTTTTTTGTCGCGTTTTGTTTCCATAATTTCGAGAGGAAATGATTGCTTTTTTTAAAAACCCCCGATTAGCCAATAAAAAGAAGTCGCTTGCGTATAACGTGCTTTAATGACCTTTGATCTTGTGATTACACAAAGTATAACCCAAAAAAATAGATACGAAACAGAGAAAAATGAGAGATAAATCAAATTTTAGATCGGATATTGATTCAGGCAACAGGTTGAGATAGGTAGACATCCACTCCTTATATAAGGATAGCCAAAGAGAATTGAATGAAAGGTTAAGCATGAAAATTTTAGTGAGTCGTATCCCAAAAAAAGGGATTCAACAGAGATTAAATGAAAGTGAGGGGTGGGTTCGGGAGCTGGTTCTTCAATCAACCCAAAACCGATATCAAATGGGTGATTCAATTACCGGAGATCTTTCTATCTCTGAAACCCTGAATAATGTAACGGTGAAAGGGGAAATTCATTTTTCGATGGTGGCAACTTGCGATCGATGTTTAAAAGAATATCCCTTTCCGATTGATTGTGTTTTTGATCGATTGTTAACTCCGCTTTTTGAATCAAAACGACAAAAAGCGATTGAAGAAAGTATGGATGCCGAGGTGACCGAAGAAGATTTGGGGTTCAGTTATTATGAAGGGGAAGAGATTGACATTGCAGACATTTTGCGTGAACAAATTATTTTATCGCAACCGATGCGCTATCTTTGTCGAGAAAACTGCAAGGGGTTATGCCCCCATTGTGGCAACAATCGAAATGAAAAAGCTTGCAAATGCGAAGATGCTTTGATTGAAGAAAATCCATTCTCTGTCTTGAAACAAGTAAGGTGGAAAGGTAAAAAGTGATTGCCATTTTTTGCCAAACTGACCTATCTTTTTGTTCCAGAATTGAGAAATTCTTGTTAATCATTTTTTAAAGTTAAAGGAGTTTACATGAAGATGAAAGTTTTAATGGGGATGCTTTTTGTCATTTCTTTTTTATTTTCCCAATCTTCTTTTTCGGCAAACGAATTTTTAAATTCAAATACCGAATGCGAAGCAGAGGCAATTGTATTAAATGGTTATAGTGTTGCCTGTAAAAATTACACCTCTAGCTTAAACAATGAGGTAAGTTTTACTGGCGGAATTTATCCTGATTGTGCAATCGCCGCTTCGACAACGGAAGGGATCGCTGGAACACCGAATGCTTCCGTTTTTTTAAATAAGGGAACAGGGGCAACCGCTTGTACAAATTCCGGTGATCAATTTAATGCTGCTGCAAATTATATATTGAGTGGAATTGATGGGGCTAATTTAATTAGCACTCTTGTAGCAGGGGAACTGAATGGAGATTCTTTTTCCGATCTTGCTGTTCGTAATAACGATTCTCTTCTCCGTTTAATTGCTAGTGCCAATAGTAATGGAGCTGTGGGAACTATTAATCCGACAACAATAAATAAAAATTGGTTTACCGCGGGAGGTCAGTCAGGAGTTTCTTCAAGCGATATTGAAAGATCTATAGTTCTTTTAGATTGTGATAATGATGGTGATTTAGATAATGCCACCGCATTTCTTTCAGGTTTTAGTTGGGCATTTGATATTATGCTCAATAATGGTGTTGGTTTGCAAAATGCTTCTTTGGGGCCTTATGGTACAACTAGCACAGTTAGTACCCCTCTTTTCCCCCCTTCCATTGCCGTTGCGGATTTTAATAATGATGGAGTTACCGATGTTGCTATGTCGATCGGAGATAATAGTTCATCCACAAATAAGATAGTGGTCTGTTTGAATGATAAAAACAATATCACTGGAAATGGAATGTGCACCTTTACGAACTGCTTCACCCAAAATGTTGGAAATGACTATGCAACTCCAGGTGCCACTTCCATTGTTGCTGGAGACTTTGATGGTGACGGAAATGCGGATGTAGCGATTAATGCTCCTGACTTCGATGGGCCTGAATCAATTATTTATTATTTTGGAAATGGCTTAAATGCTTTTGCTTTTTCAGCTACCCAAAGGGAGACAGTCACTAATAATGGAACTGGAAAAGTATTAACGACAGGTTGTTTTAATTCTGACAATATTCTCGATGTTGCAGTTTCGGTGGATGAAGGAGGAATTGGTAATACAGGTTATGTAGATTTATTTGAACTCACTACAGGTAGAGTTGCCAATAAAGTAGAGTTAAATTTTATTAATCCTACTCTTGATATTGGAGGGATTGACGCTGCGGATTTTGATCGTGGAGGTCGAGATGATGTTCTTGTGACAGGAACAGACTCAGGAAGTGGTGAACGTCATGCTTATATTTTTATGAATGCTGTGGGAGGAGGTCTTCCGACCGCAACTGCCACTATTCTTTCACAAAATATTGTGGCTCAAAAGAATGTTCCAGTGCAGTTGACAGGCCAATGTAGCATGACGGATGGTTCGGTATCCGATTTTGTCTATCAATGGTCAATTATAAGTGCCAATGCAGCCAACGCGACTTTAACAAATGCAACTACTCTGACGCCGACTTTTATTCCTGCGGAAGCTGGAAATTATTTAATTCAACTAACCTGTACTGCTGTTTGTGGAAGTGTCTCTAACTCAACAGTGACTGCTTTTATTTACCCCGCTTCGGATCAAGGTGGTTGTGTGAGTAACAGTCTTTCCCCCTTATCGGGACCTATGAATGTGAGTAGTTTGCTTCCTTTGTTGGTTCCGGCCGGTTTATGGTTGACCCGTCGTAAAAAGAGCGGAGCTAAGAAAGGGAATTTTAAAAAGTTTCTTTTGTTTGCTTTTATGTTTTTGAGCTTTGGAATGATGTCAAAGTTTTCTCAAGCAACAACCTCATTCCAGACCAACTTTTTCAAACCAGTCATCGACGATTCAGAGTATTTTACAGTGTATAGTTCTCCATTAATGAAGAAGAGTTATTATCATACTGGTTTTTATATAGATTATGCACACCATCCTTATGAATTTGGAGATTCGAATTTCAATCGGACAAATGGAGCTGTGAATCATCTTTTAACCGGTAATTTTGTTGGTTCCTACGCAATTTTTGACTGGTTGAATGCTGGAGGAAGATTGCCTGTTTATTTTTGGGATGGGATCCGAGCACCGTTATTGAATCGTCCAAATGAGAACAATCTAGATTTGGGTGATTTGGGTTTGGAGTTAAAATTTAAGCTAGTGGATCAAAAAGCCCATGGTGTGGGATGGAGTTTAATTCCGTTCATGACCGTTCCGAGCGCAACGCATGCAGTAAGAGATTTTACCGGTGCTGGGACATTAACCGGGGGAGTGAAGACAGTAATCGATGGGAAGCCCCACGATCGTGTTTCGATGTCATTGAATGTGGGTTATGAGGCTCGAGACAATGTAATTACCCCCGGAGGAAACCGGATTGACGATCATTTTTTGTTAGGCGCTGGAATTAGCGGTGATGCGATCAAGGAAAAGCTAAAAGTGATTGCTGAAACACAAGTTGAAACTGTGACAAAAGATTTTTTTTCAAAGAGACGGACAACTCCTGCAGAAGGAAGATTGGGATTTCGTTACATGTTCAAGAATGGTGTGGATATCAATGCAGGAGGTGGAATGGGTTATACAAACGGGATAGCCTCTCCTGATTTTAGAGCATTTGCAGGTGTAACGTATACGAAGAGACCGATAGCGAAGGTAGCGATCAAAGAAGATGTGGGAGAAGTAGGAATTGGGGATGAGTTAAAATTAGCGGACAAGATTTATTTTGAATTTGATAAGGCGGTGGTGAGAAGCATAAGCCAACCGACGCTTGATAAAGCGGCCGCGTTTATTAAGGCGCATCCGGAGATTAAAAAACTTCGAATTGAGGGACATACGTGTGATTTAGGAACAGTTCCTTATAATCAAAAGTTATCGGAGAGACGAGCAAATGCGGTAGTAGATTATTTGGTAGGTCAGGGGATATCGCGATCCATTCTCCACCCTGTTGGTTATGGAGAGTTGCAGCCTGCGGTATCGAATACAGATGAGTCTCATCGAGAGCAAAATAGAAGAGTTCAGTTCTTTGTCGAAGAAAAATAGAAAAGAGTTTGTTTTAGATAGATTTAGATATTTTTATGTCCCTCTATAAATTATTTTGATAATTAGTAGGGGGATTTTTATTTTTTATATCTCTTCAGAAAGAATAACAATTGTGACTTTTGATTGAATTACTTATAATTTTATTTTTTTTCATTCATTGAAAAATTAAGGAGTAGTTATGAAACTAAAAAATTTAATATGGATGTTTTTAGCTTTCTCTTTTTTCTTATCTCAATTTTCTTACTCAGCTGATGAGTTTCTAAATGGAAATAAAGAATGTGAGTCTGAAAATATTGTATCAAATGGATATAGCGTTGCTTGTAAAAATTATTATTCAAGTTTAACGAATGTAGTCAGCTTTAGCGGTGGAACTTATCCTGATTGTGCTGTCGCAGCTTCGACAACCATTGCTGGAGAGAATAATGTTTCTGTTTTTTTGAATAAAGGAACGGGCGCTACTGCTTGTCCAGCAGTTGGGTCAGGAGATCAATTCAATAGTTCGGCGAATTATGCTTTTAGTGGAATTACTACGACAACCTACATTGGGACAATGACTGTCGGCACTTTGAGTGGAGATCAATTTTCAGATATCGCTGTATTAAATGCTTCAAATACTGATGTGGATACAGCAAATAGTACTGGTGCAACCGGTTCTTTCGGTGCCTCTCCAGTGGCGACAAGTAACGTGAATTGGCAAACTGCCGCCGGTCAAGTAGGGGCAACCTCCAGTAGTTTCGAACGGAGTGCCGCGCTTCTTGATTGTAATAATGATGGAGATCTTGATGAAGCAGTCCTGTTTGGTGGAACGAACGGTGCGTTTACTATTGGTTTTAATGTGGTCATTAATAATGGAGGTTTTCAACCCCTCCTGAATAAGGGACCCTTCGGAAACACTTCCGCAACAGCTACTCCGGTTGCTGGAGGAGGGGGAAGTAGTCTGGGAGCTCTTACTGTTAATGACTTTAATGAAGATGGCTATCTTGATGTTGCTTATACAACTCCAAATGCTTTTCCAAATAAGATTGTTGTCTGTTTGAATGATCCCAATAATCTTTGTGATTTTTCAAATTGCTCCACAAAAGATATTACCGAATATGCTGATACTCCGTCTCCTACTTCAATTGTATCCGGAGATTTTGATGGAGATGGAAATTCTGATATAGCAATCAATGCTCCAGGTTTCTCCTCGAAATCCATTGTTTACTATTTTGGTAATGGAAGTGGTGGTTTTAATGCCACTCAAGCAGAAGCAGTTGTGGGCACAGCAGATTCGTCGCCGGTAGTTTTAACGACAGGTTGTTTTAATGAAGATAATATTGTGGATATTGCAGCTTCTGTGACAACAGCGCCAAGTGGTCCTTCAGGAAAAGTGGTTTTATTTGAGCTAAACTCAGCCAGAGTGGCTACTAAATTAAACTTAAACTTTTCTTCTAGAACACGCCCCTTAGCTGGGATTGATGCTGCCGATTTTGATCGAAATGGTCGCGATGATATTATTGTGGTGGGAACGGATAGTACCACTTCTCAAAGACGTGCTTATGTTTTTATGAATTCTCTGGGAGCTGGTCTTTCCACAGCCGTTGCGCAGATTTTAACACCAAACACGGTCGCCAAAGTAGGTACTCCAGTTCAATTGCAAGGTCAATGCACGATGACGGATGGTTCAGTTTCCGATTTTACTTATCAATGGACCTATTCAAGCCCCGATGGAGGTGTAGGAACATTTTCAAATGGAAATATTGTAAATCCTGCTTTTACAGCGACCCAAGCGGGTACTTTTAATTTTCAATTTACCTGTACTACAATTTGCGGAAGCGTTGCAGCAAGCATAGGGCCAAGAAGTACTACTCCTACCCCAACTCCTACTAATCCAAATAACCGCTTTCAGGTGTTTGTATATCCTGCTTCTGACCAGGGTGGTTGTGTGAGCAACAGCCTTTCGCCGTTATCGGGATCGATGAATATGAATGGACTGTTACCGCTGTTGGCTCCGGCTGGAATTTGGCTGGTACGCCGTAGAAAAGCTCAAGAGAGAAGAGAGAATCGTTTGAAAAGGATTTTTCTTTTTCTTTCCATGTTTCTTCTTTTTGGAATGATGTCAAAGTTTTCTCAAGCAACAACCTCATTCCAGACCAACTTTTTCAAACCAGTCATCGACGATTCAGAGTATTTTACAGTGTATAGTTCTCCATTAATGAAGAAGAGTTATTATCATACTGGTTTTTATATAGATTATGCACACCATCCTTATGAATTTGGAGATTCGAATTTCAATCGGACAAATGGAGCTGTGAATCATCTTTTAACCGGTAATTTTGTTGGTTCCTACGCAATTTTTGACTGGTTGAATGCTGGAGGAAGATTGCCTGTTTATTTTTGGGATGGGATCCGAGCACCGTTATTGAATCGTCCAAATGAGAACAATCTAGATTTGGGTGATTTGGGTTTGGAGTTAAAATTTAAGCTAGTGGATCAAAAAGCCCATGGTGTGGGATGGAGTTTAATTCCGTTCATGACCGTTCCGAGCGCAACGCATGCAGTAAGAGATTTTACCGGTGCTGGGACATTAACCGGGGGAGTGAAGACAGTAATCGATGGGAAGCCCCACGATCGTGTTTCGATGTCATTGAATGTGGGTTATGAGGCTCGAGACAATGTAATTACCCCCGGAGGAAACCGGATTGACGATCATTTTTTGTTAGGCGCTGGAATTAGCGGTGATGCGATCAAGGAAAAGCTAAAAGTGATTGCTGAAACACAAGTTGAAACTGTGACAAAAGATTTTTTTTCAAAGAGACGGACAACTCCTGCAGAAGGAAGATTGGGATTTCGTTACATGTTCAAGAATGGTGTGGATATCAATGCAGGAGGTGGAATGGGTTATACAAACGGGATAGCCTCTCCTGATTTTAGAGCATTTGCAGGTGTAACGTATACGAAGAGACCGATAGCGAAGGTAGCGATCAAAGAAGATGTGGGAGAAGTAGGAATTGGGGATGAGTTAAAATTAGCGGACAAGATTTATTTTGAATTTGATAAGGCGGTGGTGAGAAGCATAAGCCAACCGACGCTTGATAAAGCGGCCGCGTTTATTAAGGCGCATCCGGAGATTAAAAAACTTCGAATTGAGGGACATACGTGTGATTTAGGAACAGTTCCTTATAATCAAAAGTTATCGGAGAGACGAGCAAATGCGGTAGTAGATTATTTGGTAGGTCAGGGGATCTCGCGATCTATTCTCCACCCTGTAGGATATGGAGAGTTACAGCCTGCGGTACCGAATACAGATGAATCTCATAGAGAACAAAATAGAAGAGTTCAGTTTTTTGTCGAAGAAAAATAACTCGTTATTTGTATGTATATACAACTACTTGTGATTTTTTAGTTTAATAAGTTTACTGATAAAAATTAAATTCGTTAAGCCATAGCACGATTCTTGACAGTCATCTCAAGGCTATAGTAAGGACGAAATAATTGTAATTTAACAATAGGGGCGATTATAATCGCCCCTATATTTTTAATAAAAGAGAGAGTTTTATGCCAGTTCCTAAAAGGAAAACCAGTAAATCACGTCGTGATATGAGAAGAGCGACTCATAAATTGACCGTTCCTACACTCAACCCATGTTCCCGTTGTGGATCTCCAAAGCTTCCCCATCGAGTTTGCATTCATTGTGGTTATTATAAAGACAAAGAAGTCATTTCAATGGAATCTTAGGTTTTGAAAGAGGTTGTCTCCTAATGAATATTGAAAAAAAAGTTAAGCAGATTATCGCCGAGCAGTTAGGAATTTCTGAAGAAGAAGTTTTGCCCGAGGCAAGCTTTATTGAAGAGCTTGGAGCCGATTCTCTAGATATCGTCGAGTTGGTTATGGCGATGGAGGAAGAGTTTGAGATCGAAATTCCAGATGAAGATGCTGAAAAGCTGCTCACTGTTCAAAACGCAATCGATTATGTAAAAAAGCGAGTTCAATGAAGATCGTTATTGCCTCCGACCATGGTGGTTATCAATTAAAACAAGCCATTCTCCGTTTCTTAGCCGAAGAAAAAATAACCTTTGAAGATTTTGGAATCAATTCTGCCGAGTCTGCTGATTATCCTGATTATGCAGTAAAAGTGGCACAAGCGGTTTCTGCTGGGAAAGCGGATGCTGGTATTTTGATTTGTGGAACAGGTCTCGGAATGACTATTACTGCAAACAAATTTAAAGGGGTGCGTGCCGCTTTGATCACTGATATTTATTTGGCAAGAATGGCAAAAGAACATAATAATGCGAATATCATTGCTTTAGGTGGAAGAATGATCGATGCGGTAAAGGCAATTCGTTTGTTAAAAATATGGTTAAAAACCCCTTTTCAGGGAGAAAGACATCAAAAGCGTCTGAATAAAATCAAAGAAATTGAGAAAGAGAATTTTAAATGACTTTTCTAGAAAAAAAAGATCCTCAAATTGCAAAAGCAATCGCCCAAGAAACTGAGAGGCAAGAGTATAAACTGGAATTGATTGCTAGTGAAAATTTTGTCAGTCGCTCGGTTCTTGAAGCGGCAGGATCGGTTTTAACCAATAAGTATGCTGAAGGGTATCCCCACAAAAGGTATTACGGGGGATGTGAGTATGTCGATATTGTCGAAGATTTAGCGATTGAGAGAGCAAAAAAACTTTTCGGTGTCGATCATGTAAATGTTCAGCCTCATTCGGGATCTCAAGCAAACATGGCAGTTTATTTTTCGACACTTAAAGCTGGTGATACGATTTTGGGAATGAGTCTTTCCCATGGTGGTCATTTGACTCACGGTGCAAAAGTCAATTTTTCCGGTTTTCTTTTTGATGCCTATTCGTACGGTTTGAATTCAGAAACAGAAACTATTGATTTTGATCAAGTGAGAGAGCTTGCTAAGAAACATCGTCCAAAATTGATCGTTGTGGGTGCCTCTGCGTATCCACGTCAAATTGATTTTAAAAAATTTAGAGAAATTGCCGATGAGGTAGAGGCAAAAATTCTTGCTGATATTGCTCATCCAGCTGGTCTGGTAGCGGCAGGATTGCATCCTAGTCCAGTCCCTTATTGCGAATATGTGACAACTACTACTCACAAAACTTTGAGAGGTCCAAGAGGGGGAATGATTCTTTGTCAGGAAAAATTTGCAAAAGAAATTAATTCAAAAATATTTCCTGGAATTCAGGGTGGACCACTCATGCATGTAATTGCAGCAAAGGCAGTTGCATTTGAAGAAGCTCTTCAACCCGATTTTAAAACATATTCAGCACAAATTATTACAAATGCGCAAACACTTGCCTCTGTGTTGATAGAAAAAGGATTTCGTTTGGTGAGCGGTGGAACTGATAATCATCTTTTATTGCTTGATTTAACTGAGCGTAATATTACCGGAAAAGATGCTGAAGAGGCGTTGGGAAGAGCTGGAATTACAGTAAATAAAAACACCGTACCCAAAGAGAAACTTTCCCCTTTTATCACAAGCGGTATTCGTATTGGAACTCCTGCGTTGACAACCCGCGGAATGAAAGAATGTGAGATGCGACAGGTAGGAGAGTGGATCGCTTCAATTTTATCCGATATTCAGAATGAGTCTCATCAACAAAAAGTAAAACAGGAAATTAAAGAACTTTGCATAAAGTTCCCACTCTATCTTTAAAACGTTGTGCAGCATCAAAAGTATTTCACATTAGTGAAACTATGAAATGTCCTTATTGTTTCTATCTTGAAAGCAAGGTTTTAGAATCAAGACTTTCGAAAGAAGGGGATTTAACCCGTCGTCGAAGAGAATGTGACAGTTGTCAAAAAAGATTTACCACCTATGAACGGGTTGAAGAAATTCTTCCATTAGTTGTCAAAAAAGATAAAAGGCGAGAACCGTTTGATCATGAGAAAATGGTGAGTGGTTTTTTAAGAGCTTGCGAGAAAAGACCCGTTTCGATACAGGCAATAGAAAAAACTGTAAGTCAGATTGAATCGGAATTAATTGAAAAAGGAGAGAAAGAAATTTCTTCCTCAAATTTAGGTGAGCGGGTCATGGAAGAGTTGAAAAGTTTGGATGATGTTGCCTATGTTCGTTTTGCCTCCGTTTACAGATCTTTTAAAGATATTGGTGAATTTGTCGATTTAATCAAAAATCGAGAGAAAGAAGAGAGTGAAAAATAAATTTTCTTCATTTGATCTTCATATGATGAAGCGAGCGATTCAGCTTGCAAAGCTTGCCAAGAAGACTTCTCCTAATCCCCCTGTTGGGGCTATTTTAATTAAAAATAAGAAAATCATTGCGATTGGTTATCATCGTGGTCCAGGAAAGCCTCATGCGGAAATCGATGCTTTAAAGAAAGTAAAAAATAATGCCAGGGGAGCTGTTCTTTATGTAACCTTAGAACCTTGTTGTCATCTGGATAAACGAACTCCTCCTTGCGTAAATGAGATTGTGAAAAGTGGAATCTCAAAAGTGGTGATTGGAACCTTGGATCCAAATTCCAAAGTAAATGGGAAAGGAGTCAGACTCCTAAAAAAAAATGGAATTAAAATTGAAGTAAATTGTTTAAGAGAAGAATGTGAAAATTTGATTCGTGCCTATAAGAAGTGGATAGTCACTAAAATTCCATATGTAATTTTAAAATCAGCAATTTCTTTGGACGGAAAAATTGCTACAAAAAGTGGCGATTCTCATTGGATAACTGGAGAAGCATCTAGAAAAAAAGTTCATCAGCTGAGATCAAGGGTTGATGCTATTTTAGTGGGTGGGAATACTGCGCAAAAAGATAATCCCCAGCTGACTGTCCGATCTGTCAAAGGAAAGTCCCCTCTCAGAATTGTGATTGATTCTCATTTAAAGCTTCCTTCCGCTCTTCATCTATTTAGAAATCTTCAGAAATACCCAACCATGATTGCAACATTATTGACTGAGCGCAAAAATCCTAAAGTTAAATCGTTCCAAAAGATGGGAGTTGAATTTATTTTTTGTCGAAAAACCTCCAATGGTTTTGTTGATTTACGAGACTTATTGATTCAATTGGGTAAATTAGGAGTCGTATCCCTTTTAATTGAAGGGGGTGGGACTCTTAATTCAACATTATTAGAGAACTACTTATTTGATGAATTTTGGCTATTTATTGCTCCCATTATCATTGGAAAAAGAGGAGTCGAGCTGTTTAGTCAAGTTTCCATTCAAAAGTTGAGAAATGCATATCGATTTCAAAGAGTTTATTTCAATTCTTTCAAAAACGATTTCTTGTTTATCTTAAAACCAATACTTGTAAAATAATCAAATAATTTCAAATAGTTATTTCTTGAAGGCGGTTTTATATAAAATAATTATTTTTATTTTATGTATTGACACGACGCGTTAGGATGTTTACCATATTAAATGTAGAATAAGAAAGTTAGTTTAAGAAAGGAAGAAAGTATGAAACAGAATGAATTAAAAAATGTTGAGAAGGGTCTGAAAAAGATCATCACTTCTCAGCTTCAGATTAAAAAGAATCAGGGGCATTCGAAAGAGTTCAACTTGACTCACAAATTTTTTCGCCAAGTTGCTTCGATTGACTGGCTCCCTGAACCTTATCAGTCGCAGA
>CAZQOW010000036.1:0-15279 GCA_964595045.1 uncultured Pseudomonadota bacterium
CCGGCATCAGCTCATACTGCTTCATCCCGAACTTCATCGCCAACTCTCCATACTGCTTTTTCAACTCGTAAAGAGTTTCCGAATGATCGGAAACGAAACTAATCGGTACGGCGATTAAATGTTCAACTCCTTCTCCCGCCAGCCGCTCAATCGTTTTAATGGTCGTCGGTTCGAGCCATTTTAATGGACCGACTTTACTTTGGTAAGAAAGATGATGAGGATAACGATGATCCAATTCCTTGACAATCAGCTCCACACTCCTTCGAATCTGCGTTTCATAAGGATCCCCTTGAGCAATCTCGCGGATCGGAATCCCATGCGCACTAAAAAGAAGATGAATTTTATTCTGGTTTTCGGCTGGGAATTTTTGAGCCGCTTCCCGAATCCGTTCGGCGACGGATTGGATGTAGATCGGATGATCATGATAATCTTCAATCAAAATTTCCTGATCAAACTTCACCTTCAATTTTTTGCAACGTTGTTTCCAATATCGAACACTGGAGCGGGTCGTCGTATAAGAATATTGCGGATAAAGCGGCAAAAAGATAATCTTTCGAATTCCCTCTTTTTGCAGCTCTCGAATGGCATCATCCGTTGAAGGGGTCCAATAACGCATCGCCACCACCACTTTTACAGGCATCTCGGAAATTAAGGCTTTCTCGAGAGCAGCCGCCTGCGCCAAGGTCAATTCTTTGATCGGCGATTTCCCTCCCATCGATTCAAAATAAACGCGGCTTTTGGGAGTGCGAAGCGACGCAACGAGATAGGCCAATGGTTTGCGAACGATAAAGCTAAACGGAAAATTAAAGATATCTGGATCTTGGAAAAGATTGTAAAGAAACGGTTTTACGGCATCGAGCGAATCGGGGCCGCCTAGATTGAAGAGAACCACCCCTATTTTTTCTTCACTTTTCATACTGTCCTCGAAAACACCGGTTTCTCTTTCGAAACCGCGTCAAGATATGCGTCAAAATTCATCACAATATTTCGGATGAGCAAACGACCGATCGGGCTGACAATGATCTTCTGATCTTGTCTAGAGAGAAGACCATCTTCGATCAGAGGATTCAACTTTTCTAAACTTGCGTCAAAATATTTCCCGAATTGAATGCCGAACTCTTTTTCAATCTCACGCTCATCGAGTTCAAAATCACACATCAATCTTGTAATCACTTTTTTCCGAATCTGATCATCGGCACTCAAACGATAGCCAACATGCGTCGCAAATCGGTTTTCAGAAATCGCCCGATAATAATCCGGCAAAGTTTTCAAGTTTTGAGCATAAATATTTTCAAACTGGCTGATCGCACTCATTCCCATAGCGTAGACATCAGAGCCAGCCTTGGTGGAATATCCCTGAAAATTTCGATAGAGTGTTTTTTCTTTCTGCGCAATGGCGAGCTCATCCTCTGGTTTAGCAAAGTGATCCATTCCGATATAAACATATCCTGCCTGACCCAATTTTTCGATCGTCATTTTTAAAATCATTAATCTTTCATCGGCAGTCGGAAGATCTTTTTCCTGAATTAATGTCTGATGTTTTTTCAGCCATGGGACATGAGCATAATTGAAAACGGCTAATCTTTCTGGATTGATTTCAATGATTTCATCGATTGTTTTTTCAAAAGTCGAAAGGGTTTGATGAGGAAGTCCGTAAATCAAATCTAGATTGATACTTTTGAAACCGAGCTCCCGTGCCCAATTGATCGTTTCTTCGGTCATCTCTCTTGGCTGAATTCGGTTCACTGAGGCTTGTACGGCGGGTGTAAAATCCTGAACCCCCATTGAAACTCGATTAAACCCAACCTCTTTTAAAGCGGCCAGATGATATTGCGTTAATCCCCGTGGATCAATTTCACAGCTCGCCTCGATCTCTTTTTCGTAATGGGGAAATTTTTCGTGAATGAAATTGCCCAGTCGTTTAATTTCATCGGGATGAAGATAGGTGGGAGTTCCGCCCCCCCAATGAAGCTGGGAGACCACTCTATTCGGATTTACCAATCGGCTAATTTTTTCAATCTCTTTCTCAAGATAGGTTAAATAATCACTAATCTTCTGTCGCTCGTGAGTGACGAGCATCGTACAACCACAAAAGTAGCAAAGCGTATCGCAAAACGGAATATGAAAATAAAGAGAAAGCGGCCTTAGAATCGTCCGAGGAGTCAGATCTGTCATCAGACCGGTCCGATTGGTTTCTACAATCTCAGCCTCAAACTCTTTTTCCCCAAATTCTTTCTTAAACAATGGCGCCGTAGGATAACTCGTATAACGCGGCCCTGGCCGATTATAACGCTTCAGAAGCTCCAAATCGATTTTATAGGCAAAAGACATAGAGATCTCTCTCGCCATTTAAAAAATAAATTTCAAGAGGTTTGTTCAAGGTTTATTTTCTATCTCGTCGAGTAAGAGCTTCTTTTTTTGTCTCTTAAAATCTTCTTCGATAAACTGAGCTCTTCCTCTAGCTCTGACTGCGTCTCTAGCATAACTTGGCCCACCTTTTTCATAGGCTTTCAAGAGATCATTTTTCATAATGATCTCTGATAATTCTGGAGTCATGCCACTCTTTTGTCTTTTCCAATCATCACAAAATGCTTTTCTCTCTAATTCTCTCTGAGGTGCATTTTTACATTCTAGGGACATCAACTCTCTTGGATTTAATCCAGCTAATGCCTCTTTCTGATCTGCTATATCCTCAGGAGTAGAGCCGATCATATAATTTCCACGTTGTAGATGATGTGTAATTTGATCTGGCTTTAAATGGGGACGAAGAGCCAAAGCTGCATCATAAGCGATCGATTGAATTTCAGCAAATCTTCGATAAACTTGATTGGAAGAACTCCAACGCATTTCTCGAACAATTTGAATTCCTTCCTGCGCTTTTTCCCACGCTTGGGCTAAAAGACGGGGAATTTCTTTATATTCTTTTTGATTTTTTGATAACCGGATCCGATTGAACTCATCAAAATATTCTTGCATCTCTTCTTTGATGATAGAATCATAAGAACTTCTTGCAGAAGCTAAAAGCAGCTGTTCAATCTCTTTTATATTCAAGCGAGGATCTTTCTCAGGAATCGTTTTGAATAGTTGGATTAGCGCAACGACATCTCCCTTTTCAATCAACCTTCGAACTTCTCCCGTATCGAATTGACGATTTTCTTCCTCCATTTTAGAAACCAGTCTTTCGAATAGTTCCAAAAGATCTGTTTTCACCAAGAAATAATCGGCGCGATCTTTTCTCGCATTGAAAAGCGGCTCCCAAACTCTTCCCAATTCCTCTCTTTTGATGGAGTCATCGATAAAAGATTTATCTATTTCAAATGAAATTGTAGCGGGAGTTTCTTTCAGTGAATCTTGCCGCCGATAAAAATAGGATGACAAACCTTGATTCAAATAACTTCCCCTGGAAAATTGCGCTTTGACGTATAACTGAATACTTTGAGCCGCCCTCTCCGCCATTTCGATATAGGGGTGAGGGGAACCCCCTTGGCTTGCAAAGTTTCTGGCATCATTGACCGACTCCGTATACGCCGCAAGTTTTTCTACTGGAATCCCCTGAGGCAACTGCTTTACACCGAAACGCACCCAAGCCTTGTCAAGCTCAGCAACAGAAAGAACTCTCGGAGTTGTTGTATCAGGATCGGCGAGCCCTTTGATTACTCCGATCTGGTCGCCTGTATTTACAAGTCCATCCCGATTACGATCGATCAGAAAATAGCTCTGATTTCCATCATGCCCGAGATATGTTTTGTTGATTGGTTCAGCCATAAAAGCCTCTACTTGCAGTCTGTGTAAATCCCCCCAAGGGAGACTTAGTTGGTTATGCAAAACAAAAACCTAATGGCGGCAAATGGCTTAAAAATGCGGTAAATATGTCAAACAGCTTAGAAATTTACATCGGATAAAAAAAGGGGGAAACAGATTTGCTACTATTCATTGGGGATAAAACACTACAAATATGAGGAGAGCCGTTCCCATTCGTGGTAAGAGGAAATAGCTGATTTTAGAAGGTTTAAACTCTATTCCTTTCGAAAGAAAGTCGAGCGATTTCAAAAATTCTGGACGGTTTTAATAAGAGCTTTCACATTCTCTACCGATGTTGAAGGCAAAATTCCATGTCCTAAATTAAAAATATGGCTCTGATTCGTAGGAATTTTTTGAAGAATTTTTTTAGTTTCTTCCTGAATCTTTTTGGGTGAAGCAAACAGGAGACAAGGATCCAAATTGCCTTGTAGAGCAACTCGATTTTTTGCAATTGAAGATGCCCATCCCAAATCAACTGTCCAATCCAAACTAATCACATCAGCACCGCACGAAATAATTTTTTCTAAATGTTGCCCGGTTCCTTTTGCGAAAAAGATGATTGGGATATTTTTACGCTTCAGATTCGAAATCACTTTCTGAATATATGGAAATGAAAATTCAAAAAAATCATCCCGGGATAAAATCCCTCCCCACGAATCAAAGAGCTGGATTGCTTCAGCGCCCGATTCAATTTGATAATTCAAAAGATCGCTGACCGCTGTGCTGATTGAATCCAATAATTGATGAGCTGATTTTTTCTGATCATAAATAAACTTTTTTACCTGCAGAAAATCTTTGCTCCCTTGCCCTTCAATCATATAAGCGAGCAGGGTCCAGGGAGAACCGGCGAATCCAATCAATGGAATTTTTTCATTCAACTCTTTTTTGACTAATCGGATTGCATTTCCCAAATACTCATAAGCTTTTTCTGCTTTAGGGATTTTGATTTTTTTTAAATCGGAGGTTTGACGGATTGGCGGAGTGAGCCTGGGGCCCTGTTTCTCTTCGATTGAGAGTTTCATCCCCATCGCTTCAGGAACAATGAGAATATCAGAAAAAATAATCGCTGCATCGACCTTTAAAAGATTGATCGGCTGAAGAGTGACTTCGGCTGCTAGTTCTGGGGTTTTGCAAAGCTTTAGAAAAGATACTTTTGCCCGGATTTTTCGGTATTCAGGAAGATAACGCCCCGCCTGGCGCATAATCCAGATTGGAGTTCGTTCAGTTTTTTCCCGAAAGCAAGCACGAAGAAAAAGCGGAGTTGGGTGGTTTTTATTTGTCATATAGATCGAACTTCGTAGAGCGGACGGCTTTACGCCCCTACAAATTAAATTTGATACGTTAACTCTCTCCCCTCCCAAATCACTCGAATCTTAATCCCTTTCGGAGAATGTCCCTGAAGTGCTCCCCAAGACATTGCAAGAGTTTCTAACTGATGTTCAGCACTCATTTTTTCGGATCGACCAACCACAATTTCATCGACCTCTAGCTCACTCGCCACTTTCGAAATTGCGAAGAGTGGATCTTTGGCAGAAACCAAAATGGGAGTCACTTTTTTACCCGCTGTTTCAGCCAAGTTCACCACATAAGTTAAAAGCGATTGTTCTTCAGGATATAAAGTAGCCATATCCCCTTCTATTTCATATGGACGGGTCATTTTTGCCGTCATGATAATACAATCGGTCGTATCCGGATCAAATTCTTCTAAAGCTTTCTTCGCATGATAAAGATTATGAGGATCTCGAGCCGTAATTAAAATTCTTCGCGAAGCTGTCAATCCACAGCATTGGGGAGTGAGAGTTTCTTCCAGCCTCAAATTCACTTTTTCTTCATATTCAATATCGTGCTCATGACCAAGCACTAATACTTTTCGATGTTTGCGGTTAATTTTTTCAGAAATCGTAAACAGAATAAAAAAGGAAATACTAAAAACAACTCCCCAGGTAGTTGCGACGGTTTTGGTAAAAAGATTAATGATGGCAAAACCAAAAAGAACCAGAAAAATTAATCCGAGCCCAACAGGAATTTCGGTATTTCCGATCGGAATATTTAATGGTACTTTCCATTCTCTCGGAGTTTTATCTTTGAAACGCAAAATGAGCATTGCCAGAGTTTTGAAAGTAAAACTCCAGACAACTCCAAATGCGTAAGCTTCTCCTAAAATATAGATGTCTCCACGACAGATTAAAATCGTCATCAGCTGAAGAATGACAATCAGATTGATAATATTGCTCGTCGTTCCATATCTTTTATGGGGAATTCTAAACCAATCCGTCAAAACCCCATCTTCGGAAACACGATTTAAAACGCCGTTGGATCCGATAATCGAGGTGTTTACCGCTCCAGACAAAAGCAGAAAACCGACTAAAACTACCAAGCCATGAAGAACTAATCGAAACGGTTCAGGTCCGATCAAATGCATGGCAAGTCCACCAATGAGATTTTCGGAATATTGGATCATTCGAACATTATCCGGAATAATGACCATCGCAAAAAAAGTGATCACGCCGGTGAAGAGAAAACTAAAAACTCCGATAAGCAGTGCCGCTTTTTTTAGATTTTTTAACTTTGGAGCTTCGATTTCACGATAAACCTGTGCCAGTGATTCTTCTCCACTCATCGCCAAAAGGGAATGTCCCATCCCGATCATGATTCCGATTAGTGGAATTGTTTTGGCCCATTCAAATCCTTTTAACCATCCTAAAGAGTCTTCATTCAGAACTGGTTGGATCGGTGGAAGGGTAAATCCCCGGACCCAGACAGTCGCGATGCTCAAGGCAATCACCACCGCACCAACAATTGCGGTTGCAATCAGAATTTTTAATGCCTTGTCGCTCGACTCTTCAATGCCGATGATATTTTTCCGCCAAAAATAGAGGATAACAATCACCGCAAAGAGGGCAGAAAAAGTATTTCGATCAAAATGAATAGAAAGATGAAAATAAAGGGCTAATTCGTTTAAAAAGCTGACCAAATATTGTCCAGCCGCCACGGCACTGATTGGACCGGTCAAAATATAATCAAAAATAAGGGCAGAGACAGAAAGTTTTCCGAGAGTCCCTCCCATGGCCCGTTTGACAACCTTGTAAACCCCTCCTCTCACAAAAAGCGTGCATGACTCGATATATACCAACCGGACACAGTTGGAAAACAGCATAATCCCTAGAATAAACCAGGGGGCCGCTTTTCCGATTGCCTGCTCCGCAATTCCACCGGCATAAAAGGCAGAAGAGCCAAGATCACAAAGCACAATCGCCCCTGCTCGCCAAAAAGAGATAAAAGAGAGCATGGCCGTCGTGACAATAATTGCTGTAGAACGAATGGAACTTTTCTTTGCTGGAGGATTAGAATCTGTCATATGAAAAAAGTCAGAGTCCTATAATTTTTATATAGAAATGACAAGTATTTGAAAACTTCATTGGATTGACATAAAAAGATTAAAAGATAGAAGATAGATTTTACCCTATAATTTAAACTTTCTGCATCCAAAGAGTAGAAGAGAATTAGATGTCCAAAACCAAAACCGTTTTTTCCTGTCAAAACTGCGGATTTCAATCGGCCAAATGGCTTGGTAAATGCCCTGATTGCAATAAATGGAATAGCTTTGCGGAAGAAAACTATTCGAATACTCCAACCGCTGCTCGTTATCAAGATTCAAGCTTTTTGACTTTGAACTCTCAACCGCTTCCCATCGGAGAAGTTTCAAGTGAGTCATCCGATCGTTTTTCATCCGGAGAAGAGGAACTCGACCGATTGCTGGGAGGGGGAATTGTTCCCGGTTCTTTAATCTTATTGGGCGGAGATCCTGGAATTGGCAAATCAACGCTAGTTTTACAAATGCTTGGAGCAGTTGCCAAACAGGGACCAGTTCTTTATGTTTCTGGAGAGGAGTCTGCCAGCCAAATCAAACTGAGAGCAGATCGACTAGGGGTTACTTCAAAACAGCTTTTCGTTCTGGCCGAAAACAATCTTCGAAATGTGGTGGAAGCGGTTGAAAAGATTAAGCCGAAATTACTCATTGTCGACTCCATTCAAACGATGTTTTTGCCGGAATTTGAATCTGCTCCCGGCTCGCTGACCCAAGTAAGAGAATGCGCCGGAAAGCTTCTTTATCTCACCAAAACTCACGGTTTTTCGACCTGGCTCGTCGGTCACATGACCAAAGAAGGGATGATCGCAGGACCCAAGGTTTTAGAGCATTTAGTCGATACCGTCCTCTATTTTGAAGGGGATAAAGGGTTGAGCTATCGTTTGCTACGAACTAACAAAAACCGTTTTGGATCAACCAACGAAATTGGCGTTTTTGAAATGGCAAGCCAAGGGCTCATCGCAGTCAAAAATCCTTCCGCCCTCTTTTTATCTGATTCTGCTGAGATGGCTCCGGGATCTGCCGTCGTTTCAAGCTTGGAGGGAACTCGGCCTTTTTTAGTCGAAGTTCAAACCCTCGTCACCTCCTCAAACTTCGGAAATCCACGCCGGGTATCGATTGGAGTCGATGGGAACCGTCTCGCCCTCCTCGTCGCTATCTTGGAAAAGAAGGTCGGGCTTTCCTTTGCTGATCAGGATATCTTTACGAATGTTGTCGGAGGTTTAAAGCTGAGCGAACCTGGGTCCGATTTAGGAATCTTGGCTGCTTTGGCTTCCAGTCATCGTGGAAAGCCAATCCCGCAAGGAACCGTCTTTTTGGGAGAATCGGGTCTGAGCGGTGAAATACGCCCGGTAGGGCAGACAGAGCTTCGATTAGCGGAGATTGAAAGACTAGGATTTAAAAAGGTAATTCTCTCTCAAAAGACACCCAAAACCAAAACAAAAGGGAAATTAGAGCTTCTTTTCATCAAAAATATTTCAGAACTATTAGAGTTGATAATTCAATAAATCGATCTAAACTCCTTGACAAAAATAGAATATCTCTTCTAATGTACGCCGCTTCTAAAGTAATTCGTTTATTAACTATCATACTGGTTTAAAAATATATGAAAACGTATAGTGCCAAAAAGAATGAAATCAAAAAAGAATGGGTTTTAATCGATTTAAAAGGAAAAGTCCTCGGTCGAGCTGCTACTCAAATCGCAAGAATTCTTCGTGGAAAAACAAAAACGACTTACACCCCTCATGTCGATACGGGTGATTTTGTGGTCATCATCAATGCCGCTGAAGTGAAACTCACTGGAAAAAAACTGACTGATAAGATCTATTACAAGCATTCCGGTTATATTGGTGGATTAAAAGAATATAGCGCAGAAGAAATGCTAAAAAGAAAACCGGAAGAATTAATTGTTCGAGCTGTCAAAGGAATGCTTCCTCATACCGCTTTAAGCAAACAAATCCTAAAAAAATTGAAAGTTTATCCAGGTGCTGAACATCCTCATATTGCCCAGCAACCGAAAGCTTTTGAGTTAAACTAAGAGAAGGTAAAACACATGGCATCCGTAAAAAGATTTTTTGGAACAGGTAAAAGAAAAACCTCTGTCGCAAGAGTCACCCTCTCCCCAGGCGCAGGAAAATTTTTCATCAACGGAAGAGACGAAGGGCTTGAAGGATATTTTGGTCGTCCCACTCTTCGAATGATTGTTCACCAACCTTTTGATATTACTGGAAATCTCGGAAAGTTTGATGTTTACGCTACTCTTTCAGGTGGAGGTCTAACCGGACAAGCCGGTGCTCTTCGTCACGGAATCTCTCGTGCATTACTTGAACTCAATGCTGATTATAGAAAACCGCTACGAAAAAACGGATTTTTAACTCGAGATAGCCGTAAAAAAGAACGTAAGAAATATGGTAAACGGGGAGCACGACGTTCACCACAGTTCAGTAAGCGATAAACTTTTACTACATCTGCAATACCATAAAATCCTCGCTATCTTAGCAATTTCACTAAGCAATAGATAAATCTCTATTCTAAATAGCAACTTTTTTTAAATACTTTCGATAATAATGGTTGAGATTATATCAACTCTAGAAAGTATTTAAAAAATGATTGCGCCTCCATCTTTATCTCCCCTTTTCTTTCCTGCTTTACCCTCTCTTGAGAATAAAATTTCGCCAATTGTCGAAAACCGAGTCGCAGAGCTAGACTGTTTTAGCGTTGCGAGCCATCAATCGTCTGGTACAGATTCGATCGTCCGATGCACAGCACAATGGAATAAAAACTGGAAACCTCTCCATCTCAGTCTGATTGCTGGAGGAGGCGCATTTCAAACGGATGATAAATATTTCTTTGGATATCTTGGAGCAAGAATATTGATTAACCCAGATAAACCGGTTTCTGGATTTTTTAATTTTGATAGTTCTGTTTTTAAGTATGATTCGATAGGTGTTACTTCGATTCAACATGAAACCATTGGGGTTTTAGCTAAGGTTTTGCATACCCCTTATTTAAAGTTAAATGGTATTGCCTACCTTGATGGAATGCACGAGGCTACTTCCCAAGGGAGAGTTTTCTTTAATTTGGGGATTGCAGCCACTCTTGATCGTTTTCAGCTATATTCTCTTTTTCATTTTTTACTTTCAACCCCCACTTTTGCTCAACAGAATATTCGAGATTTAAGACCTTATTTAGATAATTTACAATTTGGAGCAATCGCTTTTATAAATGATCGAACTAACATTGGAGCACATGTTCAACATAATTTGATTGGTTCAACTACTGTCGATTTAAGCCTTACAAGAGGACCGTTCTCTTTTTCATTGGGTTATCAACAGACGGATCCACTGTTATCGGGAGAAGAACATCGAGTTAATTTTGGAGTTCAATTCACCCTGCCTCTTCCTCACTCTTTAAGAGGGAGAGCAACAACTGAAGCTTATTTTTCTACAAGAAAAGTTGATCCAAAAAACAATCCTACTTATGAAAGTCGTGCTATCTCTCCTAATCCAGTACCCGATCAATTGTCTGGAGCTCCTTCTTTCTACCGTTTTGCCGATAGTTTAAAAAATGAAAGCTTTATAACAAAAATTGTGAATGCGACTCTTTTGGCTGTAACTGCTGGAGTTGCCTTTGATGATGACGCTGCAAAAAATTCAATTCCTCAGTTTTTCGGTAAACCTCATCTGCTTAATCCAGAATATATTTACTCAATGACTCTCCGAGCAATTAAGGCAAATCAACCTTTACCAGGTTTAGTTTGTGGGGATTTAGCTGCATACACTGAAGCTTTTTTAAAATTAGCAGGTGTACTTAGTACTTATACCGTGAGTATTCCTTACAAAGACCTCTTCGATACTGACGCTCCGCATGCTTTTGTAATAACGAGAGATCCTAACACAAACAATTATTACGCGATCGATGGAAATAATATTACACAACCTCTTATTACAGGAATACATACCTCTCTGGTAGAATTCTTAACCTATCTACAGGAAAAAAACGGAACAGTTCCATTAGGGTTTTACATTATCCCCGAAGGAAGAAATCCTCATTATTGGAATGACCCCAGATCAGCAGTTGTACAAAGAATGGTTAACGATCCAAAAAACTCTGAAATCATAAATCTTTTACTTTCTCATTAATTTTCCGTTCATCATTTTATCAAAATTTAAAATTCAATTTTTTCTTAATTTCACTTCACATTCGGATTCTAAAAAAATATAAGTTAATCTTATGATCAATGTCGGAATTATTGGCGCCACCGGTTACACAGGAGTTGAACTGACACGGCTTTTACTTCAACATCCTGAAGTAAAAATTCAGGTCATGACCTCCGAAAAAAGTGCAGGGTCAAAATTTTCAGAAATCTTTCCCGCGTTTCTCAATCTTTGTGATTTAACCTTAGAAGTTTTCAAACCGACCGAAGTGGCAAAAAAAATCCAGGTCGCCTTTTTATGTCTTCCTCACCAATCTGCGATGGATGCGGCTTTTCATCTTCGAGATCATGGAGTCAAAGTCATCGATCTTTCCGCCGACTTTCGATTAAAATCTCCGAAAGAATATGAAGAGTGGTATGCCAAACATAAATATCCAAAGCTTTTAAAAGAAGCAGTTTATGGCTTACCAGAACTTTATCGCGAGCAGATCAAATCGGCAAAGCTGGTTGCCAATCCTGGCTGTTATCCAACTGGTGCGGCTTTGGCGTTAATTCCACTCATCCAAGAAAAAGCAATTACCTTCGATTCGATCATCGTCGACAGCAAATCGGGAGTTTCAGGGGCTGGCCGAACCGCCAGCCAAGAGCTTCTTTTTTCGGAGGTGAATGAAGGATTCAAAGCCTATAAAGTTGGCAAACATCGACATACACCAGAGATTGAACAAACGCTTTCCGCTGTTGCTGGAGAAGACATTCGCATCAGCTTCACTCCCCATCTCGTTCCAATGGATCGCGGGATTTTCACCACCGCCTACGCAAAACCTTATCGAAAATGGAAAAGTGTTGATCTGATTAAACTCTACAAGAAGTTTTATAAAGACGAGCCGTTTGTCCGCATCAAAGAGGAAGGAAAATTTCCAAATACAAAAGATGTTAGAGGAACTAACTTTTGCGATATTGGAATGGTGTTTGATGATCGAACCGATCGAGTGATTGTTTTATCGACGATTGATAATTTGACTAAAGGTGCTGCTGGACAGGCATTGCAAAACTTCAATTTAATGATGGGGTTTAAGGAATCATTGGGGCTAAACCTGATTTCTCACCTTCCTTAGGATCACCATAATCCAACACCCCTTTTTTATTGATGGTAATCGGTGCTCGACTTGCATTGTTTCCAGGTTGTAAATCTAAAGTAATCACTCGAACATCTCCCAAAGCATCTTTAGTAATTAAAACTTTCACTCGTTTATTTCCGACATATTCTGTAACGCTTCTCAAAGCTGCTAGCTGTTCTGTACTCAGCTTTGCTTTCGCTAATACTGCTTGCGGATTCCATATTTTTGGTGGCATTCCGGGAATTCTTAACTCTCTTGAAACTTCCACCCCTTCCCAAAGCTTTTCTCCATATTTTCGAGTCAAAAAACTATCCACCCAGGCATTATTTTGAGCATTCATCGCTTCTGTTCGGTAAGGAGAAATATTTTCCACTCGAGCTAAATCCATAAAAGTAAGTCTTGCCAATTTTGGATCACTTAGATCAATCTCACTCACCGCCTGAGAATCCGGAAGCTGAATTTTCATTTCATTCGTCATTACTCCTAATTGCTTTCGATATTGCTCAGCAAGTGAATCAAAAACTTCTCCTACTTTTCGATGAATATCTTTAGGATCTGTCCCTTTCGGCATCACCCCTTGGACTTTCTTAAAAACCTGAGCGTACTTCAAATCATCTTCATGAATCCCTTGAATCTTTTTCATGACAATCCCAATACGCCCATCCTCTAACTGAATAATATTCACATAACCAGGCCCCATCCCTTTTTCCCAAAATCGGGCAATGTTAGCCGCTTCATCTAATTGTAAAGAAATTGGAGAAAAAAGACGATGCGCTGGATCAACTGGTAATGTTCTTAAAAGTTCGGGCCGGTCATAGACTTTAATCGCTACATCAAAAGGCTTTTCTCCATCTTTGGGAATAAATTTTCCTTCGTAAACAGTCGCCATTCCACCTTTTCCCAACTCTTTGTACTTTATTTGTTCACTGCTTGCTCCTCTATGTTGTAAACGAACTTCGCCAGATAGCCCCTTCTGTTGAAGGAATGTTACTGTTTGATCTACATGTTTCAATTCTCCCAGAGCTTCCAATTCTCCCCGAGCAGCTCTACTTCGAACTTCAGCAGGAACAAGAGCTTTGAACCCACTTGCTTCTACAGGTTTAATGAAAGTTGCATTTTCATCTGAACGAGGGCGATAAGTACCCGCACCAAAAGGTTTATTAGAACCTTTTAAATTTGTGGGACGAGTCGGAGTTCTTTCTGCTCTCGAAAAATCAGACCCCAATTTCGTCGATCGAGCACTGATAGGATTCACATGTCTTAAAGCATAATCCTGATAAAATTTGACTCGACGACCAGGAAGATCTGGAATAATCGGCGGCTCATCGGATCGAGCAAAAGAAGCAGGTCTGGAAACCGGCTTTGCTTTAGAATAAAGTTTTGCAGTCGCTTCTTCAATTTTTCTCAAACGAGGTCCAACACTTTTATCTTTTTTCAAAAGATCAATCGCTTCTTGAAGAACAGCCGGGTCTTCTTTTAAAACTTTTCTTAAATCTCTCGCAACTCGATCGATCCATTCTTGATGAGCTAATCTAACATTACCTGGATGACGAGCTTGAGCCTCTTGTAAATAACCATTGAGCTTTTGAGTCAACGCTTTTACTTCCCTTTCTCTTCCTTCTAAAGCTAGAGCGCTCATCAATGCGACAACTCCTGCTAATGCGACTTCTCCATTACTTACTTCATTGCCCGCCAAATCTTTTCCGGTTTGAGCAATGCTCGTAAACTCAGCAAAGGCAAGACCCGCTGCCAAAGGCTTTCCGACTTTGGGAATAGCGGCAAGCGCCATCATTCCCGCATTGAAATCGGTTTCATGAGCTCGTCTTGGAGTTACGTTGTTTCCGAATAAATCTTTATTCTGCAAATGAATTCTTAAAAGTTCTGCCGCAGTAATTGCCATTCCGATCGGATGTCCATAACGAGGAATGAACATGACACCGGTCAGAAGAGCAGATTCTAAGAGAGTTTCGTGTGAGCCATCTCCTTTAATTCTATACTCCACTCGATCCGCTGGAGTAGTGCTGGCAATCAAATTAAGTTGTCCCATCCAAGGTTGAGATTCTATTCGTCTTAAAATTTGATCGGGATCATTTTTACCAACCAAAAAGGAAAGATGAGAAGAGCGATAAGAAGCAACTTTTAATTCACCGATAATATTTTCATAATAAATTCGAAAAAATTCATTCGGTTTATAAGCAACCACATCCGTATCACCATCGTTTCCGGGTGATTCTTGACGATAAATTGTACGATCTCTTAAATAGGATTCTCTCGCAATCAGACGATCAAAATCTCTTTGTCTAGAACTAATTTTAGTTTGAACCTCGGAACTTTGAAGAAATTGTTTTTCTTCGCGAATCTGATCATCCAATTCACTGGCAGAAGATAATCCCAACTCTCCTGCCAATTCTTTTTTCGTTTCGAAGTAAATGGTATCAAATAAATCTCGAAGTAAAGTTTCATCGGATAAAATAGGTTTTTTATTCTGATGTTCTACAGTCCAGTTATAAAGCTGAAATTGATAACCAATTTCCATGACACTTCTTGCGAGAAGATCAATTTCGGTGCTTCCCCGAATTCCATTCGGAAGTGCTTTTTTCAGCTCAGCGATTTTAGCTTCTTTCTCTTGAAGAAAAGCCCTGAAAAGAGTCAGTCTTCTTTCAAATGGGCTTACTATAGCTTGTAGGGCAGCTGTTTGTGGAATATCCATGGGAACAGCTCTCACAGTACTAGGAGCTTCAACTTTTTTAACAGCTTCTTCTTTTAGAGGACATTTAATTGAAGTTCGAGAATAGTCATTTAACAATATACCCTGTGCCGCAGACCGAGTAGGTTCG
>CAZQOW010000037.1:0-15273 GCA_964595045.1 uncultured Pseudomonadota bacterium
AAATTGATCAACTCTTTTAAGGAATTTTCAAAAGAAGAAATCTCAGTCGATTCATGGCGAAAAATCTTTTTCAACAAAAGGTAATTTTTTTCCAACTCCGCCTGTTGAAGTGATCTGTTTTCTCGGATGAGAAGATGCGCGAGGAGGCTCATTCCGATCAAGTGATAAATTAAATTGTTTTTATAATAACTTAAATGGATTCTAAAATCGTATTCGATAGAATAAAAAGTTTCCTTTTCTCTTTTTTCTTCTTTGATAATTCTTCTTGTTCGATATCTCTCCAAGTCAGTTCGAATCTCTCTTTCCCAATGGTCTTGAGAAAAATCGGCAAGTTTTGCTTTTTTGAATTGAAGAATATTTTTCAAAGTCTTCACTTTTTCAAGGAGCGAAGAGAAGCTGACTGATTTTTGAGAGTCCGCCAAAAGAGCGGTAGCAACTATTGCAGAAGGGGTAATAAAATTTGCTTCTTGAATCGAATGAATAATCTTGTCGGCGAGATGATAGATGAACTGTCGTTTCTCCGTTCGATTTTCCTCGATCAGAATCGATTGGACTGATTGTTTTTCCAGATATTTTTTCAACGAAATTGGTTCCGCAAAATTGACGTAAATTTTTCCTGATTTTCTCTGAAAATGCTTTCTGATTTTGAAAAGATCCCAAAAACTCTCGTTTGTTTTTGAACTTCCTCTCGCTTCTTTGGCGTAAGCTTTTTCTTCCAACACCTTTTCATAATTGATCGCGATCGGAACAAAATGAAGATCTTCAGTAGATCCTTCTTGAAAACAGTCTAGAAAAAAAGAGAGCAGACCGGTTCGCGGAGGTAGAATTTTTCCGGTTCTAGATCTTGTCCCCTCAATAAAAAATTCCTGGAAATATCCTTCGTGCATCAGCGTTCTTATATAAGCCTTGAAAAGAGAAGTGTAGAGTTTGTCTTTTCCGAAACTTCGGCGAATGAAGTAGGCTCCCGATTTGCGGAAGATATATCCCATCGGCCAGAATGAAAGATTTTTTCCGGCGGCAACCATTGGCATTGAGAGATTTTCGCGGTAAAAAATATAAGAAAGAAGCAGGTAGTCGAGATGAGAACGATGCGTCGGAATCAGAATCAGCGGATGTTTGCGGGCAACCTCTTTCACCTTTTGAAATTCCGCAGAATCGATCACGAGTCCTTCATAGAGACGATTAAAAACCGATCGAAGAGTGACCTCCCAAAAATCGATCAAGTGATAATTGGGGTCGGAGACAATTTCTTCCAGAATTACCTCAGCCTGCAGATAAAGTTCGTCGGTCGGTTTTTTCAGTTTTGAGGCAAAAGAGATTAACTCTTCCCGAAGAGTTTCATTGCTTAAAATGCGGTCGATCATCCGTTCACGGGTTTTTAAGGGTGGGCCGGTGATTGAATGTTTTTCCTTGAAGAAAATTTGATGAATATGATTTCTCAGGTCTGTCGATTGATCCTCCATAGAAGAGTGGGCAACTGTTTCCAAAAAAGATTGAAGATCGATAGGATCTCCAATTCTCGCCATCGCCCTTTTTTTGAAATGTTTGAGAAAGAGAACTGTTTTTCGGATTCTTCCAGGATTTTCTCTTTCGCCGAAGAGTAGATCGATCATTGTTTTTTGAGCTTTTTCTGGGCGACGATCATAAATAAGATTGAGTGGAATAATCTGAATTGGACCGGTGTGATGAGTATGAAACGCTTTTAGAATCGATAAAACAACATCTTTGGAAGGGGGAATTTCTTGTCCCAAAAACGAGGGGAGATTCAAAAAAGTAAAAACGACTTCATTTTTACAAAGATGAAATTCGATTGAATCGTTTCGAATCTCTTCCGGAAGTTTTTTATGCGTATAAAAAAAATGGGCTCGTGCGATTAGTTTTTTAAAGAAGATTTTTGCCGGCATCCACCATCCCATCCAGATTAGATTGGCATGCTTCGCCAGTGGGAGTTTTTCTTTTATGAATAGGAGATTGAAAAAGTTGTACTCAATCTGACCCCAATTTCGCATCATATAAAGAATCGGACCCTTGGAAGCAGCCACTTTGATTTTTTGTATATCAGCCGGTTCGATAAGAATTCTTTTCAGGGCATTTCGAAAAAAAAGACGATGAAACCAGTTGAAGCGGGTGAGCATGCTGGAGAAGTCGAGGGGGCCGGCAGAGTCAATCCAGTGATTGATTTTGGAGGGAGCTCTTTTTTGTATCTGTGAATAAATCGGATAAGAAATTTTCAGAATCAATTTTTTGAATGAAATCCAGAGAAAGGTCATAGCGCTAATTTACAGTGTTTCGAGAAAATATCCAATGGGGCATTAATTTTTTGCAGGATGGGGAATCGGCTTCTTTCGATTTTCATAAGAAAGATATCCGAATCCAACGATTCCCCAAATTACGGTTCTGATCCGTCTCATAATTTGAATGGAGGTTCCTGCGGCTGGATCCATCCCAAAGAGATGAAAAAGCCCGGCGTAAGATCCTTCTAAAATTCCGACGCTTCCAGGAACAAAGACAAAAATCATGTTGAGAATGGTGGTAATAGAAAGAAGCAAATATGAAATCGTTAGACTGAGGGAAATTCCCAAAAAATAGGCGGCAACGTAGATTTCGAAAACTCCTAAAAGTCGACTCAAAAATTGATACCAGAAAGCGATAAAAAACCCTTTTTTATTATGGGTATAAAATCGAGTAATCAGATGATCAATTTCTTTCAGCTTTGAAACCGTTTCTTCAGACCATTGTCGTTTGATTTTGAGTCGGGTGAGAAGGCGAATCAAAAATTGAAATAAACCGGCATGTTGTTTTCGATACCAATAAAAAGTGGTTCCAATCATAAAAAGAAAAGAGAGGAGAAAACCGACTTGAATGGAAAAAGAAAAATCAAACTCAACAAAAGCGATAAAAATTCCAATCATCATGAAAAGCAGCGTTGCCATCGAGTTGAGGGTTCGATCGATGACGACACTGGCGGTTGCCTCAGCGACTGGAATTGTTTTTTTGAGAAGATAAATACGAACCGGATCTCCCCCCCCCCAGCTGAGCGGGCTGACGGTGTTGACCGCTTCTCCAGCTACTTTAATCAGGAAAAGCTCGCCCAAACCGGTTTTAAGCTTATGTCCTTTTAAAAATTCTCTCCATCCTTCCGTTAAAGAGATATAGATGAGAATAGAAACAGAAAACACCAGCAGGTATTTCCATCCTAAGATCTTAAAATAATTAAGAATAACTGAGGGGCCGAGCTTATAGATCAGCCAGAAAAAAAGAGCGAGACCGGCCAAAAGAAGAATATAATTCCATCGGGCAGAATGCTTCATGAATTTTTTATGAGCAGAGTTGGATGAGGCTTGAGTAGACAAAACAGAAAACTCCTTATGCTAACCGGTCATTCAGTAAAAAGGGGATCAGCGTTAACAGAAACAGTTCATTTTGTAAAATATTAAACTACAATATAGAATTGCACTTTCAGTAGGTTTTGTTTATAAAAACGGGATATTTTGAACCGGTTTTTTCAACAGATAAGAAAGCACTTTTAATGATCAAGCAAGCCGTTATTCTCGCCGCAGGCAATGGAAGTCGTATTCAACGATTTGAAGGGGATATCCCAAAACCGCTTCGAAAAGTCTGCGGGCTGACCTTAATCAAACGATCTATTCTCAACGCAAAACTGGCAGGAATTAGTGAAATTATCATTGTTGTCGGATATAAAGGGGATGAAATTATAGCCTCCCTGACCCACGATCATACCATAGGGGTCAAGCTTCAGTTTGTCACCAATTCTGAATGGCAAAAATCAAACGGGGTTTCATTGCTGAAGGTGAAACCGTATGTTCGGGGTGATTTTCTTCTCATGATGGCCGATCATATTTTTGATCGACGGGCCATCGAGAAAATGATTGCATTTCCAAGCCATACTGAAGTGACGCTCGGAATTGATAGAAATCTCAAAGAGATTTTTGATCAGGACGATGCCACCAAAGTTCGGGTTGAAAGCGAAAAAATCATTGAAATAGGGAAAGAAATTAAAAATTTTAATGCATTTGATACCGGACTTTTCGTCTGTTCCCGCTCTTTGCTTGATTGTCTTGAAAAAATTTATCACCAAAAAAATGATGCTTCTCTGACGGAGGGTGTTCGAGATCTTGCTGCTTCTGGAAATGTGAACGTTTGTGATATTTCCGGTTATTTTTGGCAAGATGTTGATACTAAAGAAGCGCTTTATCACGCAGAAAACTTTCTTTTTCATAATCTGAAAAAACCGACCGATGGCTGGATTGCCCAAAATATTAATCGGAAAATTTCTCTTCAAATTACAAGGTTACTCGTTCGCACGAATCTGTCCGCCAATCATGTCACTGCTTTGGTAACACTCATCGGGGTTCTCTCAGGGCTCTTCGTTGCCACCGGTCGTTATGCGGATATTTTTATTGGCGCCATTTTGTTTAACCTCGCTTCGATTTTGGATGGATGTGATGGAGAAATCTCCAAGTTGAAACTTTCCTCCTCAAAAATGGGGGAGTGGCTTGACACCTTGAGTGATAATTTTACCTATCTCGTTTTTCTGATCGGAATTGTGATCGGTTTACATAAACAGGGAAATTCTCCCCATCTTTTTATAGAAGCGACTCTCACATTTGTCGGAGTTTTTCTTACTTTGGGAGTCATGTTTTTTTATCTGATTCGCTATACCAATTCGGGCTCACTCGTCACTATTCAAAAAGATTTGGTAGAAGAAGAAAATAAACGTACTGAAAAGGGAGTCTCTTCGTGGCTTTCAAAAATTAAATTCATGATGAAACGAGATTTTTTTGCACTCTTTTTTATGATGCTAGCGATTTTTAATCATCTCGACTGGATTTTACATTTAAGTCTGATCGGAGCGAATCTCACCTGGATTGTGATTCTTGCCTATAAGAAGGAGATTTTCAAAGTAGGAGCGACAAAATCGGTAGAATATCAGCGTTGATTTATTTCTTTCCTTTGGTATTTATTTCCTTCTATATCTTATTTTTATGCTCACACTTTTACAAAGAATCCGCTATTCCCCTTGGTTTACGCAATTGGTGGTCATTCGAAAATGTAACTTAAGCTGCAGTTATTGCAACGAATTTGATAAAACCTCCGAACCTGTTCCGATCTCCCTCCTGAAAGATCGTGCAAAAAAACTGAAAGAGCTAGGGGCGTTTTCCATCTGTTTTACCGGTGGAGAGCCAACCATCCATCCAGATTTATTTGAACTCATTCGCTATGCCCGTTTTGATTTGAAATTTTTACGGACTTCGATGATTACGAACGGTTTTTATCTCAAGAAAGAGTTGATCGAAAAGTTGAATGAAGCCGGGCTTCAAGATATGCAGATTTCAATTGATGGAGTAAAGCCGAACGATGTTACGGTTAAAGTCCTCGATAGTTTACGTAAACGGCTCGGGTATTTAAAAGAATATGCAAAATTTAATGTGGTAGTTTCGGGAGTAATCGGTTCTTCTCCTCCGGAAGAATCTCTTGAAGTGATTGAATTTGCAAAAGAGCTCGGGTTTAAACCTCGGGTTCTTTTAATTCACGATCAGGATGGACAGGTGAAATTAAATCCAGAAGAATTAAAGGTTTTTCATAAAATCCAGAAACTGATCCCCAAAGGTTTTCCAGAATTTACTGATTACCGAAATACAATCATCGAAAAAGGATCAGCTCCTTTTAAATGTAGAGCCGGAAGCCGATATTTATATGTCGATGAAAACGGAGTCGTTAGCTGGTGTTCCCAAACCAGACATTTGTTTAGAAAAAACTTGATCGATTATTCTTACGATGATTTAAGAAGGGAGTTTTATAGTTATAAGTCTTGTCATGCGCAATGTACTTTAGGTTGTGTTCGGGCATCGAGTTCGGTAGATGGGTGGCGGAGGCAAGAGGGTCCAAAAGAAGTGATGGGTTATGAGTGATGAGTATTTCTTTGTCTCATCACCTATAACTCATCACCAAAAAAAGCCGGTGTGGTGAAATTGGTAGACACGCACGACTCAAAATCGTGTGACTTCACGGTCATGTCGGTTCGATTCCGACCACCGGCATATCATTTAAAGAAGTCAGAAAACAGAAATCAGAGAAATAAAACTGATTTCTATTTTCTGATTTCTGTTTTCTGACTTCTGGTGAACGTGCATTTTCCGAATCTTAAAAAAAATCTTTTTCTTTTGATCTGTTCTGTTTTTTTTTCATTTCTCATTCTTGAAACTACCCTATATTTTCTCGTTCGGAAAAGCCTGATCAGTATTGATCAGCCGGCTTATTCCCTCGATACGGTCAAACATCGATTTTGGGCCGATATCAATCCGTACTTTGGTACTTGGCATGAAAATTTTGCGAAATATCATCTCAAGAAATCGTGTATTGATGTGGAATATGAAGCAAACTCTTATGGGGCAAGAGATGTTGAAAGATCGAAGTTCTCCCAAAATCCAAGAGTGATCGTTTTGGGTGATTCTTTTGTTGAAGGGTATGGAGTCTCTAATCAAACGAGATTCACCGATCTTCTCGAAAAAGAGAGCGGAATTGAGCATCTAAACTTTGGAACTTCTGGAGGATTTGGCCCAACCCAATATTATCTTCTTTATAAAACGCTCGCCAAAAATTTTTCTCATGAAATGGTGATGATTGGAATTCTTCCGTTTAATGATTTTTTTGATGACGATCTAGAGTTTGGAAAAAAAGCTTATTCAGGGCGTTATCGCCCCTATTTTGTCGGAAGCTATCCTAATTATCAGCTCACTTATTATAATCAGGATATTCTTCATTCATCGCCCACCGGCTTTCAAAAGCTGAAAAAGAAAATCGAAGGATTTTTCAGAGGATATACTTACAGCTATAATGCGATCGATCGTCTTTGGAATGTCATTCTTGTGAAACAGGCGATGCCTGATCAGAAAGTGTTCTCAGGATATTATGATTATAATCCTTCCCAACTTGATCGGATGAAATACGCGATTGAAAAAATCGCCGAAGAGGCTAAAGGGAAAAAAGTGGTAGTAGTTGTTTTTCCAGTCATTGCGGATTTAAAGCGATATCAGCGAGGGGGCGAGCCTCCACTCTCTCAAGAGCTGAAAAAACTGAGTGATCAACATCAATTATTATATATTGACTTGCTGCCTTTAATGGCTGATTTTACTCAAAACTGGGACAAGTACTTTTTGAGCTGTGATGGGCATTGGAACGATTTTGGTCATTCAATCGCAGCGAAATTTTTGAAAGAAAAAATTCCTTATGATTCCTTAGTTTTAAAAAAATAAAAGGGAGAAATGAATGTTTCATTCTATCAAATCTTTTTTTAAACTCCTTTACCGTTATTGGATGAAATTTGCCCACGTTTTAGGTTGGGTAAACACGCGAGTGATTTTATCTGTTTTTTATCTTGTGATTCTGACTCCGGTTGGATTACTTCTGAAAGTTTTCAAGAAAGATTTATTAGAAGAGAAAATTAATCCCGCTGAATCTACGTATTGGCTCGTTAAAGAGCAAGTGGTAGATCGAGAGCGGTATTTGAAACCGTATTGAAAAGAGCGTTCAGCTGTCAGCATCCAGCAGTTAGCTTAAAACGAAAAGGCTGATAGCTGATTGCTGAACGTTTTAGACCTATGAACATTTTAGGTATTTCCTGTTTTTATCATGACTCTGCTGCCTGTCTTATAAAGGATGGAAAAGTCATTGCTGCTGCCCAAGAAGAGCGATTTACCCGAAAAAAGCATGATGAAAATTTTCCAAAAAATGCGGTCGAATATTGTCTCAAAGAAGGAAACATCACAATCGATGAAATCGATTATGTCGGTTTTTATGATAAGCCGTTTGTCAAATTTGAAAGAATTTTAGAAACCACTCTTTCTGCTGCCCCCAAAGGTTTTCCTCCCTATTTGAAAGCGGTGCCTGTTTGGTTGAGCAAGAAACTCTGGATTCCGAATATCCTCCGCAAAGAATTAAATTATAAAGGTCCGATTGTATATACCGATCATCATGAAGCACATGCTGCGGGAAGTTTTTTGGTTTCTCCCTATGACGAAGCGATTATTCTCACTTTAGATGGAGTCGGAGAATGGGCCACCGCAACGGCTGGAGTTGGAAAAGGGAATCAATTCAAATTAACGAAAGAGATTCGCTTTCCTCATTCTCTCGGACTACTTTATTCTGCTTTTACCTATTTTCTCGGATTCAAAGTCAACAGCGCCGAATATAAAGTGATGGGTCTTGCTCCATATGGTGAACCAAAATATTACGATCTGATTTGTAAGAATCTGATTGATATCAAAGAAGATGGAAGTTTTCGTCTGAATATGGATTATTTCGGTTACACCTATTCGCTTCGAATGACGAATGACAAGTTTTCCGATTTGTTGGGAGTTCCTCCTCGCAAGCCTGAAAGCAAGCTCGATCAAGTCCACAAAGATATTGCGAGGAGTGTCCAGAAAGTGACTGAAGAAATTGTCCTTCGAATGGTTCGCCATTTACACAAAGAAACCGGAATCCCCAATCTCTGTTTGTCCGGCGGAGTTGCTCTGAATTGCGTTGCCAATGGAAAGATTCTTCGTGAAACTCCGATCAAAAATATTTTCATTCAACCGGCCGCGGGTGACGCCGGCAGCGCAATGGGGGTTGCCGCGTTTGTCTATTATTCTTATTTAAATAATCCCCGAAATGGAGGGCTTGCTCATTCCTACTTTGGACCTGAGTTTTCCGATGCTGAAATTGAAAGTTATTTGAAGCAACAAAATATTCCCTATGAAAAGCTTTCACGCGACGATCTTCTGAAAACGACTGCTCAAGTGTTAACTGAAGAAAATGTCATCGGCTGGTTTCAGGGGCGAATGGAGTTTGGCCCGCGCGCACTCGGAAATCGAAGCATTATCGCCGATCCACGTGGGAAAGATATGCAGAGTAAGGTGAATCTGAAGATCAAGTTCAGAGAATCGTTTCGTCCATTTGCTCCAGCGGTTCTCGAAGAAAAAGCAAAAGATTATTTTCAGCTCGAGGTTGAAAGTCCATATATGCTTTTGGTAGCGCCGGTTCATGAAGAGAAAAGAAGTCTACTCCCTTCGATTACCCATGTGGATGGCTCTGCTCGGGTTCAAACGGTTCGACAAAATCAGAATCCGATTTTTTATGATCTGATCAAAGAATTTGAAAAATTGACCGGTGTTTCTGTCCTTATCAACACCTCATTCAATGTTCGTGGTGAACCAATCGTCTGTTCACCTGAAGATGCCTATCGCTGCTTTATGCGAACGCATATGGATTATCTGGTGCTCGGTTCTTTTTTTCTAGACAAGAAGAAACAGCCTGCACTAAAGGAATCAGTTGATTGGCAAAAAGAATTTGAACTCGATTAACAGGAGGGGAAGATGAGCCGTTTAGCAGTTGTCAAAGATTTGTGGGGATTTCTCAGAGTTCGCAAAAAGTGGTGGTTGACTCCGATTGTCGCATTGATGTTGCTTTTAGGATTGTTGATAGTTTTTACCCAAGGGTCTGCTTTAGCACCGTTTATTTACACCTTGTTTTAACAAAAAAATTGTTTTGATGTTTTTTTTGTTGGGGCGCCCGGCGGTGCGCCACTACAATTATGATGCGCCCCTTTATAAAAAATCTTCTCACACTTATTTGCTCTACACTTTTTTTTCTGGTTCTGTTGGAGTTAGGAGTTCGTCTTCTCAATCAACAGATGGGGCATTACCCCCAAAAAGATCCGATTCTGCATCATAGCTTGGTCCCAAAAGCAAAACTCAAAAGAACGAATAATGAATTTGATGTGACATATGAGATCAACTCCCAGGGGCTTCGGGATCTGGAAATGCCGCTTGAAAAACCAGCCAATACCTATCGAATTTTAATGTTGGGAGATTCTTACACGTTTGGGATTGGAAATAATCTTGAAGATACTTTTTCGAAGAGATTAGAACAGAAGCTGAATTCTCTCTCTCGCTCTGTGCATTATGAAGTGATCAATGGCGGTTGCTCTTCTTATGCCCCGATTCTCGAATATCTTTTTCTGATTCACAAAGGATTTAAATTTCATCCTGATCTTGTCATCCTCAATTACGATATCTCTGATGTTCAGGATGATCACAAGTATAGCCAGATTGCGGAGTTTGATGAAAAAGGTCTTCCTCTGAAAGTAAACCCGATCGATGTTCAATATTATTATAAAGAGGTAAAGAAAGGGTATAAGTCGAGTATCCCATATCTCGATCAATCGGAACTTTATCAATTTATCATTAGTCGAATTTATCAAGTAAAAGGAAATAAAGAAGCTCCTCAGTTTTATCAAGAAGCTCAAGTCGTCGCCGGAAACATCGAATATGACCGCGATTTGCCGATACGTGAAAATATTGGAGATTGGAAAAAATATTTTGATGAATCAGCTCGTTATCTACAAATGATTCATCAATTGCTTCAATCTAAAAATATTCAGTTTGTCATCACTTCTTATCCTTATGGAACTTTGGTGAATGAAAAAGAGTGGGAGCTCGGAAGAAAGCTTCGCGGGTTTGACCAGAAAGTTTACTCGACAAAACTGTTTGATTATTTGGCCGAGTTTTCCGAATCAGAAAAAATCCCTTTTTTGAATATGACTCCCGATTTTAAAGCTTCAAAAGATTTTCCTCTTTTTTATTCTTATGATGGGCATTTTACGCCAGCTGGACATGAAGTGGCGGCGAAGAGTTTAGAGAAATTTCTTTTAGAGAATAGATTAGTTCCACGTTGACCTCTCCCCGACCCTCTCCTTCGTAAGGAGAGGGATGTAATAGTTCCCCCTCTTTACAAAGGAGGTCGCCGACGCGCCAAAGCGGCTTTGGCGACGGCGCGGGGGTGGGGGGAGGTCACGATGTTTCTTTTGTGAACCAAACATCCAAAATCCCCCAAATCCAAATGAGAGAAATTAAAACGGTTCCCAGAAGGATCGAATTTTTTTCCAACCAAAAAGCCTCCATCAAACTATTTGAAATATGAGCATAATTTAAGTGAAGGTGAGGATGCATTTGTGTGATCTTGAGCAATCCCATCATATATTTTGAAAAAGTTAAAATGAGAGTGGAGAGGGAGGTAAGAATAAAAAACCATCCTTTCTTTTTTTTCCCGAGATGAACTTGACCTAGTCCTGGAAGAAAAAAAGCGGAGAGAAGAAGCGCCATCAGTTTTTTATTTTTCATAAAAATGTAAAGTTTTCCCCATTTGAAAAACGATCAAATTTTGTGCAACGAGTCAAATCTCTTTATATTTCAAGAAGAATTTTTCTAACCAACCTACTTCCAACCAGTTCATCCACAAGTTTCAAACAGAAGTTGTGGATTTCTTCGAATCATTCCACAGTTGATCCAACTCTTCAAAGCTTGTTTCGCTCAATTCTTTTTTCTGTTCCGATAATTTTTTTTCGATAAATCTAAAACGATTCATGAATTTTTGACAGGTGAGTCTCAAAGATTCTTCAGGATTAATTTCCAAAAACCGCGCAGTTTGGGCAAGAGAAAAAAGAAGATCGCCGAATTCTTCTTTCATCTGTTTTTGATTCTCTTGTTTCATTGCCTCCTGAAACTCTTTCAACTCTTCTTCGACTTTCGCGTAAACTTCCTGGATATTATTCCAGTCAAATCCGACCCGAGAGGTTTTTTGACCTAATCGGTAAGCTTTGAGTAAGGCAGGGAGATGCGACGGAACTCCCGATAACAATGAGTTGTCTTTTTCTTCTGATTTTTCCTTCGCCTTTATTTTTTCCCAATTCTGAATCGCCTCTTTTGAATCTTTTACCTGAACATCCGAAAAAACATGCGGATGACGCCGAATTAGTTTTTGAGAAATCCCCTCGATCACCTCTTTCATCGAGAATTGATTCAATTCGGATCCGATTTGAGCGTAAAAAATAACCTGTAAAAGCAGATCCCCTAATTCTTCTTGGAGCGATTTTGGGTTTTTTTGATCAACCGCCTCAAGTACTTCATACGCTTCTTCAATCAGATGGGTTTTTAATGATTCGAATGTCTGCTCTTTATCCCACGGGCAGCCGTTTTCCCCTCGAAGCTTTTCCATGATTTCAAGCAGTTCAGTGAATTTTTTAGCAATTTTTTCTTTGGACGTTGGCATAAAAATGGTTATGAGTTATGGGTCACGAGTTATGAGTAAAAAATAGTTTGCTTCATTCGCTCGATTTTCATAACTGATAAGCGAATACAGATCACTAAAAAAACGCCACCATAGCTCAGTTGGTAGAGCAACTGATTCGTAATCAGTAGGTCTCCGGTTCGATTCCGGATGGTGGCTTTTTTCAATGATTTTATATAGATCGATGAAAACTTTAAAAATATCTAAAAATATTTTGAAATGAATTCGCAACTTTTTCATTAAAGTTACGATAAATAAAACATGAATTTGTCTTTCTCTCATTCAATGCAATCCCCCGCAAACAGCCTTTTTTGCTGTTGTTGCTGTCACTGTATCTAGCCGACAGCCTTTGAATGAGTTTAACCTGCATTCTTTTAATCTAAACTTCAAAAGTTAAATCAATCAAAGAGACGTCGGCTGATTTGGCTTTCAGGCAGTTGAATCTCCATTCCTATTGGATTTTTCTGCCCAATCTTAATCATCCTTATTGACGGAGTTTTTTAATGGGAAATGAATTAACAAAAACAAATACTGATATAGAAAGATTAGGTTCTTCTTCTATTACTTTACAATTGGCTTACTTACAGAATCTCACTGAATTTAATTCTGGTTTACAAAACGTAGATCATTCAGTTCGAGGGAGAGTCTGGGTGGATAAACCTATAAGTCGTCACTGGGTAGTCCGAGGAATGCTCGAAACTCTTTTTCGACTACAACCTTTGGTGAATAATAAAAACTTGAAACCAGCCGATTATGCAGGAGCAGGTTTTCCTCCGCGTCCAAGCGGAGTGAATAGTGTGGATGGAGTGACAGTCAGTGAAACACGCCGATATTCTTTTCAACCAGCTATCGATCTTTTTTTTCTTTATAACACCGCGATTTTAAAATTTGGTCCACGCATCACTTTAAGTGGAGCATTTACCGAGGTAGAAAGTGAAAACACTCCTCAAGTAAAACCAACTCCTGTCAATGATTGTAAAAATTCTGGAGATATCTATTGCGTTCCAGATCAACCCAAACCCTCTCCGTCTCAACCACCTTCCGTGATTCAGCAAAATTTGAACAAAGCGGTTACGGCTAGAATCGGGGGCTTATTAAATTATGATCCATTTTCTTGGCTAGGGGTCGGTTTGGAAGCTTATCTGCAAACTCCTATCTACAATGGTGGCTCGACTTTAGTGGTGATTCGTCCAGAATTGAAGCTGACCCTTCCCTTGCAACGAAAATGGAATTTGAACGCGCCTGACCTGTTTGTGCAAACAAGGTTTCCTTTCACCTTTGACATCTTAAAAGGAAGTGAAGGGGTTTCTAAAGGGTACGATTTGTTTGTAGGACTACAGAGAAAATTTTAGCTATAAATCCATGGAGAATATTTTTATGAATAAAAAGTTTTATCTTATCTTTTTAATTTTAATTAATTTCAGTTTTTTTGGTTCAAAAGTTTTTGCGGATATACCCTCTCCGATTCCTGGAGATGGCACTTCTTCCCAAGCCTGCGATATCGCTTGGAGCAAAGATGTCGATGATAAAGGACAAACCATAGCAGAGACACTGCGGCATCGGATCGAGCTCTATAATTCTAGTGATCTTTGCCAATTTCATCTTTTTTTTCTTTTTAAAGATCAGACGATTTCCATTCGTAATCCTTTGATCCTCGAAAACAGACTTCATGATCGGGGGAACGGAATTTTTACAGGAACTTTTATTGATGGCTATGGCACGAAAGGAGTTTCTGAAAAATTGAATATTACCATCGATGCACTCAAATTGACGGAAGATAAAGCTAAATGCGCATTTGTTGTCAAAGGTGGTTTTTTATCCAAACAACAAATTCATGGGCTGAATATTAAAGTGCAAGATTCGTCTCAAGCAATTTGCGACGAAAATGGAAAAGATTTGCTTTCTCCACTTTCTTCGAATTGCCCAGGAAAACAGGGAAAAGATTGCGACTTTAAAGATGTAACAGTTTTGGTGCCTGAAATTCCGACGCCGGCACCTAAACCAGATCCAACGCCAAAGCCAGATCCAACACCGACTCCAACGCCGGCACCTAAACCAGATCCGACGCCAGCTCCCAAAGGGGATAAAAGTTCAACTCCCGATCAAAGTAATTTGTCGGATTGTCAGTTGGCGCAAGTGAGTCATCCATTTTCGCTTTTGGCTGTTTTGCCGATGCTGATCGCTTTAATCATTGCAGGTTCGATTCGAGCAAAAGGTTTTTTGAAAGTAGAAAAATAATCGAGATAAATTTTCTTTCTCTCTTTCGACTTTTACGAAAGAGAGAAAGTTATCTTTAAAATTACTTATGTTTAATTTAACGATGAATCATCCTATTAAATTATTCAGTTCTCTTTTCTGTTGTTGTCATTAGCCAACTGCTTTCAAGAGAAACTTACTTTTCCCCCAAGAGGTTTCTCTCGAAACGGTTGGCGTTCCCTTTCTTTTTTTCGGCAGTTTTCATCCGAATGAATGACTGCCGAATTTCTTTACTAGTCTTAAACACAATCCAGTTTTTTCTTCTGCGGAGATTTCATTTTCTTCTTTGAAAATATTTTTCCCAGATTGATAATTTTTTAGTCAGAGAATTTTTATGAGTTTCATTGATTCTTTTTATCATTCTTCTCACCTGTTTTCTCGGATCAGCTCTTTTTACGAATATGAAAAAGAGAAGTTGTCGCATTCGATTCATGACCTTGAAAAGAAAGCAGGTTTTCAAATTTCAACTTATCTTCCGGATGGGAGGCAATGGGTGCGCGCGCTTCAATTCGGTCATCCAAGGCTTGAATTTACAAAACTTTTTAGGCCGAATGGGGGAGAAGCAAAACAGATGGTCGCCAGCGCAGGTTTTTTTCTCGGAAGATTGGCCGCCCGATTTACGTTGCAAGAGACTCCAAAGTTTCCTTGGCCGACGGCGCTTCATTTTGAAACGATTTTGGGAATCAAACCGTGGTCGATCGGTGCCTCGATCGGGGTCAGTTGGAATCCCCGAGAGTTTATTTTAAACTGGTTTAGCCGTCGCCAGTTCTCGGTAAGGCAAACGGGAAGAGATGTATACAGATGGGTCGCTTCTTCAACGGGCAACCGGTTTTACAGGATGGGAGAGATTAAATATTATGATTTTAAATTGGCAATGAATGAGGTGGG
>CAZQOW010000038.1:0-7496 GCA_964595045.1 uncultured Pseudomonadota bacterium
CAATTCAGAAGCAACCTTGAATGCAATTAAAACTTACCAAACTACCTATGGCACTCATCTCAAGGTCGGTATGACAGGAGATGCAGGACAAGGTTTTGCATATACAGGATATGCAAACGATGGAGTGTTGGATGAGGGGTATCTGCAAATGTATAACCTCACGGCCACGACTTCCTCCACAAATAATACGGTCTATATGGATGCGAAATCCTCAGACGCCCTTTCTGGAAAAACGACGATTCCGACCTATCCAAACTCTATCTATACTCAAGCTTGGCTCAGTAATCCTGCCACCGCCTATCAAACAATTTGGAATACACCTGATTCTCTTGTTGCCGGACAAAACATGGGCTTTGAATTTAACAGCACGCTCCTCAACGGTTTGCTTACTGCCGATTTTTATAATAATGGAAATGGATATGCGTATGGATGCGCGGATGGTCAAAGTAATTGCCCGAAAATTTATTTCATGTTCTCTACGGAATGCGGACCTAATCAGCCAAATGGAATTACTTGTAACTGCGTGATCGATGGCTGTCCACAATCTCTCATCAATGCTTTTGGAACCTGGAGCAGCGCCGATGGCGCCGATCAATTCAAAAACTTTCTCAATCTTGCCAATCAACAATGGCAAATCCCCACGAACCATTTTGCGATTTTTCAATATCAGTTGATCCCTAAACCATGGTTGGGTTTATAGTAAAATAATAAAAATAATATGACGAAGCTATAATAAAAAGATTGAGAAAAATTAAATAATTTTGGAGAGTTTGAAGAATGTGAAAAGATAGGGAAATTTAAAAGGGTTTGGAATTTGAATTTAGGATGTCCGTTTTTTGTATCTTCATCATAATTTTTAATAATTTTATCAAAGATAAAAAATAGATCTTTGTCATTTTTTAAAAGTTTTCTCCTTAAAAGATCGCTGATTCCTTTTATATTGCAAGAAAGGAAGTCAAGATGAGCGCGATCAGCACGACAATAATGATAAGGAGACGCCAAATCTTCAATTTTGTCCTCCTAAAATAATTGGCAAGCCATCTTTTCCGCTTCCAATCACAACTACTTTGCTGTTTTGGCTGTCTGCAAGCTTCGAGGTCGCTTCAATTCCCTTCCACCGAAGAAAGAGGTCTGTGAGTCCGGTGGTGACAATCTTCTGAAAGTCAGCGATTCCTTGTGCCTCAATTCTCTTACGGTCTGCCTCTTGAGTCTCTTTATTCAAAACGAATTTCATCTGCTCCGACTGTTGTTCTGCTTCCAGTTTTTTTTCAATGGCCGTTGAGAGGATTGTCGGGAGAGTCGCACTCCGTAAAAGGACCTTCTCAACGGTGATTCCACGCTCCAAGAGAGGCGGTCGTAAATGAGTCAGCATCTCATTCGCGATCGCCTCGCGCTCTGAAGTATAAAGGGCTTTTGCCTCATAGCTCGCTGTCACCCCCCGAATAATGGATCGGAGCTGCGGAATGGTGACGATTCGAATGTAATCCGGGCCAATCGTCTTGTAAACTTGAGCCGCCTTCTTTGGATCGAGGCTGAATAAGAGAGACACATCCAAATGAACACTCAAACCTTCCTTTGAGGGAACGTTTGCCTGTTCTGTCACCTCCTGCGTCCGAATCGAAAGCTTATGAATTTTGAGCAGTGGGTTGACGATATGAATTCCTGCGGGAAGTGTGCCTTCTGAAACCTTTCCGAATAAATCTTTTAATCCGACATGTCCTGCGGGAATAATCGTAATTGACATCGGTATCACAAGGATAGCCAAGATCAGAGCCGCGATGATAATCTTTCCTTTTCCCTTCGGGATCATCTTCTTGAACCTTTCAAAATCGATACTTTCACCATACCCATCCATAAGAACCTCCTTTTTTAGAATCTAAAAGTCTGCCTATAAAGATGATTTAAATCTGCATTTTGCTTTGATAAGAGAATTTCATTTATTATAAAAATAGATAATTCAATTTGATTCATAGGAAAAACAGATGTATGAGCTCAAGTCATGGAATGGCTCAACTACCATCATTTACTCTATTTCTGGACAGCAGCGCGTATGGGAACTGTTTCAAAGGCGAGCGTGGAGTTAAGGCTTGCGCAACCAACGGTCAGCACGCAAATTAGCGCTTTTGAAAAAACATTGGGCGAGAAATTGTTTAAGAAGGTGGGTAGAAATCTCATCCTGACCGAAATGGGGAAAATGGTTTTTCGTTATGCGAACGAGATTTTTACTCTCGGACAGGAATTGCAAAACAACATCAAAAATAAATCGATGGAGCACCCCTCTCGTCTTTTAGTCGGGATAGTCGATGTTCTCCCAAAGCTGATCGCTTATCAACTCTTAAAACCTGCTTTCGAGCTTTCCGATACTTTTCGAATCATTTGCCGCGAAGATAGTTCTGAACGTCTTCTTTCTGAACTTTCGATTAATGGACTTGATCTCGTCCTTTCAGATTCTCCGATTAGTTCAAACGTCAAAATCAAAGCTTACAATCATTTGTTGGGTGAATGCGGAGTCAGTTTTTTCGGATCTGCCAAGCAAGCCCAAAAATATCGAAAAAATTTTCCAAAATCCTTCCATCGCGCCCCTATTTTATTACCGACAGAGAACACTTCGCTCAGACGATCGTTAGAAAACTGGTTTTATTCCAAAAAAATTCAGCCCTCAATTCTAGGCGAATTTGATGATAGTGCACTTTTAACAGTGGTCGGTCAGCAAGGATGGGGGATTTTCCCGGCTCCCTCTATTTTAGAGAAGGAGCTTAAGAAATACGGCGTTCATGTAGTAGCACGCACAGAAGAAATTCATGAACGATTCTATGCCATCTCCGTTGAAAGAAAATTGAAGCATCCTGTTGTAGTGAAGATTTGCGAATCGGCTCGAGAGAAAATATTTTTGTGAATCTTTAATAAAAAAAATGGGTTCTTCCTTATATATTAAGGGTAGTTTACTGTTTTAGGATCATCAATCGCCAGGGTTACCGGTTGCGTTATCGCTGGCCCAGGAGAGGTATAAGTGACGCCCGGAGTTGGATTATTTCCCGGCCCGCCTGGATTATAAAAAGGTTGATAGTCGCCGGTAGCCGGTATGATCACCGCAGTAATTAAACGCATTGCCGCTTCATCCCCCTTCAATACGATATCGATATAATTATCATTATCTTCCGTATATGCGTCATTGATCGTTTCGGTATCGAGACCTAAATCAGCGAGTCCCACAATCGTAATCGTTCCTGCCAAAAAAGTGTATGGGATGTTTGTTTGAGTCAACAGAGTTGTTGTGCCGCCTTCATTTACCTCAATCTGAAAAAACCGTGAAAAGTCAGTCGGCAACAGTGCAGCGACGCCATCCGGAGAAAAACCACCCGTCGTATAGATTCGCAAACGGTATTGTGCATCGGCACCATAATAAGAAACTCCATTGTTTGGATAACCTCCTGAAAAAGCGTTATCGGAACCGACCCCTTCTCCTACAATATTCATGATGCTCAATTTTGCTGCAACCAGGGTAGGCCCGCCATTCGTGGTATAGGGGTTCGTGCTTTCTTTACTGAGACCTACCGCACTGACAGGGCCGGATGGACCGACTAATTGCAAACCTTCGACAATGGTGACCTGGGTTGGATAAATGGCACCGGGGGTTCCAGGGCTAAGGCGATTTCCAAATTCTCCGAAAATAACCACACAACTTCGTTCATTATATTCATAATTCGGAGTGATCGACGCAACATAAGGAATTACCGTTTCTCCGGTGTTTAATGTTACAGCGAAATCAGTTCGATCGACCGTGCTCGGAAGAACCGGCCAGCTAAAGACAATCGGCATCGCATCGGCATAATAGGTTGGATATCCCCAGGCGATCGAAACAGCATAAGGAGTTTTAGCTGAGGTCAGCGCAGCATACGGCGGGTCTGGGGTTGTCACAATTTCCCAAGCACCCCCTGCAGCGACGACATAACTTTCTCCTTGCGGCACCCCTTCAATCCCTTCAAAGCCATAGCCTGCAGACATGATCTCTGGCTGATCACTCCATAGATCGGCATTAATGAGTATGTCTTCCTGGAGCGGTAAAGATAAGGGATCAGGAGGAATAACGACATTCAGTTCTGGATTAATTGGAGCAGCCAAATTATCCGCAGAAACTTGAATGTCACCGGACGTTGGGTTTGTGATGAGAAATTGGTAGTTTCCTCTAGATATGGATTGGTTTGCTTCAGTATCGCTGACTGTAAAACTAAAAGTATAACTTTCTCCAGGGGCGATATAACCATTCAAGGTAAGATTTTTATTGGTGGAAATATTTTCAAGCCAGGAGGCCAAAATTACTTTTGGATTAAGGATGACGGTACTTGTCGATATATTAGTCAATATTATTTCTGTAGTTGTACCAGGGCTGTAAGTAGGCAAGTTGACAGTAGCAGTCGCTAAGCTGTTATCTTTACTACAACCCTGAATCAAAAGAAAAAGTATAGGCAAGCAGAAGCGGAATCTTTTCATTAAGAATCCTAGGTTAGAAAATTAGAGTTGTATGAATTAGGATAATGAAAATATCAAATAAATGTTTTGTAATCAAAACATATTAGGGCACGATGTACTTTTCTTTTTTTGACTTTGGATTTGCTTTTAATAATTTATTCGTGAGGGTTTTGAAAATGACGACGGTTAACTCTACTTCATTGGCTTGAACAAACTATCCGATAACATCTTGTGGGAGTTTTCTTAATAACCGAGATGACACTTCGTTAGTGTCTTTTATGAAAACGAGCAGAAGCTTCAATCGCATGTTTGAAGAATAAAATTTGTTCTTTTGGGAGATCTTTTACAGATTTAGTATTAAAGTCCGGTTTTTTCTGAAAGCAATCCCAAAGTCCGGTGACCTGTAGATACGCCACCATATACATCCGTTGATATCCCATTGGATCTGCTTCATGTAGATTAAAAGGTTTTCCTGTAGTTTTCTTTAAGAGAGCCATTGCCCCTTCATCAATCAGTGTTTGAAGACGCTTTGGATCAGTCTCTTCTCCCGTCCTGAAAAGTTCAGTCACAATCGTATAAACTCCCGAAAGTGTTTTTGCATCTTTACTAGAATCAAAAATTAATTTTTGATTTCTATCAAATTCCTTCAAATACGTAGCAGGAATTTCACTTCTGATCGCTTTGAAATAGACCTCAATCGTGAATCGAGTTGATTGAAGATGTTCTTTCTCATCTTTAGGAGGCCTTTCCGTTAAAAGCTTTGAGTCTGTAGGATAGACTCTGCTTAAAAGTTTTAAATCTTGGATATGCCCAAACTCATGAGTTTTTGCGAATTGAGTAACGGAAGGGGAAACAAATCCAGCTAGTCCCATAAATACAGAATTCATATAAGGAATGGCTGTAAAAGGATTATAAGGGCTCGCAGTGAAATTATTTCCCATACTCATAGAAACAAAATAAGCATCCACATGATGGTCTTGAAAATACTTTGCAGCATCATGAATATCTGAGGCTCTCCAAAGATTCGCCTTATTAAAATTTCTTATTTGATATTGATAGGCATCTTTGAGTTCAGCATCACAAAATTGTAGAAAAATATCTTTCGTTTCGGATGCTCTTGGATCCAAAACTATAACATCCCCCTCTGCTTTCATCATCACAAGAATATTTTCTTGTTGAATTGCTTGGCAGGTATCAGAGATTTGTTTATTGACTGCATCAGGTATTGCGGTGGAATTGGTCATATTTATTTTTCCATTCTTAAATAAATAGTCTAATCTTTCTTAATTAGATTATCGGTACACATTTTATAAAGTTTCGCATTAAATTATTATTAAAAAATATTTAATAATATTAGTGAATTATTAATTATGATTTGTTTATTTGTCGGAAGCCAAATAGACTTACGAGTTTTTTTCTTAAACAGCAGAAGCTCAAAAACAAAATCCATTCCCCTAAAAAAAGAAAACAGTTTGGAGAATTGAAAGCTTGCAACGCACAGCTTCCGCCACTCAGAGGGGTAGAAGGAATCGTCGTGTAAGAGAGTATAAGCTTCCGATCTTGAACCGAGACAGTAAAATAATATCCAGGAAGTGTCTTCAAACTAATCGATGAAAAAGAACCGCTGATTCCATCTGTTGTGTCGATAATGATATATTGTTCAGTCGATGTATAAGTGCCAGGATCTTGAGTTATTTCCAATGTTCCAGCTAAATTAATACTTCCTGTTACATTTAATAATGTGGAACTTGTTGGATTGAGTGCCACTTGATAAGTGGAGTCACTGTTTAAAGTAACAGGTCCCGAAGATAAAGTGCCTATGGAATTTCCGGGAGATAGAAATCCTGAGTTGATAATCGATCCGACAGTTCCATTTCCTCTAAGCATCGCTCCTGAGCTGATCATCACTAAAGATCCTAGAGCTCCATTCAGTTTTAATTCTCCACCAGCCACGGTCACATTCTCGGTAAAAGTAGAGCTATCTCCGGGCAAACTGAGAATTCCTGATCCACTCTTTGTCAGTGAGTGAGTGCCTCCCAAACTTCCTTGAATGGTAAATGTTCCTGAGTCGACGTTTACGTTAGAGAGTGAATTTGTTCCAGCACCACTCAAAGTCAAGGTGAAAGCATCAGAGCCTGTCAAAGTTCCTGTGAATGAAGTTATCTTTCCTGTGGCTGTGCTGATTTCTGAATCCCCGGTGACTGAAATTGCTCCCGAAGTGGTGACATCTCCAGTTGCAGAAAATGTTCCGCCATTTAGAATGATCGCTGCATTCAATCCACCAATATTATTTTCATTTTGGATTGAAAGAATTCCTGATTTTATTGTGGTTCCGCCATTATAGGTATTTGTATTCGAAAGAACGACGCTTCCTGCTCCGCTCAGCGTCAGAGCGCCACTGCCACTGATCGCTCCAGTTAAGGTCAGCGTTGTTCCAGTCGCTGGTTGAAAAGAACCTCCAGAATTACCGAGGGAAAAATTCCTTGAGCTTGTCAACGAGTTGGTGGTTGCAAGGATTCCACCGTTTAGAGTTGGGTTGACGGTTGAATAACCCAGACCATAATCAGAATCGACGGAGAGAATTCCGCCGTTGATATTGAGAACTCCATCAAATAACCCGGCATAGGAGGATTGTCCGGAAGGAGTTGCGAGAGTTAAAGTGACCGTTGGATTGTTATTGACTGTGACACCGCTTGAGCCAGTAATTGTAAATCCTCCTTGGCTATAATTCCCTCCGATGGCGTTGATCGTTAAATCGCTGGTGAGGTTAAAATTGATGTTTCCTCCGGAGACCAGGAAAATATCTTGTCCGAAGGCAGAGCCATTTTCGCCGTTCGCCGCAGTTGAGCTGCCACCCACTCCTCCGGTGATACTGTTATCCGAGATACTTGCACTTTCAATGTTGAGTGTCCCACCGCTATGGACAAAGATAGCGCCGCCAGCCCCCCAGCCCCCCCCCCCCCCCCCCCCCCAAGAAAAAAACACCACCCGACCCCCCCCCCCACACCCCCCACCCCCGAGTAAAG
>CAZQOW010000038.1:7506-14949 GCA_964595045.1 uncultured Pseudomonadota bacterium
CACCGGTACCGCCGCCGAATCCACCGCTACCGCTTGTTCCTCCGCCCCCTCCGCCGCCGCCGAAACCACCGACTCCGCCCGAGGTTGCTGTTCCTCCAGCGCCGGCGCCACCACCGTATGAACCTCCGATACCTCCGGGACCATTCAATCCACCGCCACCGCCCCCTGTTCCATAACCGGCACCACCGCCATTCCCTCCGCCTCCTGCACCCCCGACCCCATAAGTATATTCAAAGCCGAAGCCATAGCCACCCGCGCCCCCAACACCCGTTCCAGGGGACCCAGCGTTGATAGCATTAGAACCATTGAAGCCGCTTCCATTATTGGGAGGAGTGGGAGAAAAAGCGGTAGCCGATCCACCACCCCCGCCGGCGCCGGCGCCGTTAGTGACACTTCCTGTCCCTCCCGCTCCGCCCGCTTTCGAAGGAACTGAGGCATTAGAACCTCCAGCTTTGGCACCCGAAACTCCAGGGATCTCTCCGCCCCCTCCTGCGCCGGCGAAATTTGAGAAAGTATTGGGCGATCCAACCCCTCCATCTCGACCTCCTCGGGTTCCACCACTATTTCCACCGCCACCCCCGCCTGAGCCAGCACTCGCCCCTGTTGAAATTCCGTTTCCACCTCCGCCGCCGCCGAAACCACCGCCACCGCCTCCCGATCCGCCCGTTGAATTGCCTGCGCCACCTGTGCCTCCGATCGCTTGGTTGTTGTTGAGATTCATTGCAGAAATAATCATGGTAGTACCTGAGTGAATATAGAGAGCACCTCCACCGCCCGCTCCGCCGCCACCGCCGGTTTTACCAAAACCTCCATCGCCCCCTTTTGAAAGTCCATTTTGAAGGATGAAATCATTCAGAGTGACCGAGCCATTGGCTAAAGAGAAAATAGAGTGGGCGTTTTCCCCATCGATTATCACGCTATGGCCAAGAATGGTCAGCGATGAAGTAGACGAGCTGAAGTTGTGTCCAATCGCAGGTAGTGGCTGCCCTATATCGATTGTCTGTCCGGCGATCGGTGAGCAGTCGATGATGTCGCCATCCTCCGCCTGCAGAATCGCATCAGCTAAGGTGCCGACTCCGTAACCGCTGCTGTTATCAGTGACCAAAATTGTATTAGCGAAAAGTGGAGTGGAGAAGAATAGAGATAGAAGAAGCCAACTCCAGAGCAAGTATCCAAGAAACTTCTTCGAGCATTGAAGGAACATAATGATCCCTTGAGTATGACAGATGAAATTTTCTTTAGGATGTTAAAGAGATTTTTCAATTTTACCTAGTTAAAAGTTCTGAATATTTCATTTGATTTGGCGGACTAAAAACAGAATAAATTGTTATTTTTTATCGAGTTCATTAAAATTTCTAAATGCAAAAAATGAGGGTGGATTTTTATTCGGTTTTCTTTGCTTGTTTTGCTCTAGATTTTTAAGGTTCAATACTTCTTCTGAAAATGAAGATAATCGCATTCAAAAATATCAAACTTTTATTTAGGAATCTAATGAACAAAAAAATGATCGATTTCCTTTTTTTTGGATTCGTCTTTTCATTTTTTCTGGTGGGAGCTTTTTTTCAATCGATTGGCTGCACATCTCCGAGTAATCACCATCTTCCCAGTCAACGTCCGTCGGATCTGAAAATTTCCTACAGTTATTCGACCGGTGGAATGGCTCCTAATCCATCCCAATTAGATATTTTTCTTTCAGAAAAAGAATCGTATTCGCAGACGACAGAGAAGGGGAAAAGTAAAAAAGTTGATTTTGTGACCACGCCGGCAGAAATGGATACGCTTTATAAAATGATTCTGGAGAATCGTTTTGACAAAATCACCAGACACCATAGAGAGATTTACGATAGCGGCGGAGGCACGATATTAATTCAGTGGGGAAATACTAACATTCATCAGGGAGATGATGGGGTTGGTTTTATCGACGACAAGTGGCGGCCGGCCTATCAAAAGATGGAACAAGCTCTGATTAATTTTTCTAAATTAAAATTAGATAACAAAAAATAATTTTGTAGAAACGTTAAAGATTAGATTTTTTCCGGAATAATTTTCACCGGCAGAATTTTATAAATCTCTTTCTTTTTTTTCTGATTTTCTAAATAGGGAGAATAATAATCTCGAAGAAATTCTTTTTTGAAATCGTGATAAGAAGAAATTCCACCGATCCAAAAAAGTGATTTAACAAAAAGCCACGGAACATCCATCTGATAATTCAAAAAACCAGATCGGGCACCGCGCGGATATAAATGATGATTGTTATGCCATTCGCCGCCTAGATATCCTGACCACGATTGATTTACCGAGAGATCTTTTCTGTGAAAATCGATTCCATCTCTCTGTTTGTTTTTTCCGCCGCCATGCCCATCATAATTAAAGGTTCGAATGCCGACTGCCCAGATAATTGAAAGGCCGAAGATTGCGGTGGCAAGAGCATGTCCGCCGATCAGGTAAAAAACAGAATACCAAAAGAGCCAATTAAGTGCGAAATGAAGATAGGAAAAAAACGGATGACAAATCGATCCCCACTTCAGGTATTTTTTGTAATTATTCATTCGAATGCCGGTATGTTGAAGCAGTTGGCTCGTTTGTCGGTAAGCTTTTTCAGAGAGATTTTTAGCAATCGGTTGATGAATCACATCAGCAAGAAAACAGTAAAGCCATCCAGCATGCACGTTATAAGGATCTCCTGGCATTTCAGAAAAGCGGTGATGCACATGATGTGAAACGACATAAATCTCTTCCGGGATAAGTTTGATCACCAGATTTCGGCAGATAAATTTCCAGAAACTATTTTTAAATCGATACGCCTTGTGCGTGGAGTAGCGATGATAATAAATGGTTGCGTGGGTTGCCAAAACCGCCAGGCTATAGAACGTCCCCACAATCAGGAGTTTCCAGCTGAAAAAATAAAGCAGGAAAACAAAAAGTGGAACTGCGAGTGCCAACGTGGCAAACCAGTTTAAAAACGGAAGCCAATTTTTTCTCGATTTCAGAAAATTGAGCCGCGAAAAAAACTCGCGCAAAATTTCTCGGGTGGTTGGAATATATAGTTTTCCTTCTCTCTGAAAACCATAGCTGGGGGGATCTAGAACTTCATGGAAAAAGGACATGTAAATCTTTCTTTAAAAGGCTTAAGTTACTCGACTACCTGTAAACCGGTTCTTTGTATAGCTTTGTTTTGGAAACAAGAGTACAAGTGGAAAACATGCAAAAATTTGTGCGCTTTTTGACCCAAAAACTCGATGGAACTCTCTCGGTTCTTAACGGGATTCTCGGTGATACCTTGGAAAAGAGGAAGAGTTCTTTTGCGATCAAAATGGCACTTTACAAGGGAGATAAGTGTCTTTTATCCACTGATAGTCGATCGCAAAAGTCTCCATTTTTCAATTCTTACCATCGAAAAATATCCATTTTTGCTCATGGAAGTTGTGGAGATGAAAAGGGATGGAAATTTAAAAAAAACTCCGCGGACTACGGTTCTCTTCTTGAAAAAGATTTCGGATTTACATCACTTTTTTTACGTTACAATTCCGGCTTGCACATTTCCACTAACGGGCGGCGATTATCGAATCTGCTCGAAAAACTGATTCGTTCTTCCCCGAAAAAAATCGATGAAATCCTTTTGATTGGTCACAGCATGGGAGGATTGGTTTTTCGCAGTGCTTGTTATTACGGAGAAAAAGAGAAGAAAAAGTGGGTGAAGTTGGTCAAAAAAATTTTTTATCTCGGTTCACCTCATTTGGGAACTCATCTGGAAAAACTTGGGAAATTGACCACCGCAATCTTGCAACAGATTCCCAATCCTCTTACAAAAATGATTGTCTCTTTGGGAGATTTACGAAGTGCGGGTGTCAAAGATCTGCGACATGGTTATCTTACCGATAAAGAGTGGAAGAAAAAAAACGCCGATCGCCTTTTTTACTGGCACGAAAATAAAATTCCACTTTTGAAAAACGCCGATCATTATCTTATCTGTGGCACTCTCTCCAAAGTTCCAGGTTCCAAATTAGGTCGTCTAGTGGGTGATGGATTGGTTCATCCGGCGAGTGGTACAGGGCAAGGATTGTTTTCTTCGAGTTCGATTCCTTTTTCTAAAAAGAATTGCAAAGTAATTTTGGGAATTTCTCATGCCGAATTAAAAAGAAGTAGACGAGTGTATCAACAGATTCAGCGTTGGTGCCAAGATTAGTTAGATTAACTGTAAAGTCTCACAATTTTTTCAGGATAATCGTTGATATTTTTAGTCGCATTTCGTGTATCAATAAAAAGTTTCGATTTTGCGACAATTTTTTCCAGGTCAAATTTTGTGTGATGGGTTGTCAAAACGACCGCGTCAAAATTTTCCAATCCTTGATCGATTGAAAGGGAATGGTATTCACTTTTCCCGATCTTAAATTGAGAAATAAACGGATCGTGATAACTCACTTGGGCAATCTGTTTTTCAAAACCGCGAATGATATCGAGTGCAGGAGAGTATTGATAATCATCAATATCTCGTTTGTAGGCAACGCCTAACACCAAAATTTTTGCTTTTGAAATTTCGACATTTCTTGATTTTAATTCAGATAAAGTCTGTTTTACGACAAACTCTGGCATGAGAGAATTCATTTTATCCGCCAAACGGATAAAATCTGCAGAAGCATCGACCGACTCCATTTTCCATCTTAAGAAATGGGGAGTGACTGGAATACAACGTCCACCAATTCCGGGGCCTGGATAAAACAGCATAAAACCAAACGGCTTTGTAGCTGCTGCTTCTAATACTTCCCAAGTATTGATTCCCAATTTTGAACAGCTCAAGGCAAGTTCATTGGCAAAAGCGATGTTGACGATTCTAAAACTATTTTCGATCACCTTGACCATTTCAGCGGCTCGAGTTGAGCTTACTGGAACGATCGTTTTTATAAAGGTTTGATAAAACTGTTGAATGAGTTCGGTACAGGAATGGGTGATTCCACCTACGACTTTAGGGGTGTTTGAAATATTAAATTGGTGATTGCCTGGATCGATCCGTTCCGGAGAGTAGGCCAGAAAAAAATCTTTTCCGACTTTCAATCCTGATTCTTCCAAAATGGGTAAGAGGACTTCTTCGGTTGTTCCTGGATAAGTCGTTGATTGAAGAATAATTAACTGTCCTGCTCTTAGATATTTTTTAATCTTTTGAACTGCATTTAAAACATATGAAAGATCTGGCTCTTTTTTCTCATCGATTAAAGTTGGAACCGAAATACAGATAATATCGCAATCTTTCAAAAGACTAAAATCTGAGGTTGCCTGTAATCGCTCTTTTTGGACGAGATGTTTTAAAGATTCTGAGTCGATATCAAAACTATAGTTTTTTCCTTGCTGAATTGCGTCGACTCTTTCCTTGGCAGGATCAATTCCAATTGTTTTAAATCCGGCTTCAGCAGAAGCAACTGCAAGAGGAAGCCCAACATAACCAATTCCGAGGACAGCGACATGAGCAGACCGATTGGAAATTTTAGAAGCAAGAAGCTCGTTCATATTTGTTTGGGGATTTTTATCGTTAATGAATGTATAAAATTGTAAACAATTTTTGATTCTTCACCAACTTAAATTTTTGAAATCTAAATTTTAAGGTCGTTAATTTTGAAAATAAACAGTTTATTTTTTTGTTTTATAAGTACTGAAATAAAGGAATTAATGGCTCAATTGAACAAGTTACAAAAACTATAGGCTGTTTTAATTAAATTTTAGCTGTAGATTAAAAATGAAATAATTTTCCAATTCTTTGGGTAATCGATGAAGTAAATTTAGGACAAATAAGAAAAGATTCTGTAGAATTATTAAAAAGAGTTAAAAGATGCTTATTCTTGCTCAAAAAAATAAAATTCGATTTTTTTTAATACTTCTTCTTTTTTTATCTTTTTTTCCTTTCTCTATTTTTTCAGAAGATGGGAATTCAATTTATCAAGAAGTCCAAACTTTAAAGAATCAGAAGAAATATTCAAAAGCGATCTCCCTTTTAGAAAAATTAATAAAAACTCATTCGACTAATCTTGATTGGAAGATTGAGCTTTGTACTCTATATCGATGGAATCAAAGTTATGCAGAAGCTTCCCATTGCTATGACGAAGTTCTCACAAAAAAACAGAATTACCCCGATGCTCTCATCGGAAAAGCATATCTTGCAAATCAATCTGATCATCGATCAGAAACCCGTTATTGGACTGAAAAGGCGCTTGCTTCTAATCCTAAGAATCAAGAAGCTCTTCTTTTGTTAGCTAGCCTTGAAAAAAGAGAAAAAAATAGCGAGAAAAGTAAATCTCTTTATCAGGAGGTGCTGAAACAAGATCCAAATAATCAAGAGGCACAAGCGAGCGTGAAAGAGGAATCATTTATCAAGGATCCGCACACAGCGGTGAATCGAACTCACTTTGATATTTTAAGTAGCTCTCAAACCCGTTGGAGAGTTGATGTAGGGGGAGTTGGCATGAAGTTCAATTTTTTCCCAAGCGCCTCAGGTGCATTTTTCCAACTTTATTATAAAAAGCCAAAAAGATACTTTTTGTTAGCTCGTTTTGACTATCTCAATAAATTTGGAGAGAAAAATTATTCTTATACCGCCGGAGGAGGATATTATGTTCATCCGCGTATTATATTAAGTGATACGATTTCAACTTCTCCCACGAGTGATGTTTTGGTGAGACTTCAGAATATCTTTGAGGTTTCCGGAATAGCTCCGCATGGATTGAATCCTTATATCCGTTATAATTTCTCTCAATATCAATTGGTCAAACTGCACGCTATTACTGCTGGAGTTGCATGGTATTTCAACTCATGGGGAATTCTGGACTTAAATTATGTCAACATTCCAACAAAAACTGATGTCTCAGCAGGCTGGGCGCGTGATTATTCTACTTCGGCTCGATTGACATTTATTCCTATTGAAGATCGATTTAAATTTTATTTAAATTATGTTCGTGAACAAGAGAGTTTTGATGCAGGAAATCCGGTTTTTCCGGTCGGAAGATTTCGTTCGAATCATTTCGGTGCAGGGCTCGAATGGGTAATGATTCATAATGTTGGATTACGGGTCGATACCGATTATGAAGATCGAAATAATGGTCAGCATGTTCAAACCTATAGTTCCAGCATTTTTTATCAATTTTAAACAAATCTTAACGAGTGCGTCATAACTGCGTCATAATTTATTATATAAATTTTTACTTTCTTATTTCTTCTCTTCTTCTAAGTCGGTACAATTTTAGTTAATGCAACAAAATCGATGGGCTCAAAAAATTACTTACCTTTTTTTTCTATTCGCTTTCGTCGCGTTGATTTCTCCTCTCCTACAAGCCGAAGATCTTTATAAAAGAGCTGTTCCTGAAAAATCTCAAGAATCAGAAGGACTTCCTTTTGAGCCGGTAATTCGGAAACAATTTAACATCTTAGATAGCTCTAAAAAACGTTGGCGATTAAATT
>CAZQOW010000039.1:0-1775 GCA_964595045.1 uncultured Pseudomonadota bacterium
AACCTTTTATTACCGTCTATTGCACAACGCTGACCGAATCTTTGCTCGAATCAGAACTCTTCGGTCACGTGAAAGGCTCCTTCACTGGAGCGACCCAAGATAAAAAAGGGAAATTTGAACTGGCCGATGAAGGAACTTTATTTCTAGATGAGATTGGCGATTTGTCTCCGAACGCTCAGGCAAAACTTCTGCGTTTTTTACAGGATAAGTTTTTTGAACCGGTCGGAAGCAACCAAGAAATTCAAGTGAATACCCGGGTGATCGCAGCGACGAACAAAGATTTATCGGAAGCGGTTAAACAGGGGAAATTCCGCGAAGATCTTTACTATCGATTGAATATTTTTGAGTCTCCGCTCGCCCCCCTCCGATTTAGAATGGAAGATCTTCCGGTATTTATAGAAAATTTCTTGAATGAATTCCAAAAAAGGGGAATTCTCAAATCAAAACTCGAAATCTCAAGGGAAATTTTGGAGGCATTTAAAAATTATTCCTGGCCAGGAAATATTCGAGAACTTCAGAACGTTTTAGAAAGACTAGTCATTTTATCTTCCAATCGTGAAATGCGATTTGAAGATCTACCCGAATCGCTCATCAATCAAAAGAAACAGATTCACTCCGGCTCAAAAGAAATGATCTCGCTTGAAAAATTGACCAGAAATCATATCGAATATGTTCTCTCGCAAGAAAAAAATCTGGAAAAAGTGGCAGAGATTCTGGGAATTACGCCAGTTACTCTCTGGCGAAAAAGAAAAGAGTATGGGCTAGATTAAATCTTATTTTTCTACAGTTTATCTAAACTAACACTCATTTACTTCTCTGTTCAAACTCAAATTTTGTTATAAAATATTTACTAATATTAAGTGTTTAGCATCTAACCGTAGACAAAAGTCACCAGCTCAGGTTACACTGAAAAATAAACAGAATTTTAGAATGAAAGGGATTGAAGGATTGTCTTTTATACAGGTGAGATATGCCGATTTATCGTTATCTTTGTAAAAAATGTAAAAAGCAGTTCAATGTTTTCCAACGAATTACAGATAATCCTTTAAAAAACTGTAGTTTTTGTAAGGGAAAGGTCAGTCGTGTGCTGAACGAATCATCGGAGTCCGCGAAAGCGATCTATACCTCTTTTTTGGAGTCAACTTATAAAAAGGAAAGCAATCGATGAGAAAGTCAAGGTAAGTGATCAGTCCTCAGCCGTCAGCTTTTTTCATGAATCGATGGCTGAATGCTGGCAGCTGATTGCTCTTTTTACATGACAAATCGAATCGAAAAAATAAAATCATCCGAGTCCTGGAAGCTAGAAGAAACGCAAAATACGAAAAAGGACAAACGGGATGAACCTTCCGAGGGGGAAAAGGAGAAAGAAGGACAATCTTCCTTTGAAGAAAAAATTGATATTGGCCGTCTCATTACCAAAGCAGCTGGAAAGCTAGAAACCCTCTCTATTTCAGCACAAGAGATAAAAAGTATCCAGTTCAAATCACTTTCCACTTCACGAGAACAGGTCACAGTAGAAACGAGAATCACATTAAAAAATGGGGCAGCAAAAGAACCTGCACTGATTGCTATCTCACGAACAGAAGGGTTGAAACTGATTCATTGTAAAACGGACGAATCGATTCCAGTCGAGTTTTTTACCAAAGAAACTTTTCTGAAATTTTCCACCCCTTTTCATCCCCAGATAAGTGCTGAAAAAAACGAGATAGAAAAAAATTCTTTTGACGCAGAGGTCACTATCAAACGACCTCTTTATGAAAATAAAATACTGGATA
>CAZQOW010000039.1:1785-5461 GCA_964595045.1 uncultured Pseudomonadota bacterium
AAACCTTTGATAAATATTCAAACTGTCTTATATGGGGTTATTTCGTTATTATTATTCCTTTTCATTTATTTAATTTATCGAATTTTTATATAAGTAAAAATATATGAATGATTTTCAACCCAAACCATTTGGAAAATTCTTTTTGATTGAAAAACTCGCCATGGGGGGGATGGCGGAAATTTACAAGGCGAAAACTTTTGGAGTTGACGGTTTTGAAAAACTGCTAGCCATCAAACGAATTCTTCCCCACTGCTCAACCGACAAAGAATTCATCGGAATGCTTATTGATGAGGCCAAACTTTCAGTTTTGCTTTCTCACACGAATATCGCCCAAGTATTTGATCTCGGAAAAGTTGGAGAAGATTATTTCATCTCGATGGAATTCGTCGACGGAGTCAATCTCCGAGAAGTAATCAACCGATGCAAAGAATTTAATGAATCTTTGCCGGAAGAAATCGCCGTTTATATCGTCAGCGAAATTTGCAAAGGGCTTGATTACGCCCATTCGAAAAAAGATCTCGATGGAAATCCGCTTCAGATCGTTCACCGCGACATTTCTCCCCAAAACATGCTGATCAGTTATGAAGGAGAAGTGAAAGTCGTCGACTTTGGTATCGCCAAAGCGGCGATGAATATTTCTCAAACGGTTGCCGGCATTCTCAAGGGAAAAATAACTTATATGTCTCCCGAGCAGGCACTCGGAAAACCGGTCGATTACAAGACTGATATTTATTCAGTCGGAATTGTTCTTTATGAATTGCTGACCGGCAAAAAACTTTTCTCGGGAGAAACCCAATTTGAGGTTTTGAAAAAAATTCGGTCGACCCGAATTACTGAAGAATCTCTTCCCGAATCGATTCATCCCGGGCTCAGAAAAATTCTCGCCAAAGCACTCGCCTATTCTCCCAAAGATCGTTTTGACAATGCGGGAGATATGCAGATCGAGCTGACAAAATTTTTGTATTCCACCTATCTCGATTTTTCTCCCAGAAAATTATCAAATCTCATCAAAAGACTTTTCGCGAACGAAATCCAGAACAAGAAAACCCAACGAAAAGATGAGTTGACGATCGATGCAAAAACTCGATCGATTCTACTCGATGCCGAACGACAACAAAACATTGTTCATCGCGAAGAGGGAGAAAAAACGGCGATCGATATCCCCGGACATCAGACTCTCAGCTCGATCAACAACCCGATTCCAGGAGAAAGCTCTCTTTCTTCCCCTTCGATTGGGGTCGCGTATAAACCTGAAATATCCCCTCCTTCTTATACCGGCACCGGTTATCCTCAACCTGTCAAAAAAACAAAAAAGCTTTTTTATTTCATTTCAGTTCTTCTCGCCTGTGGAATCCTTTATCTTGGTTATCGATTTCTCAATCCTTCCTCTCATCAGGGAGAAAAAATCGGAACGGTCGTCATCAACTCGGTTCCTCAGGGAGCCAAAATATTTCTGAATGACAAAGATACGAATTTACTCACCCCAACGACACTTCAAGGGTTGGAGCTCAGTCTCAGTCAGAAGATCACGCTAAAAAAAGAAAAGTTCAAAGAATGGACAAGACTTGTCACTCTCATCTCCACCCAACCGCTTCAACTCGAGGCGACGTTAGATCTCATCCCTTCAGGATCTGTTTCTGTGACCACTCATCCCGAGGGAGCCAAAATTTTCATGAATGGAAAAGATTTGGGTTTGGTTTCTCCAGCCGATGTTCCAGACCTTGAACTGAATAAAACGTATGTTTTACGCCTTGAAAAACCGGACTATCATCCGATGGAAGAAAAAATTACTGTTTATTCCGTTGAACCGATTAAATACGAAAAAAAGCTGGAAGAAATTAAGTATGGAAGTATTGAAGTCAAAAGTTCCCCTCCGGGAGCCAAAATATATTTGAATGGGGAAGACACAAAATTAAGCACCCCAAACAAACTCGCGAAATTGGAAGTTGGAAAATCTTATACCGTTCGATTAATAAATGCGAAATACCGCGATATTTTCAGAACGATCCAGATCACCAATGAAAAACCGGTCATTCTCTCGGAAAGAATGTTTACCGAAGAGGAAATTAAGAAAAAAGAAGAAGAAGATAAGAGGAAACAGGAAAAACTGAAAGCAGAGCAGGATAAACGAAACCAACTGAAAAATCCTCCGGATAATCCTAAAAATCCGGACAACCCCAAAAACCCCGATCGACCTGCAACCGGAACCGCTTATGTCGCTGTAAATTCCAATCCATCGGGAGCGGATGTTTTTGTGAATGGAGAGAAAAAAGGTTCTACCTCGGGGACTTTTCAGGTTCCAGCCGGAAAACCGGTTGAAATCACCATTACAAAATCTGGTTCTGGCAGAATTACCAAAATTGTCACGTTAAAACCGGGAGAAACCCGCTCCCTCGGGACGATTGATCTGGGAAATGAGTTTGGTTCTATTCGGGTTGAGTCGACCCCTGAAGGAGCTTCGGTTTCGGTCAATGGAAAACCAACCGGTGGAAAAACACCAGTCATTGTCAAAGGGATCCGAAAAGGAAAAGATTACACGATTACCATTGATTTAAATGGTTATGAAACCTGGAGTCGCTCGGTCAACATGGATGAAGACAAAAAAACCATAATGGCAACCTTGAGACAGAAATAATCAGTTTTAACGAAACTTTTTTAGAATAATCCCGATAATGAAAAAGAACATGGAAAAAAAACCGGTAAAAGACCTTGAAGGCTCGACCCAGCTTTTGTCTGTGGGTGAAACCAAAGATTTGATTTCACTCCGGAAATGCCAATTGAAGGTGATAGAAGGGCCAGATAAAGGTAAAAAAATTGATTTAGGTCGTAAACGGCTGCAAATCGGCAAAAAAGAAGACAATGATTTTGTTTTGGCCGACAATACCGTTTCGAGACATCATCTCGAAATCGAACAATCAGGAGATGGTTTTTTGTTAAAAGATTTGGGTTCGACGAACGGCACTTCCATCAATGATCTGCGGGTCAAAGAAGCCTATCTTTCCCCGGGAGATGTCATTTTTCTCGGAAATACCAAAATTGAATTTCTTGCTTTTGATGAAAAGATTCAAATCGAACCATCTACTCGTACAAATCTAGGAGAAATGGTTGGAAAATCTAAAAAGATGCGGCAAATTTTCGGAATTTGTGAAAAAATTGCCCCTACTTTAGCAACCGTGATCATCGAAGGAGAAACCGGTACCGGAAAAGAACTGGTTGCCCGAGCCATCCATCAATACTCCAATCGTAAAGAAAAACCTTTTGTCGTTTTTGATTGCTCAGCCGTCGCGCCGAATCTGATTGAATCTGAACTTTTTGGGCATGAAAAAGGATCTTTCACCGGGGCAATTCGCGAACGAAAAGGGGCTTTTGAAGCGGCGAATGGCGGAACTGTTTTCCTAGACGAAATTGGGGAGTTAACGATCGATCTTCAGCCAAAACTTTTACGAGCCCTCGAGCAACGTGAAATCAGACGGGTCGGATCGAGTCATCCTATTAACCTGGATGTGAGGGTTGTTTGCGCTACCAATCGTTCTCTCAAGGATGAAGTGGCAGCAGGTCGTTTTAGACAAGACCTTTACTATCGTCTTTCAGTAGTGAAAATTCACCTACCTCCTCTAAGAGAGAGAACGGATGATATTCCGGTCATTTTGGAAAAATTTTTAACCGAGGGGAGATT
>CAZQOW010000039.1:5561-14700 GCA_964595045.1 uncultured Pseudomonadota bacterium
AGAGAACGGATGATATTCCGGTCATTTTGGAAAAATTTTTAACCGAGGGGAGATTTAATAAACTTCCTGATAACACTCTCAAAGTTACCCGGATTCAAGATGATGCCCTAAAAATGCTTCAACGTTATCAATGGCCAGGAAATGTGCGTGAACTTGCCAATGTAATTGAACGAGCAGTTTCTTTAGTCGATGGAAATGAAATTGATGCCTCACATCTCAATTATATTTTTCAGGAAATTGAGCAGCCTCTTGAGTCCGCTGAAATTCCATCTCTCGATTCTTCTCTTCCCTTCAAAGAAGCCAAACAGCAGATCGTAGAATCTTTCGAAAAAGTCTATCTCGAAGATCTTTTGAAAAAGAATAATTACAATGTTTCAAAAGCATCGAGAGAAGCAAAGATTGATCGAAAATATCTTCGAATGCTTCTGAAAAAATATGACATTTCTGGAAAAGATGATGATTGATCAATGATGTAGCTGTAATCAACTATCTTCTGGGTGTGATAGGAGAACGGGAAGCTAATGCTGGCGGTTTGGAGGAAGCTGAGGCTGCCTGGGCTTTCTGTTGCTTTTGATGTTGAAGTGTCTGCTTGATCGCAATGACAAGAGAACGAGCTCGATTAGCATAATTGCTTCGACCGACCGGATCTTTGATAATGGCTGTTTTAAAATCTTCTGCCGCTTTTCGATAATTTTTATGAATCAGATAAATTTCTCCCCGATTCACCAAGCTCGATAAATCGTCATTTTTATATCGAAGAGCTTCTGTATATTCAAATACCGCTTCTACAAATCTTTTTTGTTTTTGATAAACGGTTCCTAAAACCGAGTGATAGTAAAAATTTCTTGGATCAATTTTGACAAGACATTCAAAGATCTCTCTGGCTTCTTCAACCCGACCGTAGGTCATTTTGATATGGCCAAGTTCTGCAATCTGGAAAAGTTTTTTCTGCGGAATCCCAACCAATTGAGCATAAGTGACATCTCCAGTAAAAAACTTGAATAGACTCTCAATGACAAATTTTTTTCGTTGGGGAGTTGGGTCTAAAAGTTTACTTTGGCCTTTTTCGGTGGAAGTAGTCGGACGCGATCTGTTTTCTCGATCATTCAAGGGATTAAACCTCTCTTTATTTCATTTTTGTACCATGATTGCAGACAGGAAATGTACTAACCAATGCGGGATTCCTGCCTTTTCGAGACATAAAACAAAGGTTATCATACGAAAGCGGAAGAATGTAGAAAAAAAATTTATTTCACAGCAATATTCTGAGCGAGTGTTTTTCGATCTTGCATTAGGGCTTCAATGATTGATCGTATAAAATCTTTCATTTTATTTGTTTCGGCTCGAATTTGTCCTAATGCATCCAAATCCATTTGATCATCCATATTAATAGTCTGCATTTCATTCTGTAATTTCCAGAGTTTTGCAGCATCTTGTGGTTTTGAAGGATCTAATTTATTCAACTCTGCTATAATTTTTTGTTTAAGTTCGCGGCGACCTTGCACTCGTTTCATGACATCTAAAAAGATAACTCTCGATTGATTTTCTTGGGGAAATAAATCTCTCAAAAAATCGGCGTAAGGATTCCCATGCGGAAACATCGAGTTGAGCAACTCCTCATCGACTTGAATTAAATTCGGAGGGGATTGATTTGCAGAAGTTCGATTGCCCGAGTTATTATTGGGTGCTGCTGCAGGAGCACCAGAAACTGCTTGCCTATTTGTTGCACCGGTAATGGCTTGTCTATTTCCTCCACCAGAATTTTGTTCGTTAGAATCATCTCCTTGACTTTGACCTTGACCTCCTCCTTGCTGATATCCTCTTTGGCCTTGTCCAGCATTAGGATCGTGGATTAATAAATTTTCTTGGCGTTGACCGGTAGAATTAGGATCCGCATGAGTATTTACCAAAAAATGAAGTGCATTCGCCTGTTTCTTGGTTAAAAGACCAGATCGATAAGCTTTTTCGGGATCTGAAAGAATATAATCAGGAAGATAATCTTGGCCTGGAATTCCGTTGGAAGTATCTCTTTTGTCAAACCATTCCATTTTATGCTGACCTGGATCATCCGGTTGGGCGGGAAGAGCTTTGATATCTTTTTCAAAATCTCGTGTACAAGTTAGGTTCAGTTTCTCACCTACAAGACGGAAGTAACTCGCAATTGCAGGCCCCATCTCATTCACAGAAGCCATCTGAGCGGCAACCCGATCCAACTTGTCTTTATCAACTCCCGCAACCCTTTCCCGCTCATCAGCAGTAATGCGATGTGAATTGATATTCGTGGGGGCTTGAAAATTTCCATCGACCGGTCTGCTAGGTGCCATAAACTTACTCTCCTTCGATTCTTACTTTACTTCTTTTTCCTTTAAAATTAAATCTTTCAAAAACCTTGCCCGATTGGCCCAAGGATCTTTTGCTTTTGGATCTAGAGCAATCGCCTTTTCAAAATCTTCGAGAGGTTCTTCCCGGTAACCAAAACGATAGTTAATTTCTCCTCGATTGACATAAGCGGTGATATTTTTTGGATCTAGTTCTAAGGCAACCGTATAGTAGGCAAGAGCATCAATCCAACGATCGGTTCTTTGGTAAATTGCTCCCAGAGATAAATAGTAATAAGGATTGTTATGATCGAGTGCTACCAAAGCTTTGAAAAGAACCTCCGCCTCTTCTAATTTTCCTCGCTGAAATTGGAGATGCGCATTTTCAGCAGCTCTTAGGAGTGTATCTTGTGAAACCCCCTGAAGCGCTGCCAATGTGATTTCGCCATTGGCATATTTTCTCACCACTTTTTCAGCTTCTTCATCATTCAACGAAATGCCTTCTAAAAAATTTATAAATTTTTCAAGCCATTCGTTATTTTTTCTCCAAAGTTCGGGATCTTTTTTACTTTCTATTTCATCATTTTCTATTTCCCGTTTTAACTCTTCTGGAGTGAGTAAATTTTCTGATCTGGGTGGATTTTGATTCGACATGAAAGAAACCTCTAAAAAAGGATAATGTTAAAAATAAAATTAACATCCTCCCCTCACCGTCGCAAGGAGTTTCTCTTCGACATCACTTAAGTCAAACGACAAGAATATTTAACTATCAAAGATCGATGCACAAAAAAAGCGACCTCTGTTTTACCAAAAGCCGCTTTAAAAAGTTTGCCATCATTTTAAGTTCGCATATTTGCTTCATGCTGAATCGTTCTCCATTCAGCTTCTTTGAATCCAACTGCCCAATCTCTAAACTGTTGAACCGATTTACGCATATCTCCCATTCCATCGAGCTGGAATTGAATTCCCTGGTTCGCAATGGTTAGCGCGTTTTGATACATCTGCTGCCTATGCATATATTGAGAGTTTCTTCGAACATAAGTTGCTTGCGCTTGCGGACTTTCCGATCCTGCCGGGGGTGGAGGAGCATTTCGAGCCATCATCCCCATGATATTCGATCTGGCCCGCATCGCTTTTCCAAGACCTGCCACTGAATTGGTAATCGCCGCACGACTATCCATCTCTAACATCATCGTGAGCGAACTGGCTGCACTGACAAAATCACCCATCATAATTTGAGCGATAATCAATCGCCATTTTGCCTGCATGGCATCGTTCATCCGACGAACCGTTCTTTTCGATGCAAACAATTGATCGGTTAATGTGCCACTTGTAATCGTATTAAAAAGATAACTATTCTGGCTTTCCATCGTCTTTCCAAAGCCGACAGGATCTTCATTTCCTGGAGGTGGACCTGAAATCGCCTGGCGATTTGCAGCTGGAGCTCCGGTTTGAGCCTGATAGTTTTGTCTTGGTTCTGGAACATTTCCCCACTTTTCCATTCCGGCTGCTTGAGGAGTTGCAGAATGAAAGCCCCAGTTTTGAAGATCATCCATTCGAAAAGCAACCACTTCTCCATTTTCAGCTTTTACCCGGACTACATCAAATCCAAAACCTTCAGCCTCCTGCATCGCCTGTTCTAATCTTTTTTGGCCAATCGCTTGAGCACGTTCATGACTCGCAAACTGAACCTGTTGAACCTTTTTATCGGTTGCGGCAGTAAGCGCCTGTCTTTCCTGTTTTCTCGCCTCTGCTTTTTTGGTTGAGTCATCAATATTTGAATTTGAGTTGGACGATCTGGAAATAGGAATTGCCATAATTTTCTAGCTCCTTTTTGATAACTTCATTGAAATGTCTCGATATCTGCAAGCGTTGATCTATAGGATTCGCTAATCCCCAAAACGCGAGGATATCTAAACCTTCTTTTATAATTATCGTCAAAAAAGTAAGTTTAAGTTGCTTAAATAAGTTAGATTTTTTTAATAATTATACCTTTAAGCTCTTGGAGATTTTCTGTTTCTAATAAGCTTTAAATGCATACTAAAAACAATAGAATGGTTTAATTCAGCTATTATACAGTGTGTATGCTTAAAAATTTGATAAATATCAATGAAAATAGATGGTTAGCTTATTAAAGCCACCTAACATCACCTGAAACCAATGTTTCATCTGATAAACCATTAAAGGGATCGAAAGATAAACCAGCAAAACCCCGACAAACCCTTTGATATTAAAACCCATTTCAAACACGTTAATCATTGGAGCGATACGGTTTGTCACCCCCAAGATGAGATCGGCCACAAAAATAGCAATTAAGACCGGGGCAGAGAGCTGTAGGCAGATAATTAGAGTGTCTGCCGCCAGATGAATCATTAAATCAATCAGTGGAGTGACCCCTACCCCCATATTGGGAAAAGAGAGAAGTGGAACCGTTTGAAAACTCTGAATCAGCCCATTCAGCATATATCGATGCCCCCCCATGACAATAAAAAGAGCAATCGATAGTTGAAAAAGATACGAACCAAAAATGGAGGTTTGCGCCCCTAAAGCAGGATTAAAAACTCTCGCATTCGCGACATATCGTTGGTTGTCGATCATACTTCCAGCCGCTTGAATTCCCTGAAAAACCATCATATTGACAAAACCGATCAGAAAACCAAATAAAGCCTCCTTCATGAATAAAACACCTATCAAAAAAGATTGTTGGGGAAGAGCCCCTTTATCAATGTGGGGAATAATTAAAAAATAAACAAATAGGGTGATTGAAAGTGCCACTGCCCCTTTAATCATGGCGGGAACAGTTTTTCCTCCGAGATAAGGAAGCAAAGTTATCACCATCAAAATTCGGATATAGATCAGCCCCCCAATCACCAAGGAATCAGTCAAGTTGAAGTCGAAAACTCCAACACCGTTCAATAAATTTTGGACTTGATTAGGCAATTTAATACTCCCTATCGGATATATTTAGGGAATTGATCTAGAACGTTTTGAGTAAAAGAGATAAGCTGAACCATCAGCCACGGTCCTGTCAAAGCGAGCATTACCATGACCGCTACCAACTTTGGAACAAAGGTCAGAGTCTGTTCTTGAACCTGAGTCGTCGCCTGAACCAGGGATATCAATAACCCAACTACCATCGCCACAAGAACAGCTGGCGCAGAAAGAATCAAAACCAGATAGAGTGACTGTTGTGAAATTGTGATCAGAAAATTTTCCATATTTATTTCCTCCAAGAAATGACGTCACACATATCCCATAATTAAACCTTTAGTGATCAGATACCAGCCATCCACCAAAACGAATAACAGTAGTTTAAATGGCAACGAAACGGTAATCGGAGATAATTGAAACATTCCTAAGGAAAGAAGAATATTCGCTACCACCATATCGATAACTAAAAACGGAAGAAAAATAATAAAACCGATCTGAAAAGCTTTTGCCAACTCACTGACAATAAATGAGGGGACCAAAATCAGAAAATCATTGTCTTGAATCAACTCGCGATCTTCCGGCTTTTGCATTTTTTTGGCGAGATTAAAAAAGAGGGTTCGCTCTTTCTCAGTCGCATGCTTGACCAAAAATCCACGAATCGGTTCCTGACCTTTTTTTACCCCCTCTTTTAATAATCCGACGGTTGCTTGGGAAAAAACCCCCTGAGAAGAGGTTTGATTAATGGTACTTTCTGCGTTTCGGTAGACCTCCAATCCAACTGGAAACATAATATAAATCGTTAAGATAATCGCAAGCCCTGTAATGACTTGATTGGGAGGAATTTGTTGTGTTCCCATTGCACTTCGAATCAACGATAAAACAACAGTAATCTTGATAAAGGAGGTCATCATCACTAGAAGAATTGGAACTACCGCCACTAAAGAGAGCGCGAACATCATTACGAGTGGTTTGGAAAGTTCTGCACCCGCTTTTCCCTGGGCAAAAGCAGAAGGAATCAAAGCTAGAAAGGAAAGAGAAAAAACAGCTGTTTTCCACCTAATATTTAAAATTTTCGATTTAAGAAATTTCGCTATCACGAGTGAACTCCTTTTCCTCTAACTCAAGGAGAGGATTAACTGAGTTTTCAGTGGTTCCAATTAAAACACGACGGTTGTCTACTTTTAAAATATAAAGATTTTTTCTCGGTTCAAGCGGAAATCGTTCGAGAATCTCAATCTCTGATCGGCTCGATTTTTTGATAAAGGATCCTTTTGGAAGCAGATATTTGATTCCGAAATAGGCGGTCACACAAACGACAATCATCGCCAAAACAACCTTGATAAAAAGCCAACTGAAATCAATGGACGGCTCTGGAGAGTTCGCGACCGCTGAAGCAACAGTTGACTCTGCGAGTAGGAAAAAAGAAAACATTCACATTTCGTAGTTCGTCTCTCATATCTTGTCTCCCGTTTTTTCACGAGACACCCGATAGCTTCACGAAATACGCCGTCTTAATCAAATATTTTTAAAATTCTCAAACCCAATCTTCCGTCAATTTCTACCAATTCCCCTTTGGCAATTAGTTTTCCATTGGCTACTAGATCCACGGCTTCATTGGGAAGACGATTCAGCTCAATCACCTGCCCCATTCGGAGAGAAACTATTTCTTTCACGGTCACCATTTTTTTTCCAAGTACAGCAACGATCTGAACAGGAATATCACTCGTGAGATTCATTATCTTTCTATCAGATCCACTTTCTTGACCGGAAGAATATAAATTATTAGAAGATTCAGATAGCTCTTCAGAAAAATCATTATTTTCAGATGATTCCGAAGACTCAAAAAAGTCTTGTTCCCCTTCGGCAAACGGATCTTGCTCATTTTCATTTTCAGATGTTTCAAAATCATCTTCAGGATTTCTCGCCATTAATCACCCCCATAAAAATCAAGTATTTTTATAATTGCAGGAGAAGCACTTGAAACAAGCTGCGCAAAAAGTCCTCCCCCTTTTCCTTCACCCACTCTTGCGATCACATTTCCTGTCAGTTCTCCCTGAACAAACTGCGCATGAGTTTCATCAAAAAGAATGACATCCCCTTTTTCAAGTTGGTTTTTCTCTGCCATGGTTAAAGAGACCTTTCCGATTTCTACCCAAAGAGGGGTTCGGATATGTCCCATCTGTTCAAAAATTTTCTGTGCGGATTTGTAGTCTTGAGTTCTCTCAGGAGATTCTAGAGGAGCACGATGCAGCATCCCTTTTTCAATAAAAGGATGGGGAACCGCCATCACAAAAAAACCGACGCAGGGACCGACCTGAATACGATAATGCAACAATACCACTTTTGTCTCATTGTTTAAGTATGGAGCCAGCTCTTTTCGAGACTTGAGAATTGACTCTACCCTAAATTGAATCGCAGCCGACTCTTCCCAAAGTTGATAAATTTGGTACATCGTCTTTAATAATAAATATTGAAAGACCCCTTCTTCAATGGAAGTCAAACCTCTTAATTCAGTCGGCAGCTCTCCAACTCCTCCCAAAGTTCGGTCAATCAGGGAAAAAGCAAGCATCGAGTCAATCCAGACAAATACTTTAGAGGAAAGAGGCTCTGCACCCAAAACAGTAAGAACACAAAATTCTGGAACTTGCTTTAAAAAATCTGCCAATATTTGCTCTTCAAATTTCTCGAGGCGAATTTTCGATTTTAGACCGAATTGATCGGTAAAAAATTCCTCTAACTTCTCCTGTAGCAACGTCCCGGAAGAAGAGGAAGGGAGATAATTCAGGAGTGCATTTTCTATTTCAAGATCTTTTCGGGAAATTTTCGAAAGTCCTTGAAACAGAAAAGGGGTTACCTTTTTTTCGTGATTGTTTTCTAAAGGCATAAATAATCATTACGACAGTACAATAATTTTAAGATTTGTATGAGGCTTTTCATTTGCCCAAAGCGGTCAAACACTGGAATAATCTCTGTTGAAAACAAAAGCCATTATATTCTTAATATTAAAATATTAACCCAAAAATTGTACTTTAATATTGGCAACCTGAATATTTTTTTCTTTAAGTGCCTCACCAATTTTATTTTTTTGTCCCTCAAAAAGGCGCCGAACCGCGGCATCACCGGTCAAAAAAGTAACGTCTACTTTTCCTTGATGAGAGCTTATTTTCAAAGAAAGCCCCTTGAAAACTTTATCCGATAAATCAATCTGCATCTCTTTTTCAAGCTTCTTGTTTAATCCGATTCGAATCGACTGGACAATAGCATCTAAAACTACCTTGGGAATCTGGCCAACCGGTCTTATTTGGGCAGGTTTTAGAGCGAATACGTTATCGAGGGAAGCAACTTTCTCGGTCGGACCAAGACTAGCAGGAGCCGCCAGAGGTTGCTTAAACTCCCCTTGACCAAACTGCTTGGAAGAATCTTTTCCTGAAGAACCACCTCCGCCTGTTCCGGATTTTTCTCCTCCACTTCCCTGTTTACCCAACACACGATCTTTGATTAATCCCTCTTTCGATCGACCAGTCTCTTTATATTCAGATTCTGATTTTAAACTCTTTTTATCGTCTGTTTTCTCATCCTTTTTAGAAGAATGTTTTTTATCGTCATGTTTATTTTCATCCGACAAAACATCTTTTAATCGAGCATCAAACTTTTTGGATTCTTCCGCCTGAGCCTCACTCGTACTCTGGGTAAGATTATCGAGAACTTTTTCAAATGCACTTTTTTCTTTTACCTGTCGAGCTGATTGCTGACCGGATTTTGCCATTTGAGTCGAGTCTTTATTCCTTAGATTTTTGTTAAAATCTTCTTTTGCGATTTCAGAAGAACTGGATCTATTGACTTCATCAATACTCATAAGATTATCCTTTCATTCCTTTGAGCTGATGGAT
>CAZQOW010000040.1:0-14413 GCA_964595045.1 uncultured Pseudomonadota bacterium
CCTCTTCTTCCGTCGCGGGATAACCTAAGCACTCATCCAGAACCATCATAATATCGGACCCAAGCGCTTCCTGAATTTCAATCGCCAGCTCGGGAGTCAAAAAATGTTTTGATCCATCCAAATGCGATTGAAACTCCGCCCCTTCTGGTTTTACTTTTCTGAATTTTGAGAGAGAAAAAACCTGAAAACCACCACTATCCGTGAGGATCGGGCGCGGCCATTGCATAAACTTGTGAAGTCCACCCAATCTTTTAATGAGCTGATGTCCTGGGCGAAGATAGAGATGATAAGTATTTCCTAGGATGATCGGTGCGTTTAGCTCTCCCACGAGCTGATCGGGGCGGATTGATTTTACGGTGGCATAAGTTCCGACTGGCATGAAAACGGGGGTTTGGAAGGAGCCGTGAGCTGTATGAATCTCACCTAGCCTTGCTTTGCTGTCGGATAATTTTTTATGAAGATTGAATTTAAAGGACATAATTCTTAATTATTTCAAATAGATATTAATCTCATAATTCACGAAAAATGGTTCAAAGAGATAAAAAATAGATTGAGCAACTTTTCACCTTTTTTACCGATAAAGTAAAATGTGAGTTTGCTCGCTATCATGATTCACTGAAAAATCAAGGAGCTATCCTATAATGATACAATTTATTGCAGCTGCGGTTTTTCTTCTCGTGGGAGGAACATCTTGGGTCAGTTGTTCTGGAAAGAAGATAACTCGATCTGAAAAACCAGAAAATTCAAATGATAGTTTTGCTTTAAATCCCGAAAAAGCCGGAGATATTCAATGGGCCTCTGCTCGAGTTCAAAATTACTGTAAACGATTTTCTCAAGTAAACTTAAACTATATCTGTTCTCCGCGTCCGGATGGTCAGAAACCTTATAGTTGTTATAGGAACGAGACCCACTTCGCAACAATTGCAGAGGACTGGAACAGACTTGAACAGTACGATAAAATGGCCGTCGCCGCCTGTTTCGGATTGCGAACAGACGATCCAAATTTTACAAGATATAAACTCCTCGCAGCTTCATTGAATAATCAACCTGGAGAAAAAACTCATGAAAAACTGGCAGACACACTTGCTGCTTCTGAAAAAGGATTGTCGCTTTTAGAAACGGATTTTCAGCTCATAAAACTGACAGCAATCACGAATGGGCGAATGGGTGACCAGTTAATTAAGGAAGGAAAAGAAACTGAGGCAATTTCTTTTTACACAAGGGGTGTAAATCTTTATGAAAAAATTTCTAAAAAATGGGACGAAGACGATTTAAACAACCTTCTTGGATTTTACAATCACCTGATATCTTTCTTTCTAAAAAAAGATGATTTCGAAAAAACTAAAAGATACTTCAATGATGTATTTACCTTGATGGCTCTTCGCTCTTCTGAAATCAAATTAAATATTCAATCACTGGATCAATTTGTTGAATTGTACCGGACTGCTTTAAAGAAGAAAAATCCTCCCCTTATCCTCAACGAAAATGAAGCAAATTGGGAAACGATTGGTAGAATTTATCATCAATTGGCGAAGTCAGAGAATGACTGCAAAAAAGCAGAAATAGTTATGGTAAAAGCAAGAGAAGCATTCAAACTTACTGGTAAAAAGAAGCAATACAGCAACCTCACAAAATCAACATGCAATCCCCATAACTAAATAGCCGATATTTTTCTTGAATCGCTTCTCGATAAGATTCAAACAAAAATTCTTTCCCCGCAAACGCACTGGTCAACATAATCAACGTCGATTCAGGCTGATGAAAATTCGTCAATAAACGATCTATTACTTTAAATTGATAACCTGGGTAAATAAAAAGATTGGTAGAAGACATCTCATTGTCATTCTTGCGCAAGGAGGAGTCCCCCTCCATCCTATCGTTAGCAAACCAAGATTCCAAAGCCCTCACCGAGGTAGTCCCAATCGCTGTCACAGAACGATTCTCCTTCTTCGCTCTCTGAATCGCCTCCACAACCGTTTTAGGAACCTCATAAAATTCCGTATGCATGACGTGATCGAAAACATTTTCCGCTCGCACCGGCTCAAAAGTCCCAAGCCCCACATGTAAAGTGACGGAGTGGATCTCTACCCCTTTCTGTTTCAATTGATCAAAAATTTGCGGGGTAAAATGAAGCCCAGCCGTCGGAGCGGCAATCGCCCCCTCTTTTTCAGCAAACACCGTCTGGTAACGTTCCAAATCTTCGGAGTCTGCCTCTTTCCGTTGCATATAGGGGGGCAGCGGGCTCGAGCCGATCTTTCGCATTAAATCTTCGACTGAAAATTCAAGGGGAAATTGAAGCAGTTTAATCTTCTCTTCCACCTTTTTAAAAACGGCAGGGATTTTTGAGTTCTCGACTTGAAAGTAAATAGTCGTTTCATTTCGAATACCGGTTGCTGGCTTGATCAAACATTCCCAAATATTCTTTGCTTGATCGATCGATCGAACTAACAAAACCTCTACTCTTCCACCGGTCAATTTATGGGCAAAAATTCGGGCCGGTAATACTTTTGTATTATTTAAAATTATCAAATCACCCGCTTTAAAATAATCGGGGAAATTGAAAAAATGTTGATGAAAATTTTTTTTATCGGCACGGTCTAAAATCATCATTCGAGACTGATCCCGTGCAGATAACGGTTTTTTCGCAGTTAGCTCGGGTGGAAATTCATAAAAAAAATCTTGCGTTCGCATTATAAATTCTCACTTGATAGTTGATAAAAACTATATGAACCTAAAAAAATCTGTTAAATTACGTTTTTTGGCAAGAGGGTTTCTTTTTTTACATCTTCTAGAAGGGTAGTCATTGATGGAAACAGTTTTTGAATATCTCGATCATTTTCGTTATATCGGCCTTTTTATTGGGCTTTTTTGCTGTGGAATGGGATTTCCGTTTCCTGAGGATGTGATTGTGATTGCCGGCGGTTATTTAGCCTATCTCGGTTCGTTAAAGTTTTTTCCAACTCTTTTCACACTTTGGGGCGGGGCAATCAGTGGAGATGTTACCCTCTATCTAATCGGAAGAAAATTTGGACGAGACATTCTTTCTCATCGAAGACTCACCTGGTTTTTCACTAACAAACGAATCACAACGATCAACCATTATTTCCATCGTTATGGAAGAAGAACTCTATTCTTTGCCCGTTTTCTAGTCGGCCTACGATCGACAATCTTTCTCACCACCGGAGCCTTTAAAGTTCCATTTAAAAAAGTGATTCTTTTTGACGGAGCTTCAGCCTTGGTTTCTGTTTCGTTGATTGCAATGCTTGCCTATCATTTCGGAGACAAAATTGATCTCTTTTTTCATTGGGTAAAAAGAGTGGAACATGCCATTGTAGTGATGATTCCTATCATCGTGCTATACATCGGATTCAAAATTTATCGACATTTTAAAGAGGAAAAAGAAATTCCTATTCCAGAAGAAAAAGAGTTGGAGCCACCACCTGATGCCACCGTTAGCTCTTAATCAAAACTCCTTCTTGAAGAAGAAAAAATCCATACAAATTTATCCAAACTTTTCCGGCAAATGATTCAAAATTTTCGCAATTTTTTCGATCTGTTTTTCTTCTTGGGTTTCTTCAGCAAATCGAAGTGCTTTTTCAATATATTTTCGCGACTCTTCCAATCCGATTTTTTTCAATAACAACGCTTCAATCAACTTGAAATCGATATTTTTCGCACTGACCATATCACGAAAGTCATTCGCCATCGCTTTTTCCAAAAACTCGAGCGATTTCTTTCGATTTCCTTTTTTAAGATGAATGAGTCCTAAAGTAATTTCAGCCTGATGAATCAGGGGACGATTATTTGCGGCAAGCTTAATCGCTTTTTCACACTTTTTGATTGCCGTTTCGTATTGACCAAAAACTTCACACAACAGACGAGCGGAGAGAATTTTCAAGGAAGGATCTTCGGGAAAAACTTTTTCCCCTTTTTCATAATAACGCCAGGCGGTTTTGTAATCGTTTTCCAACCGATAAAACATTCCGAAAATTGAATAGAGACAAACCTCTAAAACTTGATCATTATTTTTTTTCGCATTCGCAATTTCAAATTCGAGCTTTTCTTTTGCTTCATCAAATTTCCTTAAATGAATCAGCTCAATAATTTTTCGAAGCTCTAAAGAGTCAATTGGCTGCTCAAGGTTAGGATTTGTCATAAAGATTAATTTACTTCATTTGCAGAATCTTGACCATCTCTGAATGAAGTTTTTGGTTTGAAGAAAGAATTTCTTTTGAATAAATATTGAAGCTATTTCCATGAAAATCGCTGACTTTTCCCCCTGCTTCGCGAAGGATGAGCGATCCTGCCGCCACATCCCAAGGGAAGAGATTCAGCTCCCAAAACCCATCGTATCGTCCCGCGGCAACATAGCAGAGATCGATGGCCGCGACTCCGTCTCTGCGGACCGCTTGAGTATTCATGATAAAGTTTTCGAAATGATTCAGATTGTTATTTTTATCTTTCGCCACATTATAGGCAAATCCGGTGGCAACCATCGCCTTTTTCAGTTCACCAATTTTCGAAACCTCGATTTTCTGATCATTGAGAGTGGCACCCGATCCTTTTTCAGCGACAAAAAGCTCTTTTAAGTTCGGTTCATAAACCACTCCAACAATAATTTCCCCCTTTTGCTCGAGCGCAATGGAGGTACAGAAAAGCGGATAGCCATGTGCAAAATTGGTAGTGCCATCGAGCGGATCGATAATCCATTTATATTCAGAATCTTTTCTTTTTCCAGAACCTTCTTCAGCCAGAATATCATGGGTGGGAAATTCGTGATGGAGGATGGAAATAATCTCTTTTTCACACGCCTGATCGACTTCGGTGACAAGGTTAATCTCCCCTTTGAACTGGATATCTTCTACCTTTCCCAGTTTCTTCATCTGGATTTCACCTGAGATCAAAGCGGCCTGTTTTGCAATTTCTAGAAAATTTTTCATGATTTAGTAAAGTAAAGGAGTTCTCGCCAAAGTAAACAGATAAATTTCTGCCCCACCCTTCTTCAAAATTCTCGAACACTCCTTTGCCGTTGAACCGGTAGTATAAACATCATCTACCAAAAGAATTTTTTTATTTTTAAACACTTTTTCATTTTTTAAAACAAAAACATTTCGAATTTCCCTTTTTCTTTTCTCTCGCGATTTTAGACTTTGCGGTTTTTCATAATTTTTTCGAATCAGATTTTCATAATCGATTTGAACTTTCAAAATTTTTCCAATCTCTTTTGAAAGCAAGAGTGATTGATTATATCCGCGTCGAATCAATCGGAATGGATGAAGCGGAACCGGAACAATCCAATCAAAATCGTTTGCCAGGTTATTTTGGGAAATCCATTCAGCAAAAACCTCTCGAAACCAGGGAAGAATTGCTTCACTCCCATGATATTTGAACGAGTAAATCATTTTAGACAAAGTTTCTTCAAAGAGAAACATCGACCTAGCCACTTCAAAGGGAGGAGAATTTTTCAAACAATTTTGACAATGATGTGAATCGATAAAAGAATTTGAAAATGGATCTCCGCAAAGAATACAAAATGGCTCTTTTAAAAATTCCAATTTTTCATTGCACGATTCACACAGATGATTTTCTTCAAAGGAGAGAACGGTCCGACACGAAAGGCAGGCCGAAGGGAGAAAATAGTCAAACCAATGATCTAAAAATCTCATAAGAAAAAAATTTAAATCATTTTTTTGGAAATCTCACAACGACATTTTTTTTTCGTCCTCCGGAAGAAACCACCATAGTTGCTTCTGTAATATGTTCCATTAAACTTTCAAAAGGTTGACCTTTCGTTAAAATCTTAAAGCTCCAATTCTCCATTTTATAATCGACCTGAACATTTATTTCTCCAATCTGGAAGTTTTTCCTCTTGAATAAATCGTAGAGTTGGATGCGAGCAGACAAAGGAATTTTTTCACGAATCTGCCTGAAAGATTTTTCATCAATTTCAAAGGTGATCGGATCTTGTATTAAAAGATTTGCAAAACCCAATGCTTCTTGGCGAATCTCGTCGACGATCAGTTTTCGCTCTTCCTCGGTATGAGCATTATAGAGCTGAAGCATATGAGTCCATGCCCTGGCTCTCATCTTTTCAATCACAAAATATCCAATTTCATAGATTGCCCCCTCAGAAACCTGATTGAGATAACGAAATACTTGAGTCAATGGATCATCTAGAACTTCTAAAGTATCTTCGATTAAATATCGAAGGACTGCATCAATATGATCATGATCTGCCTTGAATGAGCTAAAAATAATATTTTGAGCCGCTAAACTCATCCATCGATAAGCGATTGGCCAATTCTCTTGAAAAGATTGACTTGTGATTTCCTCGGCGACTAAACGAAAGGTCGAAGAGTAAAAATCATCCCCCATTGCATCGATCCCTTTTCGAGCAAATCGAAGAAGAATTTTTAAAGGATCTGTTTCCCGAAACCTTCGCTGTAAGATCATTTTTAAAGTCGTTGAAATCGCGTCCGGAAGATCTTGAACGATATGCGCTACAATCCCTAAAAGACCATGAATTAATGGCCAATCACTTTGTCGAAGAGCAGATTCAAATGCGGTATGCCAAACCGGTTTTTCCTGCAGCAATCGATCGGGATAAGTAAAATAATCAAGACTTGCATTCAAATAAGCCGCTGCAAAAGCGGCCGGGAGATAGAACATCATCTCTGGATCTTCAAAGAGAAATCGTTTTCCACCCAAACTTTGCGTTTCAACCGCATTTCCAACCATAGAGGTTACGTCTCCACCGTAAAATCTTGGGAAAAAATATAAATTTCTGCAGTTCGATTCGAAAAATTGGGTGATGATATGTAAGCTCTGATATGCCTCCACTACATTTCGAGGGTGACGCGTTTTTTCAAGAAGAGTGATCAAATCCCAATAATGACCACGAAGTTGATTGGCACAATTTGAAACAGCTGCTCTTGCAAGCAAATTCTCTATTGCAAGAGGAATACAGACGTTTGTGTAAGAATGAGAAGGGGTATAACTCCAGATTCGGGGAGAAGTCCCTTGCGCCGACTTTGGGAGATCTCGACAAAGCCGCTCTCGGTCAGAATGGTAAAAGTCTAACCCCCCCCTCAATACAGTCTGGGGAGTTGTCTCAGACCAACATTGACGCGGTTCTCGAGCAAGATTGATCAAATATTTTTCTATGATTTCTTCTGCACGAAACCGTGTAAATCTATTAATTTTGCTCACCTTTCCCCCTTTTTTTGCTCAAACTTATCATTTTTTACAGCCATGATTATCGAACAAAAAAGTGGAAAGTTGCTATAAAACTCGACCCACACATCATACTTAATTTCTTCAAAATTTTCATCTTCCGTGAAGGAAAGTTTTGATGTCGGATGAGGGGCGGAAAATTACGAACGCTGAAGCAAAAAATCAAAGGAAGGATAAAATTAAGTAGGTTTAAAACTTAGCGGAGTAAGAAATTAATCGATATTCGGCATAATTAAACTTTGACCGGTCATCGCCAAAGGTTGCGGAATTGCCAGTAGCTGAAAAAGAGTAGGGGCAATATCACTCAACCCTCCGCCACGACGTAAAGAGATTTTCAGTTTACTTTTATGAATCAGGAGAAAAGGAACCAGCTCGATCGTATGCGCAGTATGAGGATTTTCCTTTTCATCTGCCATTTTCTCGCAATTTCCATGATCTGCCGTAATTACCACTGTGCCATTTTGGCTTAAAACTTCGGGGACGATTTTTCCCAAACATTCGTCCACCACTTCTACCGCCTGAATCGCTGCTTCTAGATTTCCTGTGTGCCCCACCATATCTGGATTAGCGAAGTTGCAAATCACAAAATCATATTTTTTCGATTTGAGACGATTCAGCAATTCATTAGTGATTGCATAAGCGCTCATCTCCGGTTTTAAGTCATACGTTCGAACTTCTTTGGAGGATGGAATCAGCGCGCGATCTTCACCTGGAAACTCCTTCTCAATTCCTCCGCTAAAAAAATAAGTAACATGCGCATATTTTTCGGTTTCGGCGATACGGAGTTGTTTCAATCCTTTTTGACTAATAATTTCCGGAAATGTTTCGTGGATATCAATTTTTGGGAAAGCGACCGGTAAATGAAAGGAGCCATCATACTCTGAAAAACAGGCAAAATAGGAAAGTTTCGGTTTTTCACCTTTTCCACTCGCCAGAACGGGAACCGGAGACTCTTGCGTCAAACTTTGAGTCAATTGTCTTGCCCGATCTGCACGAAAATTGAAAAAAATCACCGCATCTTTTTGTTTGATGGTCGGATCATCTCTCTGCGGATCTTGGATGATAGTCGGTTTGATGAATTCATCTGTTTCATTATTTTGATAAGCAATATGGATTGCTTCTTTGGGTGAGGAGACGATTCTTCCCTCTCCATTCACGAGGGCGTCATAAGCAAGAGCCGTTCTCTCCCATCTTTTATCGCGATCCATCGCATAAAAACGACCGGAAATCGTTGCGATTTGTCCGATTCCGATCTCTTGGATTTTCTGTTCTAGAGATTCAATATATTTGAAAGCTGACTTGGGATCGGTATCGCGCCCATCCGTAAAGCAGTGAATCAAAACTTTCGGAACTGCCATTTTTTTTGCCATTTTTAAAAGGGCATGCAGATGATCTTGATGACTATGAACGGCACCATCTGAAACAAGTCCCATCAGATGAAGAGAGGAATTATATTTTAAGACTACGTTCATCGCATTTTTGAGCACTTCATTATCAAAAAAACTTTTATCCTCAATCGCTGCATAAATTCGGGTAAGGCCAAGAGGAGCAATTCTTCCGGCACCCATGGTTAAATGACCGACTTCGGAATTGCCCATCAAACCTGCCGGAAGGCCGACTGACTTACCGGACGCATCGATTAAAGTATGGGGGTAATTTGAAAAATAAGAATCCAGATTCGGTTTGTTCGCCAGTTTGACTGCATTATATTCCTGGGCTGCACGCTCACCAAACCCATCCAGAATAATTAAGACTAACGGTTTCATAAACTCAAAGCTATAATCATAAATAAAAGATAAAAAAAATAGAAACTTTCAAGCTTCTTTGTCGATAGAAACATAACATTCAAAAAGGAATTTTATGAAACTAGCGGAAGTTCTGAATCATGATAATGGGCTTGAAATGACTTATATGGTAGGTTGTTACGAACGGTTTCGGCAATGTCACTTTCCTCACGACTTACAAACTTCGCTCTGTCGATATGAGCTCTATCAAGAAGAGTTATCTTCGTATGAATCGGAAGATTTATTGAAAGCGTTATCTCAGTACAATAACATTCAATCCCCTCGAGTTTATCACTTTGGAAAAGTTGGAATCGATGAGTTTAGAATACAAAGATTGATTCAAAATAACGAAATAACAGATACCTTTCAATTAACACCGACCACTTATAATTCGGATCATTGCGATCAGTACAAAAAGAAAGCTGAAGAATATCCTTTTATTAAATGGAATCCTCTAAAAATAGGAATTCAGATTTTAGCCATCAGTTTATTTGCTGTTCCAATTTTAAAAAATGCTTTTATTTATTTTCGAACTTCAAAAAATCTTGCTCGAGTTTCTGCCATTCAAACTACCAAAAAAGTAGTTCAAGAGACTGAAAAACTCGCTGCAGGATTTTTGCTCTATTTATCAGCTGAGATCGTTTTGGATTAAATTCATCTCAACTTCTGTTTTTAATCATTCAATCATTTCAAACACTTAGTTCACAATTTCTCTCAAACTCTCCCTTTTGACCCACAACTTTTGAGATTTTAAGTCGATAATATAAATCGGCAAATATTGATCTACTATCTATTTGCGGAGATTATCGATTATGAAACTCAGAGAACTTTTTAACCAGCACGGTTTAACACCAAACTCCTATTACGATGGATGTGTCGATCGTAAAATGGAATGTGAAAACCCACTGACTTATAATACCAAAAAAATGGCACAAGAATGCCGAGATGAGTTAGAAGAAGAACTATCTCCCGAAACAGTTTCAACTGTTTTGAAAATATTACGTGAAAAGGGAAGTTTTCTTTTTTCAGAGCCAAAGCTTTATGAATTTGGGAAAATGGGTATTTCCTCTTTTACAAAAAAGATCAGTGTAGCCATTCATTTATCTTCATCCGATTTATTAACCCTATTTTCCCCAACTTGTAATCGATCAAATATTCCTATACCTGAATTTGCTGCGCATTATTCCGCTCCGGAATTACCTGTTTCTATTAAAACAGAATTCGATCAAAAACCTCCAGGCAATGGCGAAAACAAATTACACTTATTGACTCAAGGAATAACCGTTTTAACCCTGTGGTATTTTTTTGGAGGAGGGAGTGGTGGAAAAAGTGGAAGCAACTCAAATCAGGATACAGCGATTCCAAAATCCAAAATAGAACCAGAGGAAATTCAAAAAGCTGCGAGAGTCGCTCTCGGAGGAGCAGCTTTAACGTTGATAGGCTATGGAATCTACAAATTAGGTCGAGCTGCGATTATTTCTGTTTTAGCTACACCCATTGCCGGCGCATTTTCATTCGCGGTTCCGTAATAAAAGAGCTTTTTAAACATGATGATATGGAATCCCTCTCATCACCGTATAAACTCGATAAACCTGTTCCAGAAAAATCAGTCTCGCCAGTTCATGCGTAAAGGTCAGTTTGGAAAGTGCAAGTCGCTCTCTCGATCCACGGAGGATTGATTCGGAGAGCCCATGAGCTCCGCCGATAATAAAGATGATCTCTTTTCTCCCGGAATTTTCCCATTTTCGAAAAGTCTCAACCCACTCCTCGGTGGTTTTTTGTTTTCCCTTTTCATCGAGCGCCAGATAGAAATCATCGTCGGATAATTTTTCAAAAATCCCTTCACACTCTTTTTCAACCGCGACTTTCTGATTCATCCCTTTTTTAAATGGGAAATCTTTGACTTCGACGATTTGAAGAGAAACAAAAGGTTTGAGTCGCTCACGATAAAAATTAATTTTTTCGAGGAGATTTTGGTCTTTTAGTTTTCCGACTACTACTAGTTTTAGTTTCACTTTTTTTGACCTTTAATGGAACTTTTTTGGCTTTGGTCCAGAAACCTTCGAGATCGTAAAGAGTTCGAATCTCTTCTAAAAAAATATGAACCACCACATCAACATAATCGATGAGGATCCAGTTCCCTTCGTTATATCCTTCGTACGAATGAGGAGGGAGCCCTTCTTTTTTCAATTCATCAATGATATTGTCTGCGATCGCGCGAGTTTGTCGACTCGAATTCGCCGATGTGATGACAAAAAAATCGGTAAAACTTGAAAGTTTTTCGAGATCAAGAATTTTAATATCAATCCCTTTGACTTTATCCGCAATCGCCGCAATTTTTTTAGCTAATGTTTTTGAATCCATTTATTCTCTCACTTGCCCTTCGCCTCTGACGACGTATTTCAGAGTAGTTAATTCCTCTAAACCCATCGGACCAAATGCATGAAGTTTTGTAGTTGAAATTCCAATCTCTGCCCCTAACCCTAATTGCCCACCATCATTGAATCTTGTCGAGGCATTCACAAGAACGACGGAGGAATTTAATTCTCTTAAGAAACGCTCCGCATGCAACTCGTCGTTCGTCACAATCGATTCGGTATGAAGCGAACCATATTTTTCGATATGCTCAATCGCTTCATCGATATCTTTCACTACTTTTACCGAGAGGATTAAATCCAGATATTCCGTCGACCAATCTGCTTCTGTGGCGGATTGGATATTAGAAACTATTTTTTTTGTTCGATCACATCCACGAATCTCCACCCCTACTTTTTGAAATTCGGCAATCACTTGAGGTAAAAATTGAGATGCAATTTTTTCATGAACGAGCATCGTCTCTAAAGCATTGCAAACCCCGGGGCGTTGAACTTTTCCATTCAAAGCGATTTTCTCCGCCATCTCTAAATCGGCATTATAATCGACAAAAAGATGACAAACCCCTTTATCATGACGAACCACGGGAATTTTTGAATATTCGCGGACAAACTTCATCAGATTCTCTCCTCCACGCGGAATAATCAAATCAATGAACCGATCTTGCGCCAGAAGAAACTGAACTGCTTCACGATCGGAAGTCGGAACCACTTGAATCAGATCCGGAGAAACTTTTTCTTCAACCAAAACCTCTCTTAAAATCTCCCCTAAAATTTTATTAGAATGAATCGCTTCAGATCCGCCTCGAAGAACGACCACGTTACCGGATTTCAAACAGAGAGCCGCAGCATCCACAGTAACATTCGGACGGGATTCGTAGATAATTCCGATCACTCCAAGTGGGATACGGACTTTCTCAATTCGCAGACCGTTCGGGCGAACCCAACCTTTCGTAATTTCACCGACCGGATCTGGAAGCTTGGCGACTTCTCGAAGTCCATTCGCCATTTCTTGAATTCTTTTTTGATTGAGGATAAGACGATCAATCATCGCACTCGAAAGATTTTTCTGTTTTCCATTCTCTAAATCTTTTTTATTTTCTCTTTCAATCCGTTCGGTCTGTTTTTCCAGCGCATCCGCCATTTTTCCAAGGAGTTGGTTTTTTTGTGGAGTCGTCAAATTTGCCGCAATTCGCCCTGCTTTGCGGGCGTTCTGTGCAATATCAAGAATGATTTGATCGAAATGAGACATGGGCTCTTTGTATGTAAGATCGAAAGGAAGGTCAAGGGGAGGTTAAAACAGCCAGATCATCCCGATGAATCACTTCATCGAGGTATTTATAGCCCAAAACTTTCTCAATTTCAGAAGTTTTAACCCCTTTAATTTTTTCAATCTCGGAAGAGGAATAGCCAACTAATCCGCGAGCAAACGGTTTTTCTCCGTCGACCAATAATTCAACTGGATCTCCAATATGAAAATCACCCACCACTTTTTTGATTCCGGAAGGAAGCAAGCTTTTCCCTTTTTGAGTTAAAACTTCCCTCGCCCCGGCATCAACGATAATTTGCCCAACCGGATTCAATGTAAAAGTGATCCAATGTTTACGACGATTCAAACGATTATGACTTTCCTTCGGTAAAATGAGAGTTCCAACCTCTTCTTTATCGGCAATCTTGCAAAGGGTTCCTTTGATTTTTCCACTCGTAATAATGGTCGGAACTCCAAACCGTGCCGCCTTCTCAGCCGCTTGCAGTTTGGTTGCCATGCCACCGGTACTTCCCGGACGAAGCGTGTCGGTCGCAAAACCTAACAACTTCTCATTCAAATTTTCGATGAGAGGAATTTTCTCTGCATTTTTATCAACTCGTGGATCCGCCGTATAAAGCCCATCTTGATCGGTCAGGATGACCAAAAGATCTGCCTCGACCAGATTCGTCACCAAAGCGGAAAGATTATCGTTATCTCCCACCTTAATCTCATCGACTGAAACGGTATCGTTTTCATTGATAATCGGAACGAGTCCAAAGTTCAAAAGCTCATGGATCGCATGACGTGCATTAATATAACGTTTGCGATTTGCAAGGTCATCACGTGTAATCAGAATTTGCGCGACCTGAATTTTTTGTCTTAAAAAAGCCTTCTCATAATAATTCATCAACGTAATCTGCCCCGCTGCAGCAATCGCCTGTTTTTGCGGGATCAGATGCGGTTTTTTCTTGAAACCCAATTTATACATTCCGCAAGCAATCGATCCGGAAGAGACGAGAATAACGCGGTAACCCTGTTTTCTTAAATAAGCGACGTCGTTGACAAGCGATTGAAACACTTTTGGATCAAGCGCTCCTTTAGGGTTCGTGAGAATGGAGCTTCCTACTTTGATAACCCAGGTAGAATTTTTTTTTAAAAAGGGGGATTGCATACCGATCTTTCTTTCATGCCATATCTCTTGCATTTCGGCAAGAAACGGTTAATTTTCAAACGATGAATTTAAAACCGAAAATTGAACATCTCTATGCTCTCTGTGATAATTCTTTTTCTCCCCAACATTCTCATTTGGAACTCGCCCAAGCTTATCTTCGGGGAGGAGCAAAAATCATTCAACTTCGAATGAAAGAAGCAGATCTCTCAAAAGTGAGAGATGTAGCGCAATCCATTTTAAAGGAAAAAGAAAATCATTCCTTTATCTTTATTTTAAATGACTATGTAGAACTGGCATTCGAACTAGGAGTCGATGGAATTCATGTTGGCGAGAATGATCAGCCGATTAAAGAGATTAAAAAAATTGGAGAGACTCACGGCCGTAGGCCCCTACTGGGATACTCATCCCATTCGATCGAAGAGGCCAAACAAGCGGTCAGCGATGGCGCAGACTATGTCGCCTTCGGAGCGATTTTTCCGACTAAAACTAAAGGGCCAGGCCATCCGGTTCAGGGAATAGAAAAACTTCGACAATTGGTAAAAGAAATTCCGGTTCCAGTGGTCGCCATTGGAGGAATTACCAAAGAAAATATAGATTCAGTTTT
>CAZQOW010000041.1:0-12033 GCA_964595045.1 uncultured Pseudomonadota bacterium
CCTCCTTTATTTGAACCATTTCCCATGCGTCCAAAAGAAGAAGGAATATATTTTTAGGAATATAATAAAGATATAAAAACCCACCCGCAAATCCTGCGAAGGCATGCCAGATTTTTCGGGTGAGATGAAGATCTTGCTTGGTTTTTGTAATTAAAACAGGAGGATGTTTTTTTGCTAAATTAGGGAATAGAACCAATGAGTCTAGAGTTTTTTTTATTCTTGTCATTTCTTTTTATCTTTCCTGTGATTAAAAATTGGACGAATGGATTATCGATAATGTAATCCAACCCACGTTGAAAAAAGATTGCAGAAAGCATGAAATAGAATGGGGGCAGTTAGACCTTTGGTTTTATCCCGAAGCCAGCCAAATGCGAGGGCTGGAAAGAAGATGGCGGCATGCCACCAACGGAGAAGAATCAGGCTATGAGAAAGAGCAAAAACGATTGCTGTAATGAAAAAAGCTTTTCCGATTAGAACTCCTAAAAAACTATAACGGTCGGTAAAAATTTGACGCATTCTTCTCAAAAAATATCCGCGAAAAAAAAACTCTTCAGGAAAAGCGACCAAAAAAAGATGAAAGAGAAATGCATTCAAAAGTGGGGTATTAGAAAGTGGTTGATAACGAAAATGAAAAATATAAATCTGAAAAAAATGATTTCCGATTAAAATTACTGGAAAAATAATAAGAGAAACAAAGCAGGTGACTTTGAGGGAATAGAAAAAATCAGTCCAACTTTTTTCAAAAAAATCGACCGGTTCTTTTCTGAGAATAAAAATCAGGGTCGGTGCATAAATCAGAAAAATACTGGTAAAAATCGATAAATTGTTTCCGATCAACGGGATAAAACGGGCCTGGAACAAAAGGCTAATCGCTAAAATCACGGAAGCCCAAATCAGAATTACTTCAAATAAGTAACGACGTTGAAGACGGGTCATACATTCATTGGTTTCGATATTTTTTTACAATATTGATACATCCAGAGGCCGAAAAGAACAGCGATAAAACTCATAACCTGACCGGTGGAGATCAGACCATTCAGGTAGAGCCCACGATCAACATCTCCTCTTAAAACCTCTTCAAACAGTCCTCGGAGAAGTCCATAGAGGATGAGAAAAGTAGAAACAACCTGTCCGTCAAATTTCTTTTTTCGATCGATTAAATTTAAAACAATAAAAAGAAAAATCGCATTTCCAATCGCATAAGCCTGAGTGGCATGAAGAGGAATTCCAAAATATTTGAACCCGGCATCGCCACTTTTAAAAGTTAAGTGAATAAAAAAATCAGTCGGTTTTCCATAACAACAGCCGGCTCCTAAACAGCCAATCCGAACAAAAAAGATAACGATAGGATAAATTAATGCGGTCAGATCGAGATATCTCAAGACATTCAATTTTCGTTTTTTCAGATAAATAAACCAGCAAACCCCCATTAAGATAATCGCGCCATATGAGACAAAACCGCCGTTCCAGATTTGATAGATTCGTTCCGGATGAGCCCAATAAAATCTCGGCTCTTCGACAAAAACGTGAAAAAGTCTGCCTCCGACAATCGCTGCGAGAGTTCCGATAATACCAAGATCAAGGACTACTGTCTGAGAAAGGTTTTTTGACGGAGCTCGGTAATAAGCATAAAAAGTTGCCGCGAGCGAAGCGAGCATCAGCATAAAGCTGAAGGTTGGAACTGAAAATTCTCCATGTCGGATTAGAAATGGAAACATAGGTAATCCCCCTTCAATGCATTTTCTCCTCTTAAAATTAAGAGGAGGTCGGAGGAGTGATGAGACGTTTACTTATCTCAAACGCCAAGAAAACTCGAATGTTTCACCACTCCCCCTAGTCTTATACTCCGTAAATCTTATCAGATCTGCTGCGCACCTTGAGTTCTCAAAGTTTACCCTCTTACTTAAGAGGGTAAACTTTGCTTCCGAAACAAGTTCACCATTAACAATAAAATCACTCCTATGGTAATCGCGCTATCAGCCACATTAAACGCAGGCCAAACAAGCTCGAGTGAGTAAGATTTTCCAAACCATTCAAAATGAGTTACTTTATCTCGCCAGTGTAACAGAAGAAAATCGATGACACTTCCACGAAAAATTCGGTCGATTAGGTTTCCGATCGCTCCACCAAAAATCAGACTCAAAGAGACTAAAACTTTTTTTTCTTTCGACGGAGTTTTATGGAAATAATAGATTAAAAATACAAAGGCAAAAAGGGAGACAAGAGATAAAAAAACAGATCTCGTGGTGGAATTCCATCCAACAAACATTCCAAAAGCAGCACCCGGATTTCGGTAATGAACCAGATCAAAAAAACCTGGAATCAGCTCTTTCTTTTCGCTCATCGAGAAACGAGAATTAATCAGATATTTGGTCAACTGATCGAGCAGTAAAACCGATCCCGAAATAAAAATCAGAACTCTCCATTTTTTCATCATGAGGTTAAAACCTTTGCGCAACGATCGCAAATTAGTGGATGTTGGCTATTTTTTCCGACAGTAATCGTGTAATTCCAGCAACGCTCACATTTTTTTCCCTCCGCTGGGAGAATTAAAACCTGAAGATCCGGAATTGTCTTGCTTGAATAAGTTGGTTTTTCAATCTCATATGCAATCACCACTTGCGAAACAATCAATAACGTCGGCCATTCTTTTTCATATTGCTTGATGATTTTTAACGTCGCTTCATCGGCGGTCAGCTTTACTTGCGCTTCTAGCGAAGATCCGATTACTTTGTTTTTTCTCGCCTCTTCCAACCCTTTTAAAATTTCTTCGCGAATCGAACGAATTTTTTGGATTCTCGCTTCGAGCAAGTCGTCGATCCATTCAGCAGGAAGTGCAGAAAAATGATTTAAAAAAACTGTCGTTGTTTTTCCTTGAAAATTGGGGAGATGCTGCCAGACCTCTTCAGCGGTGAAAGAGAGAATCGGCGCCATCCAGACGGTCAGCACCTTGGCAATCTGGAAGAGAACGGTTTGAGCGGATCTTCTCTCAAGGCTTGTCGGAGCCGAGGTGTAAAGGCGATCTTTCAAGATATCGAGATAAAACGACGAAAGCTCGACTGTGCAAAATTGATTGATCGCATGATAAATCTGGTGAAACTCATAATTTGAATAAGCTTTTTCAAGTTTTTGAATTAAACGAGTCAACGCATTGAGAGCCCAACGATCAAGCTCAATTAGCTTTTCATAAGGGAGACTATTCTCATCCGGACGAAAATCGGAAAGATTTCCGAGCAGATAACGAAAAGTGTTTCTGATTTTTCGATAGGTTTCGGTAAGACGAAGAAGAATTTCATCGGAAACTCGAATATCATTTCGATAATCTTCGGCGGCAACCCAAAGACGAAGAATTTCGGCTCCACGGTTTTTTAGGAGAACTTCCGGATCGACATAATTTTTCGCCGATTTGGAATATTTTTTCCCCTCTCCATCGACGACAAATCCATGCGTGAGAACGGTTTTGTAAGGGGCGACCCCTTCAATACCGACTGAAGCAAGGAGAGACGAGTGAAACCAGCCACGATGTTGATCGGATCCTTCTAAATAAAGATCAGCGGGAAATTGGAGATTCGGATTTTTCTTGAGAACTGCTGCATATGAAACCCCCGAATCAAACCAAACATCTAAAATATCTTTTTCTTTTTCAAATTCTTTCGATTGGCATTTCGGGCAAATGGTATTTGGAGGAAGAAGTTCTTCCGCCGACTTTGTAAACCAGGCATCAGCCCCCTCTTTTTCAAAGAGTTCAGCGACGCGATTAATCAAGGTTTGATCGATCAAAACCTCTCGGCAATTTTTGCAGGAGAAGGCAACGATCGGAACTCCCCAGCTTCGTTGACGGGAAATGCACCAATCGGGCCGATTTTCAACCATGCCGTAAATACGTTCTCTTCCCCACGATGGAACCCATTCGGTTCTGCGAATAGCATCGAGTGCGCGATGGCGAAGATCGGTTTTTTCCATCGAGATAAACCATTGATCGGTCGAACGAAAAATAACCGGTTTTTTACATCGCCAGCAATGGGGATAAGAATGTTGAATATCTTCCCGTTTGAGTAATAAATTTTTCGATTCAAGAATCTGGATCACGATCGGATTCGCATCAAAAACATTTTTTCCAACAATCTCTGGCAGATCGACTTCACCCAAAAATTTCCCGTATGGATCGACTGGATTGAAAATTGGAAGTTGGTAGCGCAACCCCACCTCATAATCTTCCTGTCCGTGGGCTGGAGCGATATGAACCACGCCGGTTCCCTGTTCGAGGGTGACATGATCAGAAATAACAATCTTGGATTCTCGCTTTAAGAAAGGATGAGAGGCAGTCAGGTTTTCAAATTTTTTGGCGGAGATTCGGTCGATCAACTTCGATTCTGAAAAATTCAAGGTCTCTCGAACTTTATCCAATAACCCTTCAGCAACGATGTAAACTTCATCGTTTATCTCAAGAGCTGCATAGGTATAATTTCGATGAAGCGCAATCGCTTGATTCGATGGCAAGGTCCACGGAGTGGTGGTCCAGATAATAAAATAGACTTTTTTGTTTTTGAGTGCTTCGGAAACTGAACTCAAATCAGATAAAACCGGAAACTTCACATAAACTGACGGAGAAGAATGGTTTTCATATTCGACCTCTGCCTCAGCTAGAGCGGTTCGGCAGTTCATACACCAATGCACCGGTTTTCGGCCACGGTAGACGGCGCCTGAGGCAACAAATTTGCCAAGCTCTCGTTCAATCGTCGCTTCATAATCGTAATTCATCGTTAGATACGGGTTTTGCCAGTCGCCGAGAATTCCGAGTCGCACAAACTCATCCCGCTGAAAATTGACGAATTTTTCAGCATATTTTCGGCATGCTTGGCGAATTTCAACCAAACTCATCTCTTTCTTTTTCGAACCCAAATCTTTATCAACCTGATGCTCAATCGGAAGCCCATGACAATCCCATCCAGGAATATACTCACTCTGGAAACCGGCTAGATTCTTGTATTTGACGATGAAGTCTTTGAGAACTTTGTTCAGAATATGCCCAAAATGGATATGACCGTTCGCGTACGGAGGACCATCATGCAAGGTAAACTTCGGTTTCCCAGCATTGTTTGAAATCATCTTCTGGTAAATCTGGTTTTCTGACCAATGGCGTATACGCTCTGGCTCTTTATTGGCGAGGTCCGCTTTCATCGGAAAATCGGTTTTGGGAAGATTTAGGCTGCTTTTATAATCAGGCTTGTTGGCTGTATCAGACATAAGGCTGAAAGAAATAACATAAGGAGAAAAAAAGTAGCAACTATTTTACAGAGAATGTCGATAACTCCAATTATTAAATTATTTTCAAAATTTTAAAATCTAGGAGAATGTTATGGAAAAGACAAAATCTCTTTTTGGTTATGCCGTTAATAAATGTATTCCTGAAAACAAAATATCCCGAGAGCTGGGAAATGCTACCGATAAACCCAACGTAATCGATCGCTTTCCTTACTATGGAAATACAAAAGAAGTGTGTGTCGGAAAAAATAAGAATGGAGAATATATTCTTATGTCTGCTGGAAGCACAGGAAGAGTCGTCTTTACTTCAGGAAGCCTTTTTGGAAAATTTAAAGATTTAGTTGCTGGAGTAACTCGAGTCTCTATGATTTCAGTTACAAACTTTAGAGATTTCGAACCGATCAAACAAGCTATTTTGAGTAGGAAATAACAAACTTCTTTGATCACCTCATTCAAAAGGAAAATATGATAGGTAGAAGTGTAAATTTCAATCTTAAATTAACCAAATGTGCATCTGAAGATGTAAAGAAAAAACTTGCTTCTGAACCGCAGACAAAAGATTCATATCCCTTTCCTTTTTTAGAAAACTTTAATCGAATCTGTGCTGGAAATACCTCTTATCCGGATGAACAGAGAGTCATTTTTATGTCAAATGAAAAAATGGAAAGAGTGGTTTTTGATTCAGGAAAAGTTGAAGATCGAACTTACAACACTCCATTTAAATCGAGTAGCTTTACAGTCAGTTTTAAATGGTTTTCTAAAAATTTTAACGAGCTAAGAAAGCTTGTTGGTAAAAAATAACTTTCAAAAGCATCATTTTAACTTAACGATAACAATTTCAAAGAGACCTCCTCATTTAAATTGACCCATCTTTCGTGATCAGCATTTTCTAAGATAAGTTTTTCATATTCCTGAAGAGGCTTTGAGCGTTGATCGATGGGTAAAGTGTAAATTCGATCGAGAATCATGAGCGGAATATTTTGCTCCTTTTCATTAGAGGAAATTAACAATTCTCTGATCGACTTGTCATTATTGTAATTTGAAAATCTTTCAATTAACGTTTCATTCCACTTTATCGTCTGTTCCAATTCAGTATCGATTGTCCTCTGAAACTGATTCAATATTTCCAGATATTTTATTTGTGAATCATTCTGGGGAGTTTTCCCTTGCGGATTTTCAATCGTGACATTTTCGGGCAATTCAACTTTCCAACATTTTCCAATTTTAAACTGAACCTCCGACTCAGTCTGAATCAAAAACGATTTTTTGGGACCAATATTCGCTGTTCCTTCAATCCCGATAAAAAGAACCTGGAGTGGATCAGCTTTTTTCTCTTGTAGCGCCCACGCAGTGTCCAAAATTAGCTGAGCAGAACCGATTTTTAAATGTCCGTGAGGATCTTGAATACTTTTCTTACTGAATGTGTTGTAATAACCAGCATCTCTTCTTCCCCCTTTTTCATCGACCATCGCCCAAGCTCGTGTTCCTTGGGGATAAACGGCAACCTCTAACTCTTCTTCAATTAATTTTTGAGAGGCCTGTTGCATCGCCAACCAACCTTTTCCTTTCTGGCGATTGATGAAAATCATTCCTGCTTTTTCGATACATTTACCAATGCCGATCCAGGAATAAAGAATTGGATTATCAATGAAATGATCCTTTGCAGCAATAAAGCGAGGACGAAGATGACGAGAACGATTTCGAATTTCTCCTAAAGCAAAAAAAGTCAGAGCAAAATCGAGATAACTTTTGTGATTAAAAACCAGAAGTACTTTTCCCTGAAAAGGGGGAATTTTTTCAATCCCTTGAGTTGACAGTTTTAAATGGGTTCGAGCCACAAATCGGCTCCCCCAAAGCCTGGCAAAGAGATCAAAAGAGTCGATTCCTTCTTTCGACGGCAATTTTTTCATCGCCAAAATCGCCAACTTCGCGAGCGTTAATGTATCGACCATATTTCTCAAAAGCGGAAGATAGCTTTTTCGAGGAGGTTTTCCGGTTCGATAATCGAGTAAAGAATAAGGGATAGTGGGAGGAGAAAGAGAGAGTGGACTGAAGAAAGAACCGATTCCACGATAATAAATCTTAAAAAAATAGTTTGGTTCTATCTCGCCAAATTTTAAAACCCAACGGCATAAATTCAGTCGAAATTTATTTCGATAATACCAGTTAATTTGAGAGAGAAAAAAGAATGTCAAAAATAGGAACCCATCAAAAAAATTAGACAGGAACAAGAGATGATAAGCTCCGATGAAAACCAAAAAAAAGGAGAAGAAAAAATCCCGCCAAGGGGAGAGAGGATATTCGATTTTTCCGATTAACTCCGGAAGAAAGGGAAAAGCCTTCTCCAATCGACTCACAGAGAAAACTATTTTTAAAATCAGCGGAATATAAAGAATAAGAATAAAGATTTGCACACTTTACGCCTACCGAAGCTTAAAAGGAGGTGTCAATCTCTTATACTCCAGAATCAGACACATAACTTCTTATAAACCACCCTCTCATCCAAGAAAGAAGACTTTAATGACTTATGGGAGTATTAATCGAAAATTAAAATCGATCCCTCATCTTCTTTAAAAACTCTTCTTTCGAAATTTTTCCATCTCTAAAATGAATCATTAGCTCTTCCAGTTGTTTTTGTTGATCCGCTGTTTTCAAACGTCTCACAACCTGTTTTAATTCATTTTTTTCGGATTCATTGAGCAGTGGTTCTCGTGAAGAGCCCGAAGATCCAACTATTAAAGGGGAAACATTCTGCTGGTTCATTCGGATCAGCTTTACTTCTCGGGTAGAAGAGGAGCGAGGGGTCCGAAGAACTAGACTGATCGCGGTTCCTGGAGCACCTAAAACTTTTTTTCCGATTTCTTGAAAACCAAGACGATCGGCCGAGATTCCATCGATCGAGACGATTTCATCTCCCGGCCGAATATTGGCTTTTGCGGCAGGGGTTCCCTGAAATACCGCCCGAACTCTTGTGACTTTTTTTTCAGGTAAATATTCTAGAATCACCCCAATTCCTGCAGAAAATTCGGCGTAGAGCAAAAAGGTTTGAAAGAAGATAAAAAGAGAAAAAACTCCTAAAAATACAATCATCTTTTTTCTATTCAATAAAGATAACATGTTCTCTCTCGTGATACGATGGATTGAAATTAAGTCGTAGAAGGATTAGAGTAATTGTATGATTCCAAATCATAGCCCAAAATCAACTCTTCATTCCTACAAAAAAAATCAGAAAAAACTTTTTTTGATCTGTATCGCACTCACTTCTACCATCATGGGAGTAGAAATTGTGGGAGGGTTTTTTTCCCAAAGTCTAGCTCTTCTCTCAGATGCAGGGCACATGTTCACCGATCTTTTTGCGCTTTTTAGCAGCTTTTTTGCAATGTTAATTACTGCGACTCCTGCAAATCATCAGAAAACATATGGTTATTTTAGAGCAGAAGTTCTAGTCGCACTTTTAAATGCGGTTCTTCTCATTGGAGTTTCTATATATCTGATGATCGAGAGTTATTTTCACTTTATCTATCCTCATCCTATTCAATCTTCGGTGATGCTGATCGTTGCTATCGTAGGACTTTTATCAAATTTAGTCGCCACTTTTCTTCTTCATAAAGTGAAAGGAGAAAGTCTGAATCTCCGCGGTGCTTATCTCCATGTTCTTTCCGATACTGCAAGCTCCGTTGGAGTCATCCTCGGAGCGATTCTAATTTATTATACCGGTTGGACAAAAATTGATCCGATTTTGTCTTTTATTATTAGTTTACTCATTCTTTTTTGGGCGATTCGTCTCCTACTCGATTCGGTCCATATCCTAATGGAATCGACCCCAAAGCATATCCAGGTTTCTGAGTTAACCAATTTTGTGAAAAAAGAGATTGGAGAGATCAAAGAGATTCATGACATTCATGTCTGGGAAATTACTACCCATATGTATGCGATGACCGCGCATATTATTGTGGAAGATTGTACGGTGCTAGAAAGCATGAAGTTGACCGAGAGAATCAACCGGCTTCTCTCAGAAAAATTTCATATTGAACATGTCAATTTGCAGTATGAATGCGAATAATTAATGAATTTGATTTTTCTGATAAACAAAACAACACCACTCTTCCAAATGTTTTAACTCAAGCAAATTATGATCCTGAAAAGCTTCACGGATCTGATTTTCTTCACTCCGGGTTATTCCTGATAAAATCAAAATTCCGTTTGGCTCTAATCGCTGCAAAATCTTTTCTTGGAGATAAAGAATCGTCGGGGTTAAAAGATTCGCCACAATCATTTCATAGTTTTCCTGAACCGTCTGAATATTTTCAGAGAGAAGAATTTTGCTGCATTGATTCAAGCTGAAATTTTCCAGCCCATTTTTTTGCGCTTTTTCATCAGTTTCTACTCCCCTGATTTTTTCAAAACCGATCTTCTCAGCGAGAATGGACAAAATTCCGCTCCCCGAACCGACATCGAGGAGAGAATGATTTTGATTTTTATAGGAGATCATCGCTTCTGCCACCATTTGGGTTGTTTCATGTTTTCCTGTTCCAAAAGCGAGCCCGCGACGTATAAAAATCGTTTTCGATTGATCTAACGGTTTTTCATTTTTTAAATAATTGGGAGGATAAACCGAAAAGTTTTTGGTCAATTCAAACGGTTCGAAAGAAAGAGATTCTGATTCATCTTCATATAAACCGATCGTCGTTCCATCGAGCTCAATGACTTCAGGAAACTTTTTTTCCATAAATTCCAACAATTCTGAAAGTGGCGTTTCTGCCTTAAAATAAGCTTTTAAAATCATTTCATTGGAAGCAGTACTCTCTTTTTCCAAACCGAGACAATCGTCGTCGTACAACTTCGCTCGCATCGTCACGAGAGAACTTTCAGGAATTTTTAACCGAACCACATGGTAAGAAGTATGGGACATATTTTAAAATTCTTATGGAATTTAAGCAGGGTGTAAAGAAGATTCGGGATCGCTATAGCACAGCTGTTAAGGGTTGGAAGGGATCGGTTAAAAGTACCAAGAGTTTAATAAGAAAAATTTGATAAAAGTTGTTAAACCCTATTGGATTCAATGGAATTTTTTTCCCGCGGAAAAGAGAAAAATATCGAATCACCTAAAATTATTTTTTCCTGAGCTTTCTATAAAAACTTAATGGGAGAAAAATAGAAAATAGATAAATGAAAGAATTTAAATTTGCTTGACTCGCAATAGCAACGAAGCTGCAGCCTCCTGAGCCATTTTCAGTGTTGGCTGGAACTGTAGCCCCCGTATTTACTTCATCCGACTCCCCTGATTTACCTCCTGGGGGAATTTGGGTTCCATTGGGATCTCCTGGAGGAGCCGCTGGAGGAGGAATGTTAAGAGTACTGAGAGAAGTGGGACTATTTCCCACAGCTTTTGAAATGACTACCGGAGGAGTTTTTGTGACATCAATAATAGAAACGGTGTTGTCTCCATTATTTGCGACATAAACAGTTTTTCCATCCGGGGTGACCGAAATTCCGAGAGATGCTTTTCCGACAGGAATCGGAGCTCCTTTAACTACAGGAGGATTTTTTGAAGTATCGATAATAGAAACGGTTCCATTATTCGTTCCATCTCCTACATTTAATACATACACCTCTTTACTAGTCGGGCTGAGAGCAAGGTCCACCAAAAGTCCGCCACCCAGATTAACCGATGGACCTGCAGTCACCGTAGGGGGCATCGAAGTGGCGTTGGCGTTAATCACGGAAACCGTTGAATCAAATAGATTGGCCACAAACGCCTGACTGCTATCGGCAGACACCAGCACGGCAATGGGATGATTACCGACGGTCACAGGAGATCCCATAATGGCGGTTCTGGTAGAGGCATCTAAGACTGAAACGGTGTTGTCCCCACCATTGACGATATAAATAAATTTTCCATCTGGAGAGAGTGCGACATCACTGATCATCTTGCCTGCAGTCAGTGGAGATCCGGCAGCTGGGGCGTTTGTTCTGGTATCGATGACAGAAATATTATTGTCGACCGCATTCACCACATAAAGAAATTTTCCATCAGGGCTAATCGCAATTTCTTTGGGTTGATTGCCGACGGTAATAGGGGTGGTCGTAACTTTGTTAGTGGAAGTATCGATGACAGAAACAGTGGTAGCAGTTGAGTTAGTAATATAAATATTTGCCCCTGATGGATGAGCGATTAATTTCCAGGGAGAACTTCCGATATTATTAATGGTGGTTTTAATAGTATTATCCATCGTATCAATCACAGACATGCTGTTGTCGCCACTATTGACTACATAAGTAAAAACATTCGCCGCGTATATTTTAGGTGTGACAAAAAGAGTAAAGACAAAACTGATTAAAGTAATCATTTTTTTCATAGTGATTATTTCCTCTTTAAGAAAATTCTAATTAAAATTATTTTCTATTAAATATGAAACCCTTTCCTTTAAACTCTTGTGTTTAAAAGAATTAATACTGATTGGCAATAGATAGAAAGTGCTTTCTCTCATACTCCTTATTCTATTCATCACCAAAAGATCACGATTTTCTACAATCAATATGAGCTGACATGGTATTTATCGTACTAACAGGGGAATGAAGTTGCCTAAAAGAGAGCACAAAACCATTAAAAATTGCTCTGCGGATCAGTACTACTGTAGAGTTTTTCCTGTCTTTGGGGAGATCTTACCCTGAGCTTTAAATCCTCTTATCAGATCTATTAAAATATTAGCTCACAATTCATCAACTTATCCATCACCCGCTTATTGGCATGTATCCTGCTTTAGA
>CAZQOW010000041.1:12133-14204 GCA_964595045.1 uncultured Pseudomonadota bacterium
CAAAAAGGAGTTGATATGAAACGTTTTTTTATTGCCCTATTTTTTTTAGTCAGTTTGGCACTTCCGATCTTTTCAGCAGTTCGTTCGGAAGCAAATCCTGTCATTTCAATTAATTTGGGTCGCCCTTATCGAACCGCGTATTATCCAGAGCCGGTGTATATCAGAGAGCGACCAGTCTATATCGCTCGAAATCATTGTCACAACTGGAACTGTGATGATTGGAGATGGCGTCGATGGCATGGACGGGATTATGATCGTTATTATGACCGCGAGCACGATCATAGAAGGCATCATGAACATAGAAATCGATAAAAAGAGATTCTATTCTATCTGAATTTAGAAACCGACATTGATTCATTTCAATGTCGGTTTTTTTATAGTCTTTTTTTCCAACAACTCATAATTAACAGAAGTTTTCCCAATGGAAACATCTAAAGCTTTTGAATACTAAATACGATCTAGTTTTCAAAGAAGCCTATTATTTAATTTTGAGGTATCTTAAAAAAAACAGGATGTTCTAAAATCAGAACATCCTGCTGTTGGATGGCTTGTCGTGAATGAACACAACAATCTTTCTATTTAAATTCAACTTTCGCATGACCAGTCGCTTCAATGGGTTTGCCAGCTTTGGTCATTCCGGAGAATACAATCACTGAACTGCCGGCCGGTAAATATTTTGAAAGCTCCCAACCATCAAATACAAATTTAAGATCTTGAATATTGTTCTTATTAAAATCGCCGACTTTTGCATTTCCAGCATCAGAATTAAGAGGCTTTAATAAAGCGAAATCATTTACCCGAACTAATTTCAAGGAATCATCTTTTAGATCGCTCACTTTCATTCCTGTGGGAGGTTCAACATAAACCTCGATCTTTCCAGGAAGCTTTCCATCATTGACTCGAATCGAAATATCGTTCACCTCAGCTTTGGCGGTTAAAGTTCCTTTGGTGGATTTTAATTTCTGTGGACGCCCTGCCGATTTCACCACCGAAGAAGGAGCGACCGACTGTTTAAAACCGGCCGGCATAAAAATTTCTTTTCCGTAAGATCCACCTTTATCTTGTTGGGAAATCAACTCGACTGTAGCAGTAAAGGGAGCAGAACCCCCGGAGGCAGTGACAATATGATCAAAAACGATCACTAGTTTTCCAGGATTTTTCTTGGACGGTTTTTCAATGGCACTAATTTTTCCTATCACTGGAGTTCCACGAGAAAGAAGTGGAACCCCTTTGGAAGGAACATTTTCTGCCACGATAAAAGTCACTTCATTTCCAACTTGGGATCTTCTCGAGTAAATGGTCTGTTTTAATTCTAACGGGACTGTATCAATTCTCGCCACTTTGGGAGCTCTTTCAACCGATTTTTTGGAAGTGGTTGGTTTTTCTTTTTTATCTGTTTTTTCGGTTTTCTCTGATTTTTCTTCTCCCGACTTCGTCGGTTTTACCTGGTTTCCAATCGAAATCACCGGAATTTCTGTTTTGGTAGATCCGCTGGCTGGCTGGGAAGTTTGGGCTTTTGCGCTGGAAGCCAAAATAAAAACCGATAAAACCATGAGAATTGATAGTTTAAACTTCATTGAAATAGCTCCTTTTTAGATTAATTCAACTCGTGAATAATTTACAAAAAATAAAGTCCGATTATAATCAGTTCGCTTTCGGTAGCAATCTAATTTTTCATCGACAACAATTCAGGTATACTTTCTCCCATGAACATTTCCTCAAAAAAAATCGATTCAGTTCCCTGGATCAAAATCACTCTTCTCTTCGCAGCAGTTTATAATCTGCTTTTTGGAGGAGTCGTTCTTCTCTTTCCCTCTTCCTCTCTTCAAATGATTGGAATGGAATCGACGGCACAGACGATTCTCTGGCAATGTCTCGGAATGGTGATTGGAGTTTATGGGATTGGATATGCCATTGCCGCGTTTCATCCTTTTCAGCATTGGCCGATTGTTTTGGTCGGATTGCTTGGAAAGTTTTTTGGTCCTGTCGGTTTTTTGTTTTACGCTCTTCAAGGAACTATTCCCTGGAAAATGGGATGGATGCTTCTCTTCAACGATCTGATCTGGTGGAT